>CAZYMT010000044.1:0-18441 GCA_964649035.1 uncultured Rhodobacterales bacterium
ATCGTCACGTCCTAACACACGATTTGCAATCGCGGCAGGTTCGACACGGAAAACAAATATCCCCGTCGGATCAGATGCATTTCCTCGCAGTCCACCAATCAACGCCAATGCCTCGATGGCGCTAGGGTTATGTGTTTCGAACTTCACGCGACTTTGACCTGTCGCCCCAAGCGAGATGAAAAATCGTTCATCTTTTTCAATAAAAATCCTATCACCGCCACGTAACGGGACATCATTTCCCGGCGTATCAAACAAATCCTGCAACCAGATTTGACCCAGATTTGATCCGCGCCGAATGCTGATTTTTACAATACTAGGATCAAGCGAGATACCGCCAGCTGTCGCGATCATTCCCGTCAAACGGCGGTTTGAGGCCGTGATCGGAAATACGCCCTGCCCTGTCACACCACCCAGAATACTGACCGTAGCGCCATCGCCGGCCTCTCGCCGGACTTCAACTTGTGGATCGGGTGTTTGCGGGGCCAGCAGTTCCGTAATCTTTTGACGCAAATCATCAGGCGTCCGCCCTGCCGCCTTTATCGTTCCGGCATATGGCACAAAGATATTGCCAAGCTGATCGACCTGCACCGGTGGCAAAGGTGTTACGCGAATACCTTGCGTCGCAAACACGCCGTTATCGACATTTTCCCACACGGTAATCGCCAACAAATCACCCGCATGGATGGTATCAACGGAAACCGTTCCCGCGTTCAAAAAAGTTGTGGTGAAGCCAAGCGCCTGATTTCGCCGCGTCGCATGGGTAACGTGATCATTGATATCGATTATATGAACGTCGCCGCCGTTTTCAACGCCTCCGGCACGAATTTCGCTTTCAGAGGGTCCGACACGTGGCAAACCGCAAGATGCCAACAAACTCAATATGCCGAGCAAAGTCGCGAATCGGCGGATCGTGCGATAGGGGTTCAACATCAGGTTATGCCTTATTTTCAAGCGTATACGCGCAATTTCCCTCGCGTGTAGGGACGAAATCTATCGTAAAAACCGTTCACGGGCTAGTGGCGTTCATTCTTCCCGATTTGGCGTCCGGTCATTCAGGATTTTTGCATATGGATCAACGTCCAAAAGGATCAAATCCACCAGACGGCGCAACAATTCAGCCCGCCCGCGCTGCGTGTAAAACCCACCGGCAATTTGCGATGTTTCCAACAAAAACTGTCGATAACTATGGTAGGCATCAGTGTCTGGTAAATGCGGTTCGACAAAAAAATCTGCCAGAGGTTGCGACGAGATGAATTCCGGTTTCGAAAACACCGAGCGCCCAAATGCCCGGACCGGCAAACCACGCCACAACGCCTGTTGCGAGGCCGTGGAATTAACGGTGATCGTGCTTTTGGCCGCATCTAACAATGGCCCCAGCTTTCCGCCCGGGATAAATCGTACACGACCTGACAATGCGTGTTTCCGCACCAGCTCGCGGATAAGGCGTGGAACCGGTTCACGTTCATCCTCAAACGGATGGGCCTTGAATACTAACAGATGATGTTGAGGCGCAGTTTCGGCAAAACCCTCAATCACAAGTTTGATAAATTCTTCTTGCCCATCGAAATCAGAATGGCTGCGCAAGGACGCATCGTGGCTAAGCTGCAACAATACCAGATGATAAATCGCCCCGCTTCGCAGCAACCACCGCGTCCTGATCCTACGTTGAATTCCATGCAGCGGCATAATCGCCAACCGCCTGATGTAAAGCCGCAATTCATGTAAAACAGACATGTCGCGATGGGGCCGGTATTTTTTGTAATCAGGGCGTGGAATAGATAGAAACAGATGGTACAGAAATCCGTAATAGGCGTGATGCCAAACCGCACCCCATTGCGCGGGGGCCTCGGGTAGGTCCATTGGGTGTTCAACGACGGCATCGTGCATCTCGGATACACTCAGATCCATCAATGCAGAATTACCGTTTGTGCCTCCCCGCTCGTAGGTTGCCCAATATGGCCGCAAATACCCCTCCTCAAAACAATGAACGGTGATGTTCATTTCGCGCGCAATCATACGCGCAGTATGATGCAATGGGCGGCTATCCCCGTACAGCACAATATCCGTAACGCCCGACGACACATATTCGCGCAAATACTCCGACCAGTCCGCGCCCTCTCCGGTGTAGGGAGTATATTTCAGCGCACGGCTCCAGAATACGCGGTCCCCAAACGTAAACCCAATACGTTCAACACTTGCGCCCGTGGCCACGAGTTTCCGCCCTAGTTGACGGAAAAAGGGACCATGCGGCCCTTGCAAGAACAGAAATTTACGATTTTCGGGCAAGACTGGCTCCGGTAATAGGTGACGTATTGCCATACGACAAAACTGGTATTTTCGCAAATACTTGCGCGCAAGGCTGTGCGACGTTACCAAATACGGCACCATCATTTAAATTACTTTAAAGGAATTAATATGTCCGATTTAGAAAAGCCATATATTTTATCAGCCCCATTATTTTCTACACCAACAAGAATTCTGATCGTCACCGCGCTTTATCGTAAAAGCGTCTCGGATTGTTTGTGTGAAGGTGCGGTTAATGCCGTCAACGTGTCAGGCGCAACTTATGACCTTGCCGAAGTCCCGTCCGCATCCGAAATTCCAACAGCAATTAAATTGGCAACGGCAGCCCGGTATTACGACGGGTTTGTGGCACTTGGATGTGTGATTGAAGACGAAACAACCGACATGCTATTCGCCGAAACCACCCGGGGGCTAACCTCACTCGGATTAGAGGGTGTCTGTATCGGTAACGCGGTACTTTACGTCGAGAAATTGAAACACGCCAAAGCGCTCGCCGATATAGAAGGCGAAAACCGGGGCGGCACGGCAGCAATCGCTGCAATGCATCTAATCAGGCTAAAGCGGCGCTTTACAAAGACTGGTGCGGGGCGTATCTCACCCTCTTCGGAACATATCCTGATGGCTGGTGAGGCCAAAGGAAACCAAGGAACCGCTTGATGCCTAGCCAAAAACCTTCGCGCGATGAACGACGTCAAATGCGGTCCGCCGCACGCCTGTATGCCGTTCAGGCCTTGTTCCAGATGGAGGCATCGGGCACCCCGCTAGAAGACATCCAGTCCGAGTTTGAAGACCATCGTTTTGGCGCGGAGATTGACGGCGATACCTATGCTGAGGGCGATCTAAAACTGTTCCGCGCCCTCATCCTAGAGGCCGTGAATCATCAGTCGAAAATCGACCACATGACCGACCGCGCATTGGTCGCTAAATGGCCCATTGACCGGATTGACCCAACCCTTCGCGCGGTATTTCGCGCCGCGGGTGCTGAATTGGTAACCCAGACAACTCCGCCGAAGGTTACCATCACCGAATTCGTTGATGTAGCTAAGGCTTTCTTTCCAGAGGGAAAAGAAGCCAAATTTGTGAACGCCGTTCTGGATCACATGGCCCGCGAAGCTCAGCCCGAGGCATTTGCCTAAATCTACCCGTAAAACTGTCCTGTTTTCAGGAAATTGACGCTCGCGGCGATCACCTCGTCGTTCAGCATCATCATGCTATGCGTCACTTGAAACGCAATCCGGTTGTCTTCGGGAGCATTCCCCCACGCACTTGCAACCGAAACTTTACCGTCATTTTCACCCGCAATACCCGTGATCAACCCGTAGGCCGGAATGGCCGCGGTGCCCGCAATCGCCCCGATTTCCAACCCGCTGTCATCCTCGCCTGAATTTGGTGTCAATTGTGCCAATGCGGGGCCCATGATTGGCCCAAAAACAGCCGTCCGCTCTGCAATCACGCTGCCGAAATTCGGCGAGCCAAGCTGCACAATCCGCCCACGCCGTTCGGGGGGCAAACGTTTAACCACCCTTTTCGCTAATACCCCACCAAGGGAATGGCCAACAAAATGCAGTTTGTTCGGTCCGGCGGGCAGCTGTTCATAAATTTGATCAACCAACGCCTCGATTGTCTTTTCGGTTGAAGGGTAGTCGAGAATGATCGCCTCGAACCCAGCCGTTTCCAGAGCCCGCGCCATTTTCCGCATCGAGCGTTCCGTGCGGCCCAACCCGTGAAGAAGAATTACTTTTTCTGTGTCATCCATTACCCTTATCTAGGGCATCCAAATCAAGTTTCAAGACATTCGCCAATTCGTACAATTTCTCGCGCGCGCCCGTCGACCAGTCGGCATTATTGGCAGAAAACAGCGTCGCCTGTGATTTCAAAATCAACCCGTCTGGTAATATTTTCAAATGGTTAGCCCGCAACGTATCCCCTGACGAGGTAATGTCTGCAATCGCTTCGGCGGTCAGGTTTTTAACCGTACCTTCCGTGGCACCTTGGCTATCAACCAGTTGATAATCAGCCACATCATGCACCCGCAGGAATTCGCGGACCAGATTGTGATACTTGGTCGCGATCCGCAATCTGAACCCGTGCTTTGCCCTGAACGCTGCCGCAACGGCGTCCAGATCATCGACAGATTCAACGTCAATCCAGATGCTGGGAACCGCCAAAATCAGGTCAGCATGGCCAAAGCCCATTTCAGTCAATTCCACGACAACGTCGCGCCAACCGGGGATTTTTTCGTGGATAAGATCTTGTCCGGTGACGCCCAGATGAATGCGCCCAGCCGCAAGTTCCTTGGGGATTTCCCCCGCGGAAAGCAGCACCAATTCGACGCCCTCAACGCCCAGCACCCGTCCGGCATATTCACGCCCCGACGCAGTGCGTTCAATTTCAACGCCGCGTGCACCAAACCATTCAATCGTCAATTCCTGCAAACGCCCTTTGGAGGGTAGCCCAAGTTTTAAAACGCTCATGCCACACCTGCTTTCAGCGCCAGTAATGCTTCTGGTCGAATGATCCCACCAACAGCTGGAACCGTTTGCCCCAGCGCGCCCGTCAGCGCATCATACCGTCCGCCTTGCGCGATTTGTGGCAGGTCAAATTCCGCTGGCGCATCAAAGCCAAAGACAAAACCGTCGTAATATTCAAAACTGCTGCATCCGTAAGCCGCGTCAAAGCGCAGTGATTGCAAATCAATTCCGACTTTGGACAATTCATCCGCCCGTTCCGCGATCCGCTGCACCGCGTCCGTCAGTTTGGGGGCAACTTTTTCCAGCGCGCCTACTGCGTCAACCATAGTACATTTCAGGTCGAGGATATCCTTGATAGTTTTCACATCTTCAGCCGAAATTCGCGGTGCGGTCGCTTCATCCGCAAGGATATCCATCCGCCCGATAATGTCATCAACCGAACGTAAACCAAGTATTTTACCCTGGCTTTCCAACACGTTTCGAACATCACCGTTTTTCAACAATGCCATTAATTCTTTACGCTCTACGCTTTGAATTTCGGGTTCCGAGTACCGTTTCAACAATCGCAAAAACCGCGCTGGACGCCAGACATGACGCCGCAATGCCGCCTTACGACGTTCACTGGTATCGAGCGCCTCAATTGCCGCAAATATCAGGCTGGTATCGCCGGTTACCGGACTAACCGGAAGGTCGGATAATGCGCCACTGATCAGGGCGAACACCTCGGCCTCGGCCATTGACGCGTTGGTTCCCCCAAATGCCTCAATCCCGACTTGTGTGTATTCGGTTGGTCTTTGACTGCCGACTTGTTGCTTGCGCCAAACCGAACCGGCATAGGCGTATTTCCCGGATTTCTGACCGTTGGCAAGATGCATTTGCACCACCGGAACCGTGAAATCGGGCCGCAACATCCGCTCTCCCTCAACGGGGTCGAGCGTTGTATAGGCGCGCCCTCGCAGGTCCTCGCCGTAAAGGTCAATTAATGTGTCGGCAGGTAGCAGCGCGGCGGGGTCGACTATCTCAGCGCCGATATCGGTGAATAGTGTCAAAAGGCGGGAAACCTCGTTGGTTAAGGACAATAACCCAGCACCAGAACGCGCGCCTTTTAGATATGCCCGTTCGCTAACCATTTGAACGCTCGATCATTTTACGAACTTCGGCAACCAAGTCGCCGCGTTGAATTTCGATCTGCGCGGGTTGTGCTTTCCATTCTTCATTAGTCTCGATATTGGCCGCCAAAACCTTGCCTAGGGCGAGGTCTTTCAGTTGAACAACACCTTTTTCGCGTTCATCCCCGCCCTCGATTACAGCGACAGGACAGTCGCGCGCATCGGCGTATTTCAACTGGTTACCAAAGTTCTTTGGATTACCCAAATACACCTCGGCGCGGATGCCAGCGTTTCGCAGTTCCGAGACCATAGTTTGATATTTAACCATCTGATCGCGATCCATAACTGTGACCAAAACAGGCCCTGCGGAACGGCGGTCCAGACGCCCTTTTGCGTCAAGCGCCGCCAACAGCCGATCAACCCCGATGGAAACACCTGTCGCGGGCACTTCTTGGCCTGTGAAGCGTTTGACCAAATCGTCATAACGACCACCACCAGCAACCGATCCGAATTGCCGTTTGCGACCTTTTTCGTCAAGGATTTCAAAAGTTAGCTCGGCCTCGCAAACCGGGCCAGTGTAATAGCCCAGACCGCGAACCACTGACGGATCAATCAATATCCGGTCAGCGCCGTAGCCTTGTGCATCCGACAATTCAGCGATGAGTTCCAGTTCCTGAACACCCGTTAGCCCGACATCCGATCCCGTCACCAATTCGCGCAATCGCACGCAGGTTTCACCGCCTGTTTCGCGCCCTGCATCTATGAATGCCATGATAATTTCGGCTTGCTCATCCGCCAGCTTCGCGCCGCCGGTGTAATCGCCGCTATCGTCTTTGCGCCCCTCTCCCAGCAACGCGCGGACGCCTGTCGCCCCAAGCCGATCCAACTTGTCGATGGCGCGCAGAACAATGCCGCGTTCGGTTTCGAACTTCGTTGGATCGGAGGCATCTAAAATACCCGCAACTTCCATCACACCGTTTAGAACTTTGCGGTTATTCACACGAACGATATAGTCGCCGCGTGGGATGCCGACGGCCTCCAATGTTTCGGAGAGCATGCCGCAAATCTCGGCGTCTGCGGCAACCGTGGGCGTGCCAACTGTATCCGCATCACATTGATAAAACTGACGGAACCGCCCCGGGCCCGGTTTTTCATTACGCCAAACGGGCCCAACGGAATAACGACGGTATGGAGTCGGCAGATCATTACGAAATTGTGCATAGACCCGCGCCAAAGGGGCCGTCAAATCATAGCGCAGCGCCATCCATTCATCGTCATCTTGCCACGCAAACACGCCTTCATTCGGGCGGTCCACATCAGGTAAAAACTTACCCAGAGCCTCAACCGTTTCAACGGCAGGGGTTTCAAGGGGATCGAAACCGTAAGACGAATACACGTCTGTCACTTTCGACAGCATTGTGTTTCGTTCGATAACTTCGGCACCAAAATAGTCGCGAAAGCCACGAGGGTTAATCGCTTTGGGGCGTTTGGGTTTGAATTTCTTAGCCATATCAATGCCTGCCTGTAGATTTACCAACGTCCTAGCGCAAGCGAGGGGGCCTCGCAAGGTTAAGACTGGTCATGGGCGGCTTGGGGCGGTAATTGAGGGGCATGAAACCTGTTTTATACACATTCCGCCGCTGCCCATATGCGATGCGCGCCCGACTGGCGATTGCCGTCAGCGGCGTCGACGTAGAATTGCGCGAGGTTTTGTTGCGTGACAAAGCACCTGAATTGCTGGCAGCGTCACCCAAAGGCACGGTTCCAGTGGTCATTGACGGCGAAACCGTGATCGAGGAAAGTTACGACATCATGTTATGGGCCCTGAAACAGAACGACCCGGATGGCTGGCTGGAACGCCTGAATCAATCGCTGATTGATGAATGTGACGGTATTTTTAAACCCGCACTGGATGCCTATAAATATAGTGGCAATTTGGAGCAGCGCGAAATCGCCTCTGAATACTTGCGCAAGCTCGACCCTATCCTCGCCACGCAACCTTTTCTTTCTGGTGACCTTGGCATGAGTGACATGGCAATTGTCACCTTCGTGCGGCAATTCGCCAATGTT
The DNA here is from genome assembly GCA_964649035.1 of uncultured Rhodobacterales bacterium. Lineage (GTDB taxonomy): Bacteria > Pseudomonadota > Alphaproteobacteria > Rhodobacterales > Rhodobacteraceae > NORP23. The sequence goes on from CAZYMT010000044.1 coordinate 7,955, forward strand.
GATCGCGCTTGGTTTGACGCCGAACCTTGGCCGCATCTGGTCCGCTGGCTGGAAGAATTCCTGACATCCGACCGATTTACGGCAATAATGACAAAATATCCAAAATGGCAATCCGGTGACCCAGTCACCAATTTTCCGGAGCTCACATGACAGATGAACGCATCACCCGCTTAGAGGAACATCTCGCCCATCAATCCGCCTTGTTGGAGGAGTTGAACGAGATTGTCACCGAACAGCGCGGCGAAATTGATACGCTGAACCGTCGCATGACCATGTTGATGCAGCGCGCCGCCGAGCAGGAGGCCGACCAGATGGCCGCGGCACCCGTATCAGACCAGCGACCACCCCATTATTAATGTGTTGACGGGGTTACCATTGCCTCAATCGTGTCGTGGATGGTGATTGAACCAAGCGGTTTACCTGTGGCGTCAACAATATTGGCGTTCAACGCACCAGATTCCGACAGTTTTTTCGCGGCATCTTCCAACATACTGCCGCTGGAAATTATCAACGCATCTTTGGGCGCGTCTGCCGATTTCATGATCGTATCCACCTCGATGATACGGCCACGGTTCACGTCGCGGACAAAATCGGAAATATATTCATCCGCAGGGTTCAGAACGATCTCTTGTCCCGTCCCTTGCTGGATCACCGCCCCGTCACGCAGAATGGCAATGCGGTCGCCAAGGCGCAGGGCCTCGTCCAGATCATGGGTGATGAAAACGACGGTCTTTTGCAGCTCTTCCTGAATGTCCAGCAACACAGTTTGCATGTCCATGCGGATCAACGGATCAAGGGCCGAAAACGCCTCGTCCATTAACAGAATATCGGCGTCATTGGTAAGCGCGCGCGCCAGACCGACGCGTTGCTGCATACCGCCAGATAGTTGGTTCGGGAAATGATCCTCGAACCCCTCCAGCCCAACGCGGGTGATCCATTGTTCAGCGCGTTTTTGGGCCTCGGCGCTATCGACGCCCTGCACTTCCAGCCCGTAAACGGTGTTTTTCAACACGGTGCGATGCGGCAGCAATGCAAATTTCTGGAACACCATCGCGGTCTTGTGCCGACGGAAATTTTGCAACTCGGCGTCAGTCATTTTACAGACATCTTGGCCCTGATACAGAACCTCGCCTGCCGTTGGATCAATCAGACGATTGATGTGGCGGATCAGTGTCGATTTACCCGACCCTGACAGCCCCATAACCACCTGAATTTTCCCACCCGGCATGGAGATGTTGATATCGTTCAACCCCAACACATGCCCGTGTTTTTCGTTCAGGTCAGCCTTGGACATGCCGCCTTTGACAGCCTCGACATAGTCGCCACCTTTGGGTCCGAAAATCTTGTAAAGATTACGGATTTCAATGCCTTCACTAGCCATGAATTACCTCTGAATGTTTTTGTAACCGTTTACCGTAAGCCTGCGAGGCCCGATCAAAGATGATCGCAATAGCCACAATGGCCAGCCCGTTCATTACGCCAAGGGTGAAATACTGATTGTTAATGGCTTGCAAAACCGGTTGACCCAGCCCGCGAACCCCGATCATCGAGGCCACCACAACCATCGCCAGCGACATCATGATACATTGGTTAATGCCCGCCATGATTGTCGGCAGCGCCAGCGGCAGTTGCACGTTTCTCAATTTTTGCCACGAGGACGACCCGAACGCATCGGCGGCCTCAAGCACATCTTTATCGACCAGCCGGATACCCAGATTGGTCAGGCGGATCATCGGCGGGATCGCATAGATAACAACGGCAATCACACCGGGCACTTTGCCAAGGCCAAAAATCATTACCACGGGGATCAGATAAACAAAGCTAGGCATGGTTTGCATCAGGTCCAAAATCGGCGTCACAATTGCCTGCATCCGGTCCGAGCGTGACATAAGAATTCCGATTGGAATACCTGTCACAATTGCGGTCAGGGTGCAGACAGTAACCATCGCGATGGTCCGCATGGTGTCTTCCCACATCCCGAAATATCCGATTGCGACCAATGCCAGAAAGGTGCCCAACGTTATTTTCCAACTGCGTGACCCTAAATAGACCAGCCCAACAAACACCAACAAAATGATTGGCCATGGCGTGGAGATCAGCAGTTTTTCCAACCAGATCAGGAATATTTTCAGCGGCTCGAAAAAATTCTCAAGCATTTCACCGTATGCCCTTGTGAATTCTTTGAAACCGCCGTCGAGTGCTTGGCGCATATTGCGTAGCTCTATGCGACTTAGCGACGGGAATTCAGTCCAATCCATATTTCCTTCTCCTCAATAAATACAAAAAACCCGCCGAAAAATCCGGCGGGTTTAGTTTTTTCTAAAGTGCAGCTTTAATTTTTGCAGCTACTTCAGCGGAAACCCATGATTCCCAAACGTCTCCGTGATTTTCAAGGAAGTAATAGGCGCCGTCTTCGTTGGACCCCTGATTATCTGCCATCCATGCCAGAACTACGCCGGCAGAACGGTTAGTCCACGTACGTACGCCGACATACTCCATTGCGACGCCAGCTTTTTCGGCAAAGTCATCTGTGACAACGGTGAATACTTCGGATTTAACCCATGCGTTCTGCTTAGGATCGGCACATTCTGCGCTGCTTGTGCAGTTTTTCCATTCATCCGCGTCATGAGGTACGCCAAAATCAAGCAAAGTCATGTCGTATTTGCCAAGGATCGCAGTCGGTGCCCAGTAATATCCGAACCAGCCTTCGCCACGCTCAAATGCACGGGCAATCGATCCGTCCAAACCAGCAGCCGAACCCGGATCAACAAGTTCAAACCCTTTGTCTTCCAAACCGAATGCTAGAAACAGATTGTTATTGATTGCTTGGCAACCCCAGCCGGCTGGACAGCCAAAAAATGCCCCTTTGGAGCGATCTTCAGCACCCGAAAACAGCTCAGGATGCTCAAGCGCTTGGGCTACAGTCGTGATCCCGTGCTCTTTGGCCAATGATGTTGGTATCCACCAACCTTCAACGCCACCTTCGCTAAGAACTTCGCCGCCATAAATTAGACCACCTTCTTCGACGGCCGCATCAAGCGCGACCCGAAAAGCGTTGATCCATAGTTCCGGCGCGATATCCGGTTGACCTTTTTCGTTCATCGACGTGAATGTTGGAACCGTATCACCAGTGACCAGTTCAACATTGCAGCCATAGCCTTCTTCAAGAACGATCTTGTCGATATTCGCCATAACGCCAGCCGAAGCCCAGTTCATTTCCGCGATCTGGATGTCGCCACATTCTTGGGCATAAGCCCCGGTGACGCCCAACGCGGCAGTTAGTGTGGTTGCAAGTAACAATCTCATAGTTCTCTCCCTGTTATTTTTTATTGGGTGATTGGTGAATGCAGGTGTTTGGTCAGGCATTTGCCCGCTGCCATCTACTTTTCAGTGAGGCTGGGCGTACCTTGCCCAAGTTCTCGGCTCGTTCGGACGCATGCCCAAGGACCAAAGATATGTGGATAGAATCCAACTCATGGAACTAGGGTAACATGCCAGCCACAAATAAAAACCCGTTAACGACCTATTAATTGCCAAAAACGTATAATTCAGTTGGTTTCTTGCACCTGGCGACGGCGGTTGAACAAAATTGACGCAAATAGCAGCGCCACAGCCGCGCATAGGCAATAGCCCCCCATCCAGACCATTTGGGTGGTGAAGCTAACGCCAGCATCAATCGCCCAGCCAACCACGCCCGGACCAAGAGCCGAGAACAGCACCATCATCGACATGATCAACGAACGGATAGCCCCCAGATGTTTGGTTCCGTAAACCTCTGGCCAGATCGCCCCAAAAATTGTGCCCGAAAAGCCGTTACTGATCCCTTGAAAGACCATATAGTAAAGTATGGTTTCCGGCCCTGTGCCAAAACCCAAGATCAGGCAGCCAATACCCAGCGGCAAAAGAAACGTCGGCAATATCGCCACGGCATTTTTCTTGTCAACGATCACCCCGGCAACCAGTCCAGTCAGCACTGACACCACCGTCATAACAATGATGGAGGCCGCAAACACATCGAGGCTCCAGCCCTTGGTCGCCAGCATAAAATCCTGATGGAAAAAGATTGCTGTGCCGATAAAGGGCGGGGCCATGACACCGATGCAGGTGATCCAGAATAACGGGTCACGGATCATCTCGCCCCGCGTCCAATCACGATCCGTATCGCCTGCGGCTGCGGCCACTGTGCCACGCGGCAAACGCTCCTTGCGCATCAAGGTCCATGTCAGCGGCAGCGCAATTGTCACTGTAATTATCGCCGCAATCACCCAACCTTGTCGCCAACTGATATATCCGGTCAGGACCACAAACGCGTAAGGCAGCAAGGCTTGCGACCCACTAAACCCAAGCGAGGTGATCGACACAGCCTTACCGCGATTTTCCGCAAACCATTTGCCCATTGCCGTCAAGGCAATTTGTGTCATCATTCCCTGCCCGAATAATCGCAGACCATATAGTGCCAGTATCAGCACAAATAAATTCGGCGAGAATGCCATCAATAAACAGGCCGCCGCCAGCATAAGGGTCGTGAAAAGGATCGTTCCGCTAACCGAATACTTGTCGACAATTTGCCCCAATATCGGCAGCGTCAGCGCGCTGGCCAAGGTGGCAATCATATAGATGCCGCCATATTCCCCTGACGTTAGATCAAAAGCGGCCCGAATTGGTCCCGTCGAAATTGCAATAAAAAACGTCTGCCCAAATCCGGAAAACAGCGCCAGCAGCAACCCGCCCAGCAACCATCTAAGGTTTGCTTTGATAAAACTAAGATACGAAATCTGCCTGCTCCCTGTAGGTTTCTCGGCTATCCGGTTTTCCGTCGGAAGACCAGCGGATTACCACCAACCACTGGTTGCACCGTCGCCAAAATGGCCCTAATAAACTAATTGGGGCAATAAGAAGTTTTCTTAACGCAAAAATGAGGTGGACCAGTGTTTTCATTAATGTTGCTAAATGGCGGAATAGGCTCGCGCGTGGGTGCTAAAATGCCCAAGCAGTTGATCCGTCTAAACCAGATTCCAATGTTCATATATACATTGCGTGTCGCCGATCAAATATCGTCGATCAGCGAAATTGTGTTGAATTACCCAGAAGGCTGGGAAGGTCAAATCCTTGAAATTGCACAAAAATATGCGATCCAGACACCCTTGAAATTTGTTCCGGCGGGCAAAACTCGTCAAGAATCCGTTGCTTTGATGCTCAAGGAAATCAGCACGCCAAACGTGTTGGTCCATGAAGCCGCGCGCCCCCTTGCCTCGGTCGAGGATTTTACCGCCTTGATCAACCACCCCGGGGATAATGTTGGCCTAACCTTGCCTGTACCCTTTACAGTTTTGGTCTGCGATCCAGAATCTGACGAGAACAAAATCAGTGGATTGCTTGATCGCGACACCTTGCTGAACATCCAGTTGCCACAAAAATTCAAAACCAGTGATTTGCAAAAGGCACATGATCTGGCCCAGGAAAACAACAAAACCTACACCGAAGATGCCGCTATGGTATTTGCTGCAGGTTTGGAAGTTTTCTTTGAAAACGGTTCCGAGAAAAACTTCAAGATCACCACGCTTCAAGATGTCCGCATGGCTGAATTCGTAACCCACGGCATCAAAGAGGTTGTTTCCGATGAGCAATAATATCCAAGGAAAATCCGCCCTTGTGACCGGTGGTTCCAAAGGTATCGGCGCGGCTGTTGCCCATAATTTTGTATCAAACGGCATTGGCCACCTAATCGTTGCGGCCCGTCCCTCGGATGCGTTTGACGGGTTGGTAGCCGACCTGAAATCAGTCGCGAAACCGGGGCAGAAAATCACCAAGGTCGAAGCGGATTTATCCGAACAAGACGTCGTCACGGGCTTGGTCAAACAGATCAGTGACATGGACGGACCGCTAAACATCCTAGTAAACAACGCCGGATTCACCGCGCCAAAAACCATCTTTGAAGCCACAATAGACGAGCTGCAAAGAACCATGCGCGTCAACCTATACGCGCCATTCTTGTTGATCCAGGGATTGCTTCAGCACGGCAACAAGTTCGACCACATCTTCAACATCGCATCCACTGCAGGCATGCGCGGACGCGCTGGCTGGTCAACCTATAGCAGCTCCAAAGCCGCCCTGATTGCCCTTAGCCAAGCGCTTCGCGAAGAGCTATTGCCCTTGGGCACCCGTGTGTCCTGCATATCACCAGGGCGCTGCGCGACTGACCTTCGTAAGGTTTTGGCACCCGACGAAGATCCGACCACCATCATGCAACCCGAAGATGTGGCAAATGTTATCGAAATGTTGCTCGGTGATTTAGGACATTACATCGACAGCGAAAACATGGGTGTCAGACTTTAATGGCGATATTCCGAAAACATCCACGCGAAATCACCTCACTAATCATCGCGCTTCTTTTGGGTGGCATTGTCGAATACATCACCAGCTTAAATTGGCTGGTGATGTTTTTCGTCATCCTTGCCCTGTTTGCTATTGTCAGCGCATTCGGCCCGAAATTACATTACGCCCTTCATACACGGTTCTCTTTTGTGCGATCGCTGGAGAAAGCTATTTTGGGGCAGATTAGTGATTTCCAGCAGATGACCGGGGAAGATTTCAGGAAAGAAGCTGAACAATATCTGGGAGAGAACGGCAAAATAGATTTCGTTCTATATTTTGACGCTCCTCCACAATCGGCATTTCAGGTCCAAATGTGGATGCCTTTTCTTAAAATGCTGAACCGCCCTTTCCTGATAATTGTCCGCGGTTCAAAAAATGACCGCGAATTACATCTGCTAAAGTTTCCGGCTGTCAGAGTAATCTATCAGGTCGACATGGCCATTGCCGAGGAACTTGGCGCGAAAACGGTATTTTACGTCAATAATGGTATGCGCAACGCGCACATGTTAAGATATCATAAGATGACGCATATACAGCTGCTTCATGGAGAAAGCGATAAAGCGCCAAGTTACAACCCCTTCACAGCAATTTACGATTTCGTATTTGTGGCCGGGCAAGCCGGAATAGACCGCTATTCATCCAATGATGTTTTCATCCCGTCCGAAAAATTTCGCATCGTAAGCCGGCCGCAAACATCAGGAATCGAAGTCGCTCGCGGATCCAGCGAGGACAAATCCAAGACTATATTCTATGCAACGACATGGTCTGGATACTCCATCGATACAAACGTAACTTCGATCGAAATTGCAGATAAGATAGTCCAACGCCTCATTGATCTTGGCCACACAATAATTTTCCGCCCGCACCCCTATTGTTACAAGGATAAGCGTCAGGCGAAAATCATCAAAAAAATCGGCGTTTTGTTGAAAAAAGAGACAGAAAAAACCGGCCTCAAGCATTGTATCTCGAACGATTCCGATTTTGGGCGGGTATATCCAAACATCAATGACTGCATCAACGTGGCGGATGTTATGGTCGCTGATATCACTAGTGTTCTCGCCGACTGGCTATTCTCGACCAAGCCGTATGTCTCTATCGACACGGATAACAACCTCGATGATTTCATTGCTGAAAATCCTATTGTAAAAGGCGGGTATATTTTTAGTGCCGACATGAAAGATTTCGATGCAGAAATAGCAAAAGCGACGGGGGATGATCCCCTGAGGGAACAACGCCTTAAGCTTCGTAAGCACGTTCTTGGCGTTGACCTAGACGACGACCCAGTCGAGATGTTTCTGTCTGTAGCCAACGACGTCATCGACAATTTTGACAAAGTGGCCCACACGAAAGCCAAGATCAAAGCGCAGCAATAATTGAAAGCATGGCGCAATAGGTGGAAATGTCCCGTTGGGCTAGTATTCCATTCATTCCCCCCCTTCTCCAGTATGACAACTGGGTTGTCGAAACTCGGTTAAAGCGAATATTAAAGCGGGCGTTAATACGCTGCTGTAGCATTTTGAACCACCACCCCCATTGCCCAACTGCGCCCCTCATACGGTAGCGTGTCAGAAGATTTAACTCGTGATGTCTGGCGTTAGCAATATTCAAAATAATTTCGCAAAAACCAAATTTCTGCCATTTTTCGTTTAAAATCAATTGCTTTCGGGAAAGTTATTGTAGTGATAGGTGCCGTAAAATGCTTAAAAGTCTTTCGGTTCTGATATTTGGGTGTGTTGATACTTTGTATTCCAGTGTTTCAGTTAGTTATCATTTTATTCTGGAAGATTTGAGTTGATGGGTAATACAGTGGATACAGGTTCGGCAGCACCAGCAGTGGCGGATACAAAGATTGAGCATTCAATCTCGCCAGGTTTGAGCCAACGTCTGTCGCAAATGAATGTATCATTGGCATTTACCTCCTATCAGTCGGGTCTTTTATATTTGGTCGGTACAACCCCGAATGGTGGCGTAAATATTCATCAAACCGCCCTGCCGAAGCCGATGGGATTATGCACAAATGCGCAAGGCTCGCTGGTGGTCAGTTGTGATTCCCAAATACTGCATTTTGAGAATGCGTTAGCGCCAGAAGAGCGGATAAATGACGTGTTTGACGCGTGTTTCATACCGCGCGAGGTGCGCATTACCGGCCGCCTTGATGTCCATGATGTCGGATTGGAAAAAGACGTCGCGTGGTCTTTGTAAATACGCGGTTCAATTGTTTGGCACGCAGTTCCCCAAAACACAGTTTTGAGGAGGTCTGGCACCCCGAATTCATCTCGACCTTAGCAGACGAGGATGTTGCCACCTTAACGGTTTAGCGATGGAGGACGGCGCGGCGCGTTACGTCACCGCCATTAGTAAATCGGACACTATCGATGGTTGGCGGGATCGGCGCGGCAATGGCGGTGTGGTGATTGATGTGGTGAAAAACAAGGTGGTTTGCGAGGGGCTTTCGATGCCGCATTCCCCGCGGATGCACGAGGGGCGGCTTTGGCTGGCCAACTCGGGAACTGGCGAGTTCGGCGAGGTTGTTTTTGACCAAAAAGGCTGGGGAACCTTTATGCCGCGCGTGTTCTGCCCCGGTTTTGTTCGTGGGTTGGTTATCCGCGATAATCTGGCCTTCGTCGGCCTGTCCAAGCCGCGTTACAAACGGTTTGAAGGTTTGGCGCTGGATGCACGTCTGAAAGAAACCGACAGCACGCCGTGGTGCGGCATTCAGGTCATTGATCTGAATACGGGTGCCTGTGTTGATTGGTTGCGCATCGATGGGAATGTCGCCGAATTATACGATCTAGAATTGTTAACGGGGCATCGTTGCCCAATGGCATTGCCACCTTCATCCGAGGAAGCTGCCAAATTAATTACATATGAGAAACACTGAACTATGCGTTCGGACGCGCTAGTATATTTTGAAAAGTAGGGGCCTATGTCGGAAAATCATACTAACAGAAATTCAATAACAATTCTATCAGCTCGGACAGTAGTTCCGCTATGGACCCCAATTCTTCTTCGCGGCGGGCGTTTGACCAAGATCGCAGGCCAAGCAGTAAGCTTGTCACCGTCTTTGGGAGTCGCCGTGGGGGCGTCCTCGGTTTCGGCAATTGCCCTTGGTGTAGCCTTGAGTGTAAGCGGCGGCGGCGCAGTTTTTGCCGGCAACTGTATTGATAGCGGAGGCGTCTGGACCTGTTCCGGGCCCGCAACAGGTACGGACAGCGTGCAGTTCATTGCCAATAGTACATCCGTCACAACCGATATGAACGGCTCGACAATCACAGGGGGTAGCGCCGGAATTAATGCTGTTAACGATGGCACTGGCGTGCTCTCGATAACCACGACGGGGGTCGCAACTCGGGGGGACGCTCAGTGGTATCTTTGCTAGGAATCGCGGCACGGATCTAACCATCAATACCGTGGACACAACGGGTGGAGACGCTGGAATTGGTGCATTTAACCAAGGCAGTGGTGCCGTCGCGGTGACCAGCACCGGGACCTCAACCGGGAGGGCGTTCGGTACCTTTGTTCGGAATCTATATGGCACGGATCTAATGATCGATGCGGTAAATTCGACAGGCGGAGATGCTGGTATTTTTGCACACAACTCTGGCAGTGGCACGCTGTCAATTACGACAACAGGGGCCATAACCGGAACAGATTATAACGGTATTTATGCACGAAACTATGGTACGGACCTGATTATCGAGGCGGGGAACGTAACCGGCCAGGATATCGGCATTATTGCGCAAAATGATGGCACTGGTGCGCTTTTGGTGACCAGCGACGGGGCCATTACAGGACAAGATAGTGCCGGTATTGTTGCTATAAATGGCGGCACGTATCTAACGATCAATGTTGCGGATGTGACGGGTGGAGATGGCGGTATTATTGCACGAAACACGGACAGTGGCACACTGTCGATAACAGCTACCGGGACCGTAATTGGAACAGCTGGTGACGGTATTTATGCCAGAAATACCACGACCGGCAACGCAGATCTGAACATTGTTGTCGTGGATGTGACGGGCGGGGGATACGGCATTATTGCTTATAGTGTTGGCAGCGGTGCGCTTTCGCTGACAGTAAGTGGTGCGGTGACGGGGCGACGGATTACGCCA
>CAZYMT010000045.1:0-18402 GCA_964649035.1 uncultured Rhodobacterales bacterium
TTTCGAAAATTCCTGCGGGTCGCGCGTCATATGGTTCTGGAATGCACCGAATTCCGACGTGGGGCGAATATCGAACCCTGCAACATCGAACCCTGCCTCGCGCATGGCAATCGCCATGGGCAGACCCATCCGCCCACAGCCAGCAACGCCGATTTTGGTGTTGGGTATTATCATTCCTCGAGGAACAGATTCTCCCAAGCGCGATCAACCAATTCAATGGTCATCTCGCGCTCGCGGCCTTCATAGTCACAAATGGACAGACTTTGATCGATCAGGAACGGCGCATGATAGGACGCATATGCGTTGTCCACCTCGGGGTATTTGTTTTTCATTAGATGGGTTAGAACGTCTTCTTGCGGGGTAATCCGGTAATGACGGCAGGTTTTCACAAACACCTTGATGAAATCATCGCGGGTAGGATTGTCGATCTTGATCTTATAATAAATACGCCGCAAAGCCGCGCCATCGAACATTTCCGTCGGGACCATGTTGGTCGAGAAAATCACCAGCGTGTCAAACGGAACCATGAATTTTTGGCCCGATTGCAGGGTCAAAATATCGAAATGCTGCTCCATTGGAACAATCCAGCGGTTGATTAGGGCTTGTGGTGGTTCTTGCTGACGACCCAAATCGTCCACAATAAAGATGCCGCCGGTCGCTTTTAGCTGCAACGGGGCCTGATAGGTTCTGGAAACCGGATTATAGTTAAGATCGAGCATCGCCAATTCCAGCTCACCACCGGTCATAACAGATGGGCGACGGCACAGAACGTAGCGCTGGTCAAAAGTTGGGCCTAAGCGCCTTAGTGCCTTGGGGTCGAATTCTTCAGGCTTGGCGAGCGTGTGAATGATTGGATCGTAAAGCGATATCACCTGACCTGCATATTCCAAAAACCTCGGTAGGAAAATATTGTCGCCAAGCGCGTCACGAATTCCATTCGAGATCGAAGATTTACCATTGCCCGGAGGGCCGTGAAACAGCACAGATTTACCGGAATTCACCGCTGGGCCAAGCTTATCCAACATACCATCGGGCAAAACGAGATGAGAAAGGCTTCCCTCTAACGATTCTTGCGTGATGTTAACATTGGCGATGCCTTGCTTTGCCGTCTGTTTCCAGAAATCCGCTAGTGGCACGGGCAGGGCACCGTAATATTCGGACTGGATCAAGGCATCCAGCGCACGAGCTCGACCGCTCTCCGTTAGCTGATAGCGCAGTGCAGCGGTTGTTGACGCACCGCGTGCACCCAGCGTTTCAACCATATTGGAGCTTTTGGCGTTATCCATCAAATCTTGCGCGATTGGCACCGAAACACATAGCGCATCAGCGATGTCGATAATGTCACTAAGGTTTCGCCTGAAGATAGTTTTCAGCAAAATGTCACGCATAAGCGTCAGCTCTAACCCAAGTTCCGCGATGGTTTTTGGGATAATGGGTTTAATTGAATCTTGATGTTGGTCGTCCATACTGACTATCCCTTTGGTCCCAATTCTTTGGTTGGCAGAGTTTAACGCGTAAATGAGATCTTATGCAACTTTTCGGCGCAATTAAACCGTAACTGCCTCTAGAACCAAGTAACAAACTAGCGCGGCGCCCATGCCGAAACCCAACGGGAATTTTTTATTCTTCTCCCAGGATTTCCAGTTTGTGGCAAGGTTCTTGGCAAATGGCATCTTTCCAATAATGAAGTGCAACGTGACCGCAATCAATGTGACCAGAGCAAGGATAAGGACAAACGAAACTAAGTCCTCATATGCAACAAAAAGAACCATTACAGCGCCAAATTTTGCATCCCCGCCACCCATTCCGCCTATCGCAAACAGTAAAAACCCGACCGCTAGCACAATCAATCCAACAAGGAAGCGCCATAAGAAAATGTCGTAAGGAAGGACTGTTATGCCAACAGCGATAAATGCTACCGCCATAGCCATGACCAGTTTGTTGGGGATGGTCATGTATTTCAGGTCGCTAAACGTAGCCCACAAACAAAAAGGTAGCGCCGCAAATAATAAGGCGTAATTTGCATAGCCAGCGAACAACCCCATTATAGGGAATTCCTAAGCGCAACGGCCGGTTCAAAATATTGCGGATGCGTATCGATGGCGTTGTCAAGCAAACCAAGCCCGATATCACGATCACCGTTATTCAAGGCTTCGCGGGCAATGTTGAAGAACAGGATAGCGCGTTCTGTATCCGTCGTTGGCATAACGGGCAAATCATATATTTTCCGTTTAGCGCGAGAAATAACCCAGTTATTTTTAGCGGCAAACAGTCTCGGATCTGCGGTAACCGCACGCTTGAATAGATCTTCAGCTTTGGATGTTTGACCGCGGTTCGATTTAGAAATGCCCCAGTTATTGAGCACTTGCGCAGGGCGCGTGGTTAATCCGCGGGCGACATCATAAAACCTATCAGCCTTTTCCCATTCTTTGAAATGGTCGGCGATTAACGCTTCGAGGAAATACCGATCAAAGGTTTCCACGGTTGGTGGAACCGCGTCCAACTGAACTCGGGCCTCATCCCACACACCATTTCTGACGAGAGATTCTGCATAAGCAACCCTGTCATCATCGGTAGCTTCGCCTGTGGCGATCAATTGTTCGAAAACCAGTGTTGCTTCGGCATATTCATGGGCGCGAACCAACGCGAGCGCGAGATTACGTTTATGCCCGATATTCTCCGGATCCTCAGCAAGTGAGCGGCGGAAAAATTTAACGGCTTCGGCGGGGTCCGCCAAGTTCAGCATCACATCGCTTAAACCAACAGCGTCAATCGCGTTGATCGCGCCTAAATCAGCGGCTTTTTCTTCTTCGGTCATGTGGTCACAACCGGCAAGCGCCAATGTTAGCGCTAGTCCGGAAATTATGGTCTTACCAATATTAAGGCCCATCTGCTCGCCCCTCGTTTTTTTTTAATTTCCTAGCAGAAAGTAGCTGCCATTTCCATGCCGAATTAACGAATAGTCCGCTATTTCAGGCAATTCCGTCGTTTGTGCGGATATCTGCTCGTTTGCCAATATCAAATTCTGTCTGATTAGCTCTGAATCGCCGTTATCGATACCAAATGCTACCCGAAAGGCTTCACGGGCTTGGCGCGGTTCTTGTTGGTTCATCAATACAACCCCCAGATTATTCCAGGCGGCCGCAGATTTATCATCAGCTTTGAGGGCTTTTTCCAGTAAAGTTTTAGCTTGATTGAGGCGTCCCAGCCGTAGGTTTGCGGATCCCATTCCACTTAATGCTTCGGAGGTTATCCCGTCCTCGGCTGCGGATCTTCGATATGAATTTAGGGCGAGTTGAAATTCGCCGGCAGCCATTAGACGATCGCCAACCGTAAGACCGTCAACGCTCGTTGTCCGATGGGTGCCTAAAGGCGCGGCTGGACCGCGTCGTTCATCATCGGAAAGTGCGAAGAATGGTGAATTACATGCCGTCAAAAAAAGAAGCGGGATAATGAATATCGCTAACCGAACGCGATGTGTTTTGATCATTTAAGCAGGTTCTCGTAGATGTTGTAGATAGAGGGGCCAACCAGAATAATAAGCAATGGCGGAACCGTAAACATCATGGTGCCGATAGTAAGCTTAGTCGGAAGAACGTTTGCTTTTTCTTCCGCGCGCAAAACACGCTTATCACGCATCTCGGAGGCGTAAACCCGAAGAGCATCGGAAATGGATGTACCATATTTGGCCGATTGGACCAGCACCGTAACGAACGAGCTAACATCGGTAACGCCGCAGCGTTCAGCCATGTCGCGCAGAACCGAAACACGGTCTTTACCAGCGCGCATTTCGTTTGCAACAATTTCAAATTCTTCGGACAAGGTTGGGTAAGCAATCTTGATTTCGGACGAAACACGCAAGATGGCCTGATCAAGGGATTGTCCAGCCTCGACACAAACAAGCATCAAATCCAACGCGTCCGGGAAGCCGTTGGTGACATCTTCTTGGCGTTGTTGTACGCGCCGCTCAACCCAGTATGAAGGCATGAAATATCCGATTACCCCAGGAAGGAGCACTGACAAAAGAACCGTTGTTAGTTCCAATTCGCCGGGCTGGATCAGGATAAACAAGACCCCAACAAGCAAGAAACCAATGCCCATCACCATTTTCGCGAAGTTCAATGTGCGAACTGCCGTTGAGGAGCGATAACCAGCTTGAATAAGCTTCAAGCGTGATGCGGATAGTTCATCTTCGTCTTCTGGTTCAAGGTATTTCGAAAACTTTTCGAGATTAACAACACCGCCGCTATCATAGCGTAATTTGATATCGGCTGGGCCGTCTCCACTGGATCTTGCGCCGCGCGATATTGATCCACCGCCAAGTTTCGCGAACGGGTCCTCATCTTTTTTCAACAACACAGGTAGCGCAAGTAGCACCAGATAAAATCCTGATACACCGATCAGCACCAGCGGCGCCATCGGGCCAAGAGCGGCGTTGAAGAATTCCCAACTTTGGAGAAGTTTGTCCATATTGCTTAAGGCTCCGGCGTAGTTAAACTTTGATATTTACCATGATACGCATGAAAATTACGTTCACGATAAGAAAGATTGCGACAACAATTGCCGCCGGAACAAATACAGGCGTCGTTTGCACATCGTCATAATACCCTGGCTGCATAACGTTGATCAAAACCAAAGCTGCAAGCGGGAACACGGATAGGAACCAGCCCGACCATTTTGCCTCGGCAGTGATCGCACGTACTCGCCGGAAAAGTTTAAATCTTGAGCGAATAACTTTGGCTAGTCCTTCGAGGATTTCGGCCAAATTACCACCGGATTGGCTTTGAATTTTAACGGCAACGGCAAGGAACCGAAGATCCTGTACATCAATGCGTTCCGCCATTTTTTCGAGCGATTCATTAACATCCATACCGTAGGTAGACTCATCGGCCAACATACCAAATTCGGTGCCCAGTGGATCAGGCATTTCCTGCGCGACCGAGCTAACAGCACTGGAAAACGGGTGTCCAACCCGCAGCGAACGAACGATCAGTTCAACCGCATCGGGAAGCTGCTCTTCGAAAAGCGACATACGTTTATTCGCCTTACCACGCAACCAAGTGTAAACAGCGCCGTATCCCATCGCGACAGAGATACCGATACGTAACTGAATGCCCGTCGAGGTAAACAAGGTCAGCGCGACGAAACTGGCAATAGCAACCATGACCATCACGCCGATCAAGGCGACCGGAGAAAATGCGATATTTGCTTTGGCAGCCTTAGCTGACAATGGCGCAAGCAATGGGATGCCGCTGCTGCGATGCTGTTCACGCTCTTTACGCAACGTTTCCATAACTTCTTCGGCATTTTCACCACTTTGCAATAGCTGCAAGCGCCGATTGACTTTGGATTCCAAGCGAACTGATTTACCAAAGAAAGCTAGATAAATGCCCTCGACCATAAAGAACATGGCGACAAAAATAATAGCGTAGATAAGTGGTTGAACACTCATGTCGAATTCTCCTAGTTAACGCCGTCGGAAGTATAAATATCTGACGGTAAGTGGAAGCCCCATTGCTCGAAACGTTCCGTGTAGTTAGAGCGTAGCCCGCAAGACACAAACTTGCCAAGGATTTTATTGTCGTCGTCGAGGCCCGTTCGCTGGAATTTGAATATTTCCTGCATGGAAATGATATCCCCCTCCATCCCGGTGATTTCGGTGATGGACATCATTCGACGCGAACCATCCTGAAGACGACTGATCTGCACAATCAGGTTCACCGCTGACGCAATCTGCGCACGGCTGGCTTTCAGCGGCAATTCAACCCCAGTCATCGCGATCATATTTTCCAAACGCGCAACCGCATCACGTGCGGAGTTGGCGTGGATTGTCGTCATTGACCCATCGTGCCCGGTGTTCATGGCTTGCAACATGTCGATAACCTCGTCACCACGGGTCTCGCCCACGATGATACGGTCAGGACGCATACGAAGTGCGTTGCGCAGCAAATCACGCTGGCTAACCTCGCCTTTACCCTCAACATTGGGTGGGCGGCTCTCCATCCGGCCAATATGGACCTGTTGCAGCTGAAGCTCGGCGGTGTCTTCGATTGTTACGATACGTTCGTCATCAGCAATAAAGCCGGATAGCGCGTTCAACGTTGTCGTTTTACCAGAACCTGTACCACCAGAAACGATGATATTCAGTCGCGTAGACACCGCAGCCTGAAGGTATGTGGCCATACGTTCGTCAAAAGCCCCAAAATCAATCAACTGATCGATCGACAGCTTTTCTTTGGTGAATTTACGAATGGAAACCAGCGATCCGTCAACCGCACAGGGCGGGACCATCGCGTTGAAACGGGAACCATCGGCGAGGCGCGCATCCACATAAGGTGAACTTTCGTCGACACGACGACCCACGGCCGAAACAATTTTGTCGATGATGCGGAGTAAGTGGCGCTCATCCTTGAATTTGATATCTGTGAGTTCAAGCTTACCAGCCCGCTCCACGAAAATCTGTTGGCTGCCGTTTACAAGAATATCGTTGACCGTTTCGTCTTTTAGCAGCGGTTCCAATGGGCCAAGTCCGGTGACTTCGTCCATCAAATCCTGACTGAGCTGTTCTTGGTCGGCATTGTTTAGAACGACACCCATTTCGCGCAGACCTTCGCGGGAAATGGCCACGACTTCACGTTTCAAGTCTTCTTCGCTGGCGCCTTCCAAGGCAGACAGGTTCAACGTTTCCAAAAGCCGCTTATGCAGCTCCATCCGGATGTCTAACAGGCGTTGTTTGCGTTTTTCTTCTTTGGGGTCGACCGTAATTGCCGCCAAAGCCGCCGCAGCAGCCTTTTTTTCCCTTTTTGAGCTAGGTTGTTTCCCCGCCTTAGGTTTTTTTGCCGATGGCACCATTGCTGGTGCAGCTTCCGGCACCAAAGAAGGCGCTTTTAGGGGTTCGTCTTTGTTGAAACGTTTAAACATCTGATCCTCCTTAAACTATTGCCGCCTTCAGCTCTTTCGACAATTCGATAATTGATGCAGAAATCTTGGCGATTTCTTTTCTAAGAGCATTTTTTGGCGCCGCCAACGCGAGGGGGCTACCCTGATCGCACGCAGCCAAAATCGCTTTTCCACCCTCAGGAAGCAGAATATTGATGTCGATACCCAAACTCTCGGAGAACCGTTTTGTGCGGGCTTTACCGTTGATATCTGTAAATGACGGAGCAAAATTCAAAATAAACTGAACCTTCTCTTCCGGCAATTCTTCGGCTTTCAATGTATGCGTGAAGCGCATCAAATTTTGAGCTGACCGCATATCTAGCGCGATTAAAGCGAAGTAGCTTTCTGCGGCGTTAATGACGTCAGCCGACCAATTTGCTAACATTGGCGGTAGATCAACGACTACGTAATCATATTTTTCCTGTGCCAATGTTAATATTTGATGGATTGTATCGCCGTCAACAATATCCAATGGCATCGTAATGGGCGGAGCCGTTAGAACGGCGACTCTGGATTTGAACGAGGTCAATGCTTGCGCAAAAGATTCAGCGTTCAAATTTTCCGCATCCGTTAACATTTCTGTTACAGCTTCACGCCTTGGTAGGTCTAAATATGTCGCAACCGACCCCGATTGGAAGTTGAAATCGAGAATGGCGACGCGCGTATTTGCTTTTTTATCGTGCGTTGCTAGTTCCCAAGCAAGGTTTACGGCGAAAGTTGTCGCCCCAACGCCGCCAGAAACACCGTATACGGGCAATACCATGCCCCGGCGTTTCGTCGGAGTCGCACCTCCGGTCGCGGCACCGGCGGCTCTCTCTACATCGATTGAACGCAACCGTGTAAGGGAATCATTAAACGCACCGTCAGGGAAGGGGTAAGGGATGAAATCATCCGCACCTTGACGCATCAACTGGTGCAAACACACCGGACTAATGTCGTTTGCAATCAACACCGTTTTTGCACCGCGTTCCTTGACACCGGTGATGAATGTGAGAATGGGCTCTAGATCTTCTTCGTCCGACTTATCTACACATATCACAACGATTTCGATGTTATCGAGCGAACCACGCTTTAGAGATTCTAATGCTTCACGAAATGAACCAACTGCCCAGTTCTTCGCAAACTGGTCTGTAAGTTCTTCGCTAAGTTGCGAAAATTTCTTGATATCGCGTGTTGCAGCAAACGCTTCTATTACGCGTTCTTTCAGTTTTATTAATGCCATGCTATCCTCGGGGCCAATATCATCTCAATACTAAACAACTAACTTACTTACGCAACCAAACTCATATTTCGGTGAATGTTTGACACAATTCCACCAAACTACGGCCATTGTTACATCAATTCAGCCTGTTATGCTAATTGAAAAATATGAATAAATCTAGGTTTAGTTGATTTTTCCTACAAGTCAAAAGAAAAGGCCCCGAGACGGGGCCTTTTCTACGATTATGTTAGAGTTAGTTTCCGCCAACAATCTCAGATGAGTCGGTGTCGATCTCACTTGGCTTGACGTAAGCGTTATAAATATTAGCGCCAACTTTACCATCAAAGTCATCACCAATATACCCGGCTACATATCCTGCAACCATAGTAACTGTACGACGGTTCAGACGTTCACGATCCTCAGTAACCACTAGTGGCTCTGTTTCACCGCGAGAAACCGTTGCAATCAAGCTACGACGAGCGACACCTTGAGAAACAAGATAATTCACCGCAGAACGTGCCCGACGAAGACCAAGACCGTAATTGTAGCTGTTGCTACCAACCTTGTCTGTATGTCCGAACACTTTGAAGCGTACCATTGGGTAACGTTTGATCCACGCTGCCTGCCTTCTCAAAATCGTTTTGGCTTCTGCGTCCAAAGTCGATTTGTTGAATTCGAAGTTGATCATTGTTGGAACCGCACGGCGGAAGCGTTGTTCTAACGCCTCAAGTGCTGCACCAGGCTGAAGGTATGCAGTTTGCGCAAACAAGTTTGCGGCTGCTGCTTCAGCAAATGATTCTTCGTTTTGCATAGTACCGGCTGTTTCAAGACAGCCAGCGGTAGCGAGAACTGAAGCGGCGACTGCTATTTTTATGATATTTTTCATAGTCTTACTCCATTACGTAGCCAAAGGAGCCTTGGATGTCTTGCGACCCTCCAAACGATGACCCTTCGGTTGTTCCCAGAAGAAATAGTTCCGACTCAGTAGGGATGCGCATATGGTTCGTCGCCATACTTAACGCGTCCGATGTAGTTGGAACAACGAGATGTGGTGAAATGATAATAACAAGTTCCGTCTGTTTACGCTGGAAATCAGTACTACGGAACAAGGACCCAAGGATCGGAACATCGCCCAACCATGGAACCTGACCAACTGTATCATCAAAATCGTCTTGCAAAAGACCAGCAATTGCAAAGCTTTGGCCATCACGCATTTCGACAGTCGTTGATGTTGTACGTGTTTTGAAACCTACAACCTCACCGTTACCCCCAACAATTGCACGGTCGATCGAGCTCACAGCTGTTTCCAGCTCCAAACGGATCAAATCACCATCAATTACTGTTGGAACGAAGGTTAACGCAACACCAAATCTTTTGAATGTTACATTGATTGCACGAACACCATCTTCGACGGTTACAACTGTTACTGGGAACTCACCACCGGCAAAGAATTCGGCTGTTTGACCGGAAACTGCAACAACATTCGGCTCTGCCAAAGTGCGCACCATACCCTTAGTTTCAAGGGCTTGTAGCAACACGTTGATAGCCAAACCGCCACCAAAGCTAGCACCAAGCGACAGGCCATCACCTGTTGACGACAGAGTACTACTTGGGCCGGAAATGAAATCAACATCTCCGTTGCCGCCAGTCATGCTGAAACCAAGTTCTTTTGATACAGAACGGGACATTTCAGCAAAGCGAACCTGCAACATAACTTGATGCGTACCACCAACCATCATAAGGTTTGTGACACGATCTGGTGCATAACGTTCAGCCAATTCCATTGCGCGCGCAACTTTACGCGAACCGGAAACAACACCACTTAATACAATACCATCATTCGCGGTGCGAACTTCGATTTTTTCGCCGGGCAGAATTTCTGCAAGACGTTCTTTAAATTCCGCGATGTCAGGGACAACGCGAACGTCAACATTTGCTACTAGACTTCCGTCAGCACCAAAAATTGTCAATGTTGTACGCCCAGGCACTTTGCCTAGAACATAAATTGTGCTTTCGGATAATGTTGCGATATCAGCGATTGCTGGGTTAGCAACAGAAATTTCTGAAAACGGACGGTCGCTCTGAACAACAATAGCTCTGTTCACTGCGACTGAAATATTACTTGAAGTTGCTCCTCGCATTACAGATAGCACGCCTTGCGCGCTCACTGTAGATGCCATCGGCAATGTTAATGCGAGTCCGCAAAGACTCGCCCTAAATAGGGTCTTTATTTTCATGTGATCCTGCCTCTCAAAACCACTCGTGGTTGTTTACGCGCATTTTCTGCGTCTATGGGAGGAAAGATGCGCGAATCGAATCGAAGATTCAACGGAAAACTTCGTCAAGCATCAAGATTTTGGTAAAAACTGTGTCATTTCAAGTATTTTGCGACTTTTCTGCAACTACTTCTAATTGGCGCAAGGGATTTCGACTCGTACGCGATCAACGCCCTTGGATACAGTTGTATAGCATTTTTCATCGATGACTTCTTCTATAACTATCGCATCTTGCACCAAAGTTACGTCCTTAGTCGTCACTTCAACCCCACCTAAGAAGGCGTCATCACCAATTCCACGCAAGGATAGATTTATCCGTCCTGTTTGCTGGGCCTGTGTCAGTGTGGCAACGAGTGTTGGGTTCACCTCAACCGTAACTGTCTTTGCAACGGATCGAGTTTGCACGTCTTCGTTCGAGTTTCGGTCAACCGCGACAACACGAATATTTTCAAGTAGCTGCCGCGTAATAACTTCGCGGCCGTTATTACCTGTCCAATAAATGTCGATGCGATCATTCGGCTGTACAAATATACCGGATGTTACGCTTACTTGAATGGTAAATGCGCGCATTCCCGGCGACAACAGCCCCTGTGGGCCTATATTTCCACCAAAATCGGTTACCTTGCTAGCCAATACAGCTTCGCTGATTTCCATTATCCGAAGAATTGCCCTAGGTTCGGCGTTTTCACCCCCCATAAGATCCTCGAGGCTTAGGAATGCCCCTTCCGGAATCGAATTTGCTGGCCATGAAACTACGGTTAGGTCTTCTTCAGACAGAATGGACCCGTAATTAAGACGTTCTGTTGCGACTACTATTTCCACGAGTTCAATCGCTGGTGTCTGCAAGCGCTTGGCTTCTTCTAGATCAGCCGAGTACTGGTTGAATTGTTTCATTACCATATAGGCAGCGGTTCCAGCTAGGCCCAGGCCACAAAGAAGTATAAAAGCAAAAACGATACGCATGATGGATCCTTAGTAGTATGTATGTCTATCACTCATAGACGCTTACGCATTAGATTCCAAGTCAGATTGTTGTCGAAAAATATCACATTAGTGTCGCAGGTTTGGGTAGGGGAGGTCGTCGACTAGTCATCCCTGACAAAAATACTGCTAGCTGGTGATTTGCGGGCCAGACAAATAAAAACCGAGGCGACATAAATCACCTCGGTTAAAATCTCAGATAACTAGCGTGGAGCTTAGGCGCTCCAAAGGCTAGTATTAGTCTGTGATTGCGCCTTTGATGGCTGTGTTAGTCGCTGCGGACTCTAGCTCGTCGTCGATTGCGTTGGAAGCAGTGTTAACACCACCAGCAATAACAGTCAGAACGGCAATAGCGATACCAACGATAGCAGCTGTCAAAACAACCCAGTCTACAGTTACGGCACCAGATTCGTCATTTACGAAGTTTGCGAACAATTTCATTTTATTTCCCTTTCCAAGGATTCAGTTTGATCATTTTTGGTTCAAGTGAACCGTTTACTCTCTAACGCCCAGAAAGGGCTTACTCGCGGCCAACGTGGCCTTGGGTCAATGGGTTCCGACTAAATTTACAGCGTCGATTACTTAATCCGTTAACTTACTGATGTCTATAAAGCGCGAGAATGGGGCGGAATTGGGGCAGGCGGCTATTTTTCTGCGCATTTGATCGCGCCAGGGTTGCTGAAAATTGTATATTATTAATTAACCTGTTGATAATGCAGTATTAATTTTACGTCAACTTTGATTAACAAAAATACTTATTTTATTAAGTGGCCTAGATTTTTTAGCCCAAAATACCGTGAACTACCCACTATTTTGCCTAAAAAGGCAGAATCAGCTTCGAAAAAGAATCGGAATCCGCTGATTCTGGAGATATGGGGAGTGTCTCCGGCGGCCCCTTAGCGCGATAAGTATAGACAGGACATATCGCTGCCTTGTAGCTTTCCCAAATCAAGAACCAATATAGGTTCCAACCTAGGAGGAAAATATGACATCCCAGATTTTGAAACTGGCTGCAATTGCAACGCTTGGTGTGGGTTTTGCCACTGAAACCCTAGCTACTGAATGGAACGTATCTGTTTGGGGCAAGCGCCGCGCGTTTACAGAGCATGTAGAAAGATTGGCTGAACTGGTGTCTGAAAAGACTAACGGAGAGTTTACGCTTAACATTTCTTACGGTGGTCTTAGTAATAACCGCGAAAATCTTGACGGTATTTCTATTGGTGCTTTTGAAATGGCGCAGTTCTGTGCGGGCTATCACGCCGACAAGAATCCATCGATCACTGTTCTTGAGCTTCCTTTTCTAGGTGTCACATCGCTGGAAGACGAAGTTAAGGTTTCTCAGGCTATATATAGTCACCCCGCCGTGCAGGCCGATTTGGCCCGTTGGAACGCGACGCTTCTAATGCCCTCCCCACTGCCGCAATATAATATAGTCGGTTTGGGCGATGCGCCGACTTCGTTGGCGGATTTTGCCGGTCTAACAGTTCGCGCAACTGGCGGTATCGGTAAAGCCATGTCCGCAGTGGACGCCGTGCCAACATCAATGTCTGCAACCGAGGTTCGTCAAGCGCTGGATAGCGGCGTTATCAAAGCCGTGGCTTTCGCGCCGCACGCCCATATGTCTTATGGCACAATTGAAAACGCCACTTGGTGGACCACTAACCTTAATCCCGGCACAGTTAATTGTCCGGTTGTGGTGAATACAGACGCACTGGATTCGCTGTCCGATTCCGAGCGCGAGGCGCTGCTTGGATCCGTCGATGAATCACTGGCCTATTATATAGAGTATTATAATGACCAAACGATGGCCGCTTGGGGACCTGCGTTGGACGATAAAGGGATTGAACAAATCACCTATGATGACGCGGCCCTTACAGCGTTCCGTGATGCGGTGGCTGGACCAGCTGCGGCGACTTGGATCGAGGAAAACAATGCGCGTGGCCTTCCGGCGCAAGAATTGTACGATCTAGTGATCGAAACGCTCGCCAACTAATGCAATTGGTCCCGCCTAAATAATAAGGGTGGGGCCGACAATATGGGGGCGATTGGGTGTCAGGACATTCTTCGGTGCTGGAAGACAGCACAATTCTAAGCAAATTGGATCGCGGCTTGTTCAAGCTGGAAACCTTGCTGGCGCTGGTCGGCGGGATGGCGGCGTTTTCATTGATGATGCTGGCCGTGGTCAGTGTGGTGGGGCGTAACTTGTTTAACCATCCGCTGCCGGGCTATGTCGACTGGATCGAACAAGCCATGCCGTTGATCGCCTTTGTTGGCATCGCCTACACCCAGCGTTTGGGCGGGCATATCCGTATGGATATTCTGGTGGGGCGGCTGCGCGGACGGGCACTTTGGTGCATGGAATTCGCGTCGACATTGGTGATGCTTATACTATTAATACTGCTCATCTGGGGAACATGGGCGCATTTCCAACGTTCTTTTGATTTTGGCTCCCCGAATTGGAGCCGTGATTCCAGCGTTGATATCGCGATACCGCTATGGCCGGCCAAGTTGCTGGTACCGTTTGCGTTCAGCGTCATGGCCACACGTTTGGTTCTACAGCTTTGGGGCTATGCGCGCGCGATCGTAAGCGGCACCACGAAACCAGTCGCCGTTCCTATTATCGAAGACGCGGCCACAGCCGCCGCCAGCGAGGCCGCTAGTGTTTCCGGCTTTGAAGACGAAGGAGCCGCTTAATGGATTCGGTTGATATTGGCCTGATCGTTTCAGGCATTATGCTGTTTATGGTCCTGATCGGCGTTCGCGTGGCCTTTGCCGCCGCCTTGGCTGGTGTGATTGGCCTGATCTGGATTTTCTGGTCGAAAAAGGGCTATGACCCCGACGAATTTGCATGGGCATTGGGTGTTGCAGTTAAAACCGCTGGCCAAGTCCCGCATTCCAAAATCTCCAGCCAAGCTTTGTCATTGATCCCAACGTTCATTTTAATCGGCTATCTCGCGTATTACGCGGGCCTGACCAAAGCCCTGTTCGAGGCGGCTAAACGCTGGCTCGGTTGGTTACCTGGGGGCTTAGCTGTTTCAACAGTCTTTGCGACCGCAGGTTTTGCTGCCGTTTCCGGTGCGTCCGTCGCCACATCAGCGGTATTCGCGCGCATCGCCATCCCCGAAATGTTGAAAGAAGGTTATGACAAACGTTTCGCGGCTGGCGTCGTTGCCGCCGCCGGAACCTTGGCATCCCTAATCCCGCCGTCAGCAATCCTCGTGATTTATGCTATCATCGTTGAACAAGACGTTGGCAAACTGCTGCTGGCAGGGTTCATTCCGGGGGCGTTTTCCGCCGTGATTTACGGCGGGCTGGTCGTTGGCCTTGCCCTGGTTTTTAAAGATTTCGGCCCGCCCGTTGGTGGGTTCACATGGAAAGAACGCTTTCAGTCCTTGCCGGGCGCATTACCGATCCTTTTTGTCGTCCTGATCATCATTTTCTTCATCTACAACCCGTTTGGCGGCGACGCTTGGGGTACCCCGACCGAGGGCGGGGCGCTCGGCGCATTTGTTGTCTTCCTGATTGCCCTTTATCGCGGCATGCGCTGGACACAGCTAAAAGACGCGCTGCTGGAAACCGCCAAACTGACCGTCATGATTTTCACGATCATTTGGGGCGTCCTGATCTATGTGCGCTTCCTTGGTTTCGCTGATTTACCGGGGGTGTTTGCCGACTGGATTGTGACGCTAGATCAAAGCCCAATGTTGACGCTGATTTACATCCTGCTGGCCTATGCCGTGTTGGGGATGTTCATGGATGCCATCGGTATGCTGCTGCTAACACTGCCCGTTGTTTATCCGGCCGTCATGGCCCTCAACGGTGGCGAGTTCGTTACCGCCGCTGACAGCGCCTTTGGCATGAGCGGTGTCAGTTGCGCCATCTGGTTCGGGATTCTGGTGGTCAAAATGGCGGAGCTATGCCTGATAACCCCGCCCATAGGCCTGAACTGTTTTGTCGTCGCAGGCGTGCGCCCCGAGGTTACGGTGCAGGATGTATTTGTCGGCGTATCCCCGTTTTTCATCGCCGATGCCCTGACAATCGCCGGACTAATAGCGTTCCCGTCTATTGTTCTATATCTGCCGAACCTTCTTCTGTAGCGGCCAGCAATTCGGCATTTCCGCCCGAGGCGGTGGTGTCGATACAGACATGCCGCTCAAGATGAAACCGCGTTGGGTCTTTGTCGGTGATCAGTGGCAGGATTGCACCATTTCGCGCCGCCAGTGCCACGCGATAAGGCTGGGCATTCGCGCCCCAGTAAACCACCGCGTCAACGCCTGTAAGTGTGGTCAAAGCATCCGGATCAATTCCGTCCCCAACCGCCAGCGCACTGCACCCTTGCGCTTCAGCCAATTCAGTTTGGTTCTTTGCCGCGGCGTCCCCCGGACCAAGGCAAAGAACCTTACCACGGGGAGCAATTGTCAGACGATTTGACTCCCCCGTTGGCCCGGCCAAATCAAAAGCCTCCAACGGGTTTGTTGGCGTAGGAAGGGCATCAAGCTCAGCTTGTATTTTATCCGTATTGCTCGACCGAGCATCGACAGTATCAACCGTGTTGCGAGCAGTTTTGGTCATCCTCTGCACATAATACGGCCCGCCAGCTTTGGGGCCGGTACCTGACATGCCTTCGCCACCAAAAGGTTGCGATCCCACAACTGCGCCAACCTGATTGCGGTTCACGTAGATGTTGCCGACATGCAGCGTGTCGATAATATCCTGCACTCGATCATCAATGCGGCTATGCAAACCAAATGTCAGCCCAAAACCGCTGGCGTTAATATCCGCCACAACCTTTTCGATCTCATTCGCTTCAAAAGTGGCGATATGCAGGACCGGTCCGAAAATCTCGGTTTGCATATCCGCGATGCCCGTTACCCGAATAGCCGTTGGCGGAATGTACTGCCCGCCTTGTTCGGGCAGCTGTTTCAACAAGCGCCCCTCATTTTTGGCGCGACGGATGTATAGGCGGAAATGTTCAGCTGCGGTTGTGTCAATCACCGGTCCGGTATCCGTCTCAAGAAACCACGGATCGCCTGACCGTAATTCATCCATCGCGCCGAACAACATCTCGGATAATTCATCAGCTATATCGCTTTGGACATACAAAATTCGCAGTGCTGAACACCGTTGACCGGCACTTTGAAACGCACTTTGCAGAATGTCGCGAACAGCTTGTTCATGCAGAGCCGTCGAATCCACAATCATCGCATTGATTCCGCCCGTTTCCGCAATCAACATCGCGTCCGGTGACAAATGCGCCGCCATATTCCGGTTAATCCGCTGCGCGGTTGCCGTTGACCCTGTAAAACAAACGCCGTTAATGCGCGGATCCGATGTCAAAGCTGTTCCCACCACCGCACCTTCCCCCGGGAGGAGTTGGAGTGCGGTGGCGGGAACACCCGCTTGAAGGAGCAAATCAAGTGCCTTTACGGCAATTAGGGGCGTTTGCTCCGCAGGTTTAGCGATCACGGCATTGCCCGCAGTGAGGGCGCCGGCAATCTGGCCCGTAAAGATCGCTAAGGGAAAATTCCATGGGGAGATACAGGCGATAACGCCTATGGGTGGTTGCGTAAGGGTAGGGGCTTCATTCGCGTAAAAGCGCAGAAAGTCGACGGCTTCACGCAGTTCTGAGATTGCATCGGGCAAGGTCTTGCCTGCTTCGCGTGCAGCGAGGGCAAAGAAAACGCCGGAATTGGCCTCAAATAAATCGGCGGCCTTTAGCAGTACCTTGCGACGGGTTTCGCCGTCCGCTCGCCAAATTTCGGCATTTTCTAGCGCCGTTTCAATATCCTCGGGCGAGGCGGCGCGGATCGTTCCCAATGTGTCGTCGGGGTCAAACGGATTTGTAACCGCGCTGGCTTCGCCGCCAATAACATCCCCCGCAATAATCGGCCCAGCGTGGAATTCACGATGACGATATATATCCCGCGCAATTTCAATTTTCGCCATATCACTGCTATCGGTGACATCCCATCCACGGGCATTCCGGCGCGTGTGGCCAAAAAGGTCCGGCGGGTGGGCGATTGTTGGATTATGGGCGTTTTCGGTATCAATCTGATCAAACGGATCTCGTGCAACTTCGCTGGCGGGAACATCTTCGTCAACGATTTGATTGACGAACGAACTATTTGCCCCGTTTTCCAGTAAGCGGCGCACCAGATAGGCCAGCAAATCCCGATGCGCGCCAACAGGGGCATAAATCCGACAACGGGTTTTTGATCCCTCCATCACCGCATCATGCAGGTTTTCCCCCATACCGTGGAGGCGTTGAAATTCATACCCGTCGACGCCGTTTGCCATGTTCAAAACGGCCGCAACTGTATGGGCATTATGGGTGGCAAATTGTGGGTAAATACGGTCACGCATATTCAACAATTTCTTTGCGTTGGCGATATAGGAAACATCGGTCGCCGCCTTGCGGGTGAACACCGGAAACCCGTTCAACCCTAGCACCTGTGCACGTTTGATTTCGGTGTCCCAATAAGCCCCCTTAACCAGCCGCACCATGATCTTGCGATCCAGCCGTTTGGCCAACGCATATAGCCAGTCTATCATGGGTTTGGCGCGCAATCCGTAAGCCTGAACAACCACGCCAAAACCGTCCCAGCCCTTTAGCACCGGATCCGACAGAACCGCCTCGATAATATCAAGCGACAGCGTTAATCTATCAGCCTCTTCTGCATCAATATTGAACCCCATGCCGGCATCTTTAGCTAGCAATGCCAAAGCTTTAACGCGCGGCGTCAATTCAACCAATACCCGGTCCCTCTGACCAATTTCATAGCGTGGATGCAGCGCCGACAGCTTTACCGAAATTCCCGGATTTTCACGAATATCGGAATGTGTACAGGCCCGCGCCATTGCTGTAATTGCCGCTGAGTAAGATAAATGATAACGCTTTGCATCTGCTTCGGTCCGCGCTGCTTCGCCGAGCATGTCATAAGAATATGTGAAGCCCTTCGCCTCATATTCTTGTGCGTTTTTCAGCGCGTTCTCAATTGTTTCGCC
>CAZYMT010000046.1:0-17922 GCA_964649035.1 uncultured Rhodobacterales bacterium
GCGCTTAGCGCCGTCCCTTATCAGGATGATGCCGAAGACCCGCAAGCGCTGATCCGTCGATCGCGAGAGGTCGATGCCGCCCTTGTTTACATGGCCAATCCGGATAATCCGATGGGGTCGTGGCATAGTGCTGATGTGATTTCGGACATGATCGCCAACCTGCCGGAACGCACGGTGTTTTGTCTGGACGAGGCGTATGTCGAATTTGCGCCTATCGGCACCGCGCCGCCGCTTGACGTTTCGAACCCGCAAGTCATCCGTATGCGGACTTTTTCAAAGGCTTACGGGATGGCGGGTGCGCGGGTTGGCTATGCGATTGGTGAGGCGAGTTTGATTGCGTCATTTGATAAGGTTCGGGATCATTTTGGTATGAACCGCGTGGCGCAAATTGGCGCGTTGGCGGCCTTGCAAGATCAGGAATATCTTGCTGAGACCATTGCAAAGGTGAACGCGGCCAAATTGCGGATCGCGGATATTGCCCGTGCCAATGGTTTGAAACCTTTGCCTTCGGCGACAAATTTTGTGACGATGGATTGCGGGCGCGACGGTGATTTTGCCCGTGCCCTGGTTGTTGCCCTCGGGACGCGCGGCATATTTGTGCGTATGCCATTTTCCCCCGGCGAAGATCGTTGTATTCGTATATCCGCCGGAAAACCTGACGATCTCGACCTGTTTGAGAAAATATTACCACAAGCTTTGGAGACCATAAAATGACCAATTATCCCCGTGATATGATTGGCTACGGCGAAAACCCTCCGGCGGCGAACTGGCCTGACGGCGCGCGGATCGCCGTGCAGTTTGTGATCAATTACGAGGAGGGCGGCGAGAATAACATCCTACATGGGGATGCTGGTTCCGAGGCGTTCTTGTCCGAAATTGTTGGTGCAGCATCTTGGACTGGCCAGCGGCATATGAATATGGAATCGATTTATGAATACGGTTCGCGCGCCGGATTTTGGCGTCTACACCGGATGTTTACTGGCCATAAAATTCCGGTGACGGTATTTGGCGTCGCCACCGCGCTGCAGCGCAACCCCGATGTGGTTGAAGCAATGAAAACCGCTGGTTGGGAGATCGCCACGCATGGCCTGAAATGGATCGAATATAAGGATTTCACCAAGGATCAAGAACGCGAACACATGGCCGAGGCTATTCGCATTCACACCGAAATCACTGGTGAACGCCCCGCAGGCATGTATCAAGGGCGGACCTCGGACAACACATTGGCGCTAACTAAGGAGCTAGGTTTCACCTATTCCGCTGACAGTTACGCCGATGAATTACCCTATTATGACGGTGATTTCCTGATCGTGCCCTATACGCTCGACGCCAATGATATGCGTTTTGCGACGCCGCAAGGGTTCAATTCCGGCGATCAGTTCTACACCTATCTAAAGGACAGTTTTGATGTGCTTTATGCCGAGGGTGGGCGGATGATGTCCATCGGCCTGCATTGCCGATTGGTCGGTCGTCCGGGTCGCGCTGCTGCCCTAAAACGGTTTCTGGAATATGTGCAGGGGCACAAGGATGTCTGGTGTGCTACAAGACTGGATATCGCAAATCACTGGCTGGAAAATCACCCGAAGGAGGGATCATGACCGACAAATATTACACCCCCAAAGGTGGCCTGCCACCGCAAACCAACCTGCTAACAGGCCGCGCGATTTTTACGGATTCTTATGCCGTGATCCCCAAGGGGGTGATGTCAGATATTGTGACCAGCAATCTGCCGCATTGGACTAAAACCCGTGCTTGGATTATCGCGCGCCCACTTTCCGGTTTTGCGGAAACTTTCGCGCAGTATATCGTTGAGGTGTCCAAGGGCGGCGGCAGTACTAATCCCGAGCCCGACAAAAAAGCCGAGGCGGTTTTGTTTGTTACCGCAGGGGCGTTGGAACTGACGATTGACGGTCGGAATTATCGGCTTGCCGAGGGCGGATACGCCTTTATCCCACCGCGCACCAAATGGTCCGTCGGGAATTCTTCGGCTACGCCCGCGACTTTCCACTGGATTCGAAAACGCTATGAAGCGGTGGCCGGGATCGCTGCGCCTGAAGCCTTTGTGACCAGCGACAAGGATGTTGCCCCAATTCCGATGCCAGATACGGGCGAGGCTTGGGCGACCACGCGTTTTGTTGATCCTAGTGACATGCGCCATGACATGCATGTGAACATCGTGACGTTCAAACCGGGCGGCGTGATCCCGTTCATGGAAACCCATGTGATGGAGCATGGGCTGTATGTTTTGGAAGGCAAAGCCGCCTATAAACTCAACAATGACTGGGTCGAGGTCGAGGCAGGCGATTTCATGTGGCTGCGCGCGTTTTGCCCGCAGGCCTGTTATGCAAGTGGGCCGGGCCCGTTCCGGTATTTGCTCTATAAAGATGTGAATCGCCATCCGAAGTTAAAGCTATGATGTTGAAACCAGAACCGCTTACGGCGGCGGCTTTTGCCCAGTTTGGCAAAGTGATTGAGGCTGATCCAACCACCGCCATCGAGATCAATTCGGGCTTCACCACGCGTTTCAACGCATTGGCCCAAACCGAAGTAGGCGAGGGCGACACCATCTTGTCAATTTTCCGTGGTCGCCCACGCCCGCTGGAAATCGACATGCTGGAACGCCACCCGCTTGGATCTCAAGCCTTCATGCCATTGGGGCGACAAAAATGGTTATCCGTAGTGGCCCAAACCCCCGACCCATCCGCCTGCCGCGCGTTCATTTGCGAGGGGCATCAAGGCGTGCAATACGCCGCCGGAACATGGCATTTCCCGTTGCTGGTGCTTGGCATGGAACAGGATTTTCTGGTGGTTGATCGTGCGGGTGCGGGTGATAATCTGGACGAAGAGTTTTTTGATATGCCTATTATGGTGATGATTTAATCGGTTTTTTGGTACCGGCGTTGACGCCCCACGGTTTCGATTTAAGTATTTAGGGAAACGGGAAAATGGAATTCGCACTCATCGCTATACTAACCTGTTGCGCCATCGGTTTTCCATTGATCGGGCATCAAATGTTGTGGAATCCGGCGTCGTTTTTTGCTGTTGTCGGCGCAACGTATGCCATTCTCGGTGTATTCTACTTTTTAGGGACAAGGTATTGGGGAACAGAAATTGCGGGGGAGAATAGCCAATTTTACGACACCTATTATGTTGTATCCCGCCGGCATTTTTATCTGAACATGGCGTTATATATGCTTCTTCCAGCCGCACTGCTCTGGCTTCAGGCTAGGTTAAAGGTAATATTGTTTCGCCGTTCGACAATAGGTATATTTTGGGCCATAAATCTGGGGACTTTAATCGGTGTTGTTGTCGCGAAAATTATGAAGTCTATTGTGATACCCAAACTGGATGTCGATTATGAGGCGGCGTTCAATATTCTTAACTTAGTAACGGTTTGGTCAACCTTCATTGTCCAAGTTGCATTGGGTTTGCTTGTCATATTGTTCTTCGTGTCCGTTATTCTTCGTCGAAAGAAAGGAATGGAGCCTTCCTAGACATTCACCTTTCCACATTAAAATCTACGCACACACCTGAAACTCCACCAAGCCTTCACCTGACCCAAATCGCTCCATCGTGTATTTTTCGACGTCGATCAAAAAACCGTCGCCGCCGAGATTTGCGGTGCAACACCCTTCACAATCCGCGTCGGCGCAGGCGTCAAGGGCTTGGACGGTTAGTTCGCGACCGTTTTGGCGCAAACGCAGAACCTTCATCCCCAGCCTATCCCAATCCTTTAGATGCACGGCCACGATGTTATGTGCGGCTACCCATTCTTCACCGTACACCCCGTCGAGCCCGTAAAACTGGCCCGCCCAAGTGCAGCCACTATATTCAAGGCATTCCTCGCTATCGGGTGCGGGGTGGGATTCGTAGTTGGTTAGATTGGCTATGTGCCAGTCGGTTTCGCAAGCTAGCGGGGACGCAAGAGATGGCTGTGCAACCGCGTAACAAAGCCAAAGGAGTGCGTAATATCCGAACCGCCGTTTCATCCAATTAGAACCCGCGTTGCCGCCTCAACAGCGCCATAACCGTGAGGAATTCCTACAGCTTTTAGTCCCGCGTCAATACTTGCCAATGCCCCCAACAGCATCGTTGGATTCATATGCCCCATATGACCGATGCGGAAAACGTCGTCGCCGCCCGGGCCGATCAGCGCCAAACCGATGCCGAGGGTTAGGCCGGCCTCTTTCTCGCACCACGTTCTGAGATCGGTTAGGTTATAGGTATCGCTGACGATGGTGGTCACGGCAAAACTGCGATCGCTGGGATCTGGAACATTGAAATTAAGGGTGCCACCCTCAGCCCATTTATCAACGGCGGCCCAGATGGCGCGGGCTTGTTTTTCATGTCGCGCCCAGACATTTTCCATGCCTTCAGAATGCATCATTTTAAGGGCCTCGCATAGACCAAACAGGTGATGTGTGGGGGCGGTGCCGCCGAATTTCTGATAAAACACCGTGCCAGTAGTGCGCGGCTCCCAATCCCAATAGGGAGAGGTTTTTTTGATTTTTTGCGATACGGCCGTCGCCTTGTCATTATGGAAGGTGAACGCCAAACCCGGCGGGGTCATCAGACCTTTTTGGCAACCGGCAACCATGACATCGACACCCCATTCATCCATCTCGAAGCGTTCACAACCAAGGCTGGCGATACAATCGATCATAAGCAATGCAGGGTGATTGGTGGCGTCAAGCGCGGCGCGAAGGCGTGGGACATTGTTACTAACGGAGGTAGAGGTATCGGTGTGCACAGACATCAATGCCTTGATCTTGTGATCCTTGTCGGCGCGCAAAACGGCCTCGACCTTATCGGCGTCAAAACTGGTATTGGCCCCGAAATCAAGGAGATCGACCTCGGCCCCTAACTGCTCGGCGACTGAGGCCCAGCCATTGCCGAAACGCCCCGTTGCCAGACACAGAACTTTTTCACCCGGCGCGATGACGTTATGTAATGCTGCCTCCCAAACGCCGTGACCGTTGCAAATATAGATAGAAGGAGCGCCCTTGGTGCGCGCGACCTTTTTGAGGTTGAGAAGAATCTCGTCAACCACGCCCATCAGATCGCCCTCGTAAATATTGGGGGCGGCGCGGTGCATAGCGTTCAATACGCGGTCGGGAATGACCGAGGGGCCAGGGGTCATGAAAAGGTCGCGGCCTTGGGAGAGTGTCATGTCGGGAATCCTTGCTATTTTACGAAATGATAGCGTTGAATTCAGGAATGGAAATGGGCAAAACACCGCTTAACGAAATAAATATGCAAGATGCTATTGAGACACCGCCCGCGAACCCTTAGTTTGCACATGTCGCGCGGAACAATTCGGCTTGGACAGGAAACTTTGATGCCAAATCTTACGGATGATGATGACGATCTAGTCGAAACCGATATTGGCTATCGTCGTTTGTGGCGTGACTGGCTGTCCAAATATCAGGCCCTGATCTATATCAGTTTTGTGTTGATGATCGTGAATGCGGTGGCGACAGCGGGATATTCCAAAATTATCCAACTGATTATTGCAGCCTATGAAACGGTCGATCCATCGGTAATCTATTGGGGCCCTGTGGGTATTATCGTCTTGTCTGGCTCCAAGGCAACCAGCACTTATCTACGTGAGTTATCTACCAATCTTGCATTGGCGCGGTTTGAAAAGGATATACGAATAGCCTTGTATAATAAGCTTTTATACGCTGATCTTTCGCGATTGCAGGCAAAATCTCCATCTGTATTTGCGGTTAGGCTGATGTCTGATGCTCAGATGTTATCCACGGCCATTCAAAAAATGATGGGTGGAATTTCGTCTATTCTGGTCATTTTGGTGACCGTCGGTGTGATGTTTTCTATTGATTGGCAACTTACAATAATGCTGGTTGTGGTTTTTGCCGCAGCAGTGATTCCTGTTAATATCATCGGGATAAGAATTAAACAGATTACGAAAGAATCTCAAGGTATGCGGGGCACGATGAACCGTGATGTGACCGAAGGATTAGCGGGTATCCGTATGGCCCGCACCTATCAAATTGAAAAACATTTGGAAAAGACCGCGCAAGAAGTGTTTAACGGTTTATTCGTGCGGTCGCTTAAGATTAAGAAACTGAAGGCACGTGTTTCGCCGGTCATGGAAATTTTAAGCGGCCTCGCGATTGCGTCACTATTGGTTGTTGTTTCGTGGCGCATCCAGAATAACACAATTATGGTTGCTGATTTTATGGGGCTGTTGACTGCAGTAGGGATTATTGCGCAACCGGCGCGCCGGCTTGGCACAACATTTACCGGGATGGTGCAGGGTACTGTTGCGTTACAGCGGATATTTACAATATTGGATGCGGAAAACACTATTGTTGATCGGGAGAACGCCAAAGTAATTACAAAATCTGCGGGCCATCTGAAATTCGAGAATGTGCGATTCAAGTATCCCAATGGTTTTAAGGCGCTCTCTGAAATCAATATTGATATACCGGCGGGATCGAAAGTTGCTCTAGTTGGGCGATCAGGCGCAGGAAAATCGACGATATTCAATCTAATACCGCGCCTATTTGACCCCAAGGCAGGTCGAATACTGCTGGATGGAGATGATATTCGCGACATCACAATTGAATCTCTGCGCCGACAAATCGCTGTTGTTAGTCAGGATTCGGTATTGTTGCGCGGAACCGTCGCCGAAAATATCCGGTTTGGACGTATTGATGCAAGCGATGATGAAATTCGTACCGCGGCCGTTGCCGCAGAGGCGGATGGATTTATTCAGAACCTCAAACATGGGTATGAAACCGAAATCTCTCCCTCTGGTCTGAATTTTTCCGGTGGAGAGAAGCAGCGACTATCTATCGCGCGATCTATATTGCGGGACGCGTCGATTTTTCTGCTGGACGAACCGACATCGGCCCTTGATGCAGAATCCGAAGTTGCCATTCGAAAGGCGCTTGACGAGTTGTCAAAAGGGCGCACTACGATCACGATTGCCCACAGGCTGGCGACAATATTGGACGCCGATATGATAATTGTGATGGATGGCGGGCGTATTGTTGAAACAGGTACGCATGAAGAATTGCTGCAAATGGGTGGGCTGTATTCAGAACTGTATCGTCTGCAATTCGCGGATATGGCCTAGCGGTATTCTTGCGCGAGTTTCACCGGATCCGCGCCAAATTTGTAGCGCAGAAGTATCCCGAAATTGCGGAATGATCGTTTTGTCCAACCTTGTGCGATATATTTTTCAGCGCTGGTCGTGATCGGGATATTGATAGGCGTCAAACATTTGCCCAGTTTTTTGGCGATCGCCACATCCTCCATCAGGGGAATGTCGGGGAAACCGCCGATTTCCTCATAAAGTTTGCGACTGATTAGTAGTCCTTGATCGCCGTAAGGCAGATGAAATATTTTGGCGCGAAAATTCGCCCATTTTGCAACGGTTTTTGCGGGTAGGGCGGTGCTGTCGAAGCGTAGGTGGAAATATCCGGCCTTGGTTTTCTGCGCCAATCGAGCGGCAACAATATCGGTCCATCCGTTTCCCAAAACGCTGTCAGCATGCAAAAATAGAAACCACTCCCCGCGTGCGATAACCGCAGCTTCCGCCATTTGGCTGCCGCGCCCTTTGCGTGTTGGCAAGAAAACTGCGCCGACTTCTTCGGCAACTAAAGACGTGTCATCCTCTGACCCGCCATCGGCAAATATGACTTCCGTCAATAGCCCTTCGCTTAAAGCGTCCGACAATGCGCCAAGGCATGGGCCAAGGCGGCTCGCAGCATTCAAGGTCGGGATGATTACGGATATCGGGGCTTGCATATTTTCTCACAATTTATTGTTAGATTAGCATAAGGGGGATGAAACGCGGATGCGATAGCTATATGTAGGGCGTATGAAATATCAAAACACAGATCGCACAGTATTACGAATTTCCGGTTCGGACCATTTGGGGTTCTTGAACGGGCTTATTAGCAATGGGTTGGGCAAAGGCGCGGCTTATGCCGCTATTCTTTCACCGCAGGGGAAATACTTGTTTGATTTTCTGCTGTTGCCGATTGATGGTGCGGTCTTGCTGGATATAAAAAGCGATTGCGCGGCAGATTTGTCCGCACGGCTTTCAATGTATAAACTTCGCGCGGATGTAGTGATCGAGGATTCGAAACTGAATGTTATTCAGGGTTTTGACAATATGCCCGAGGACGCGTTCCTTGATCCACGCACGCCTGACCTTGGCTGGCGGCAGTATTCTGACTGCGAATACGACTCGCTGCCTGTGGCAATGTGGGATGCACTACGGGTAAAGCTTGTGGTGCCTGAAATCGGGGTCGAGCTGATCGCCAATGAAAGCTATATTCTGGAGGCGGGTTTCGAACGTCTAAATGGTGTCGATTTTCGCAAGGGCTGTTATGTCGGGCAGGAAATTACCGCGCGGATGAAACATAAAACCGAGCTTAAGAAAGGCTTGGTGAAAGTTTCTGTTGACGGGAATGCCGTTGTCGGCACCCCAATTTTGGCGGATGGAAAAGCCGCCGGAACGTTGTTCACCGTTGTGGACGGGGTTGGTCTGGCGCATCTGCGATATGACCGCGCGACCGGCGATATGAATGCCGATAACGCGGTGGTTCGCCGGATTTAAGTGTCGCGAATGATTTTGGCGAAGCGGTTAAAAACTGTTTCGTTTGACGCAATCACATCGCCAGTTACCAACGGGTCCGCGTCTGTTTCAAACGCTTCGACCAAACCGCCAGCTTCTTTGATCAACAACAGGCCCGCAGCCATATCCCATGAATGCAGCCCACGTTCCCAGAACCCGTCATAGCGGCCAGCAGCGACATAAGCGAGATCGAGCGAAGCCGCCCCGAACCGCCGGATACCCGCGCAAGTCGGCATGATCCGCGCCAAATCTTTCAATGTGTCAGGTAAATCAGCACGCCCGGCAAAAGGTACACCTGTCGAAAAAATCATCTCGATCATGTCATGGCGCCCGGAAACGCGCATACGGCGCCCGTTCAGCCAAGCACCTTCACCTTTTTCGGATGTGAATATTTCGTCTTTAATCGGGTCATAGATGACGGCCGCGACGACCTCGCCCTTATGTTCCAAAGCGATGGAAATTGCCCAATGTGGTAGACCGTGCAGGAAATTGGTGGTGCCATCCAGCGGGTCAACAATCCAGCGCCGCGTCGGGTCTTTGCCGATAATCTCTTCGGATTCTTCCCCCAGGAAACCGTAATTTGGGCGGGCTTCGGTTAGTTCTTCACGAAGGGTCTCTTCGGCTTTTTGGTCGGCTTTTGTTACAAAGTCGCCCGGACCTTTGACGGAAACCAGCAGGTTCTCGACCTCGGAAAAATCGCGCATCAGCGTGCGCGAGGCCTTACGAGCGGCTTTCACCATGATGTTCAGATTTGCGGAACCTTGGGGCATGTTTGGTACTTTCAGAAATAATGAGGCAACGGGCCCCGTATTGTAGATGGATCAGGCGCGTTCGACATATTCCATGGTTTCGGTGGACACCACGATTGCCTCGTCCTGTCCGACAAAAGGTGGAACCATGACGCGCACACCATTATCCAGAATGGCAGGCTTGAAACTGTTGGCCGATGTCTGGCCTTTGATCGCGGGTTCGGTTTCCACAATCGTGCAGGTAACACGTACCGGCAACGCGGCGCTTAGGGCTTCTTCGTCGTGATACTCGATCTTGATCGACATGCCGTCTTGCAGGAAAGGGCGGCGTTCGCCAAGGATATCGGCAGACAACTCAATCTGCTCGTAGGTTTCATTATCCATGAACACCAGCATACCGTCATTTTCATACAAGAACTGTTGGTCACGCTGGTCAAGGCGAACCTTTTCAACTTTATCGGACGCACGGAAACGTTCATTCAGTTTAGAACCGTTCCGCAGGTTTTTCATTTCGACCTGGGCAAACGCCCCGCCTTTACCTGGTTTCACATGGCTAATTTTTACCGCAACCCAGAGGCCGTTATTATGTTCCAGAATATTCCCTGGACGAATTTCGTTACCGTGAATTTTGGGCATGATGCGGACCTGTCCTTGGTGAAAAAACTAAGGGTTTTCCTATAATCGAAGGCGCGGTTGCTGGCAAGGTTAGCTTACGATTCAGGTATATATTTGCACAAAGGCGGTAAGTCATCGGTCCGTTTTCATATTACTGTATTTCCAAATTGATATTCCGGGTGCGCAAAAACGACATTCTGCTCTTTGCCTCCGGAGCAAATGCCGTTAGGGTTCGCGTAACGTGTCAGAAAACAAGGGGATCTGAACATGAAAATTGGTGCTCCAACCGAAATTTTTGAAGGTGAAAACCGTGTAGCTATGACGCCGCAATCGGCGTTGCAATTGCAAAAGCTGGGCTATGAATGCTTTGTCCAAAGCGGTGCAGGCAAAGGTGCGCGTTTTTCCGACGCTGATTATAAGGAGGCTGGTGTCGAGGTTGTCAAAACCGCTGCCGCCCTATGGAAGGCTGTTGATTTTGTTATCAAAGTTCGCCCGCCTGAAAAGCTTGAGGTCAGTCGTTTCCGTAAAGGTCAGACGCTGATTTCGTTTATTTATCCTGCACAGGACGAAAAGCTTCTTGAGACGTTAAAGGCCAAGGGTGTGACCGCGATTGCGATGGACATGGTGCCGCGTATCTCTCGTTCGCAGAAAATGGATGCGTTATCGTCGATGGCGAATA
Source organism: uncultured Rhodobacterales bacterium (assembly GCA_964649035.1). GTDB lineage: Bacteria > Pseudomonadota > Alphaproteobacteria > Rhodobacterales > Rhodobacteraceae > NORP23. The sequence continues at coordinate 10,658 of CAZYMT010000046.1, forward strand.
TTGCGGGCTATCGTGCCGTCATCGAGGCGGCCAATAGTTTCGGGCGTTTCTACACCGGACAAATCACTGCCGCCGGAAAAGTTCCGCCTGCGAAAATCCTTGTCCTTGGGGCAGGGGTTGCAGGTTTGGCCGCGATTGGTGCGGCGCAATCTATGGGCGCGATTGTGCGCGCCTTTGATGTACGACCCGAAGTGGCCGAACAGATTGAATCGATGGGCGCCGAATTCCTGTTCCTTGATTTTGACGAGGATGGGTCTGGGGCTGGTGGATATGCCGCAGTATCGTCGCCGGAATTCCGTGAAAAGCAGTTGGAACTGTTCCGCGCTCAAGCGCCCGACGTCGATATTGTAATAACCACTGCCTTGATTCCGGGGCGTGATGCGCCGAAATTATGGCTGGAAGATATGGTTATGGCCATGAAACCCGGTTCAGTCATTGTTGACCTTGCGGCTGAACGTGGTGGCAACTGTGATTTGACAGTCATGGACGAAAAGATCGAGACTAAGAACGGCGTTACCATCATCGGTTACACCGATTTCCCAAGCCGGATGGCGACACAAAGTTCGACGCTTTATTCCAACAATATCCGCCATATGATGGACGATCTGACACCAGAAAATGACGGCGTTGCCGTGCATGACATGGAAGATGATGTGATCCGCGGTGCGACGGTTACACATGCTGGCGAGATTACCTTCCCGCCGCCACCGCCGAAAATCAAGGCGATTGCCAAGCCGGCACCTGCCGCCCCGGAAAAGACACCGGCCGAAATCAAAGCCGAGGAGGTCGCCGCCGCGCTAAAAGCTGGCAAGAAACAAACCGGCCTGCTGGTTGTCGGTGGATTGTTCATGTTGCTGATCGGCCAATACGCGCCCGCCAGTTTCATGCAGCATTTCATCGTCTTTGTGTTGTCGGTCTTTATCGGATTCCAAGTCATTTGGAAGGTCAGCCACGCGCTCCACACCCCATTAATGGCGATCACTAACGCCATTTCAGGGATCATCATTATCGGCGCATTGCTACAGGTCGGAACAGGCGGATTTATCGTCCCGCTACTCGCCGGAATTTCCATATTGATCGCATCAATCAACATCGTCGGTGGCTTTATGGTCACGCGTCGCATGTTGGCAATGTTCCAGAAAAGCTGAGGGGCTGAATTATGAATGAAGGTTTAGTAACAGCAGGTTACATAGCTGCCTCCGTCTTGTTTATTCTGGCGCTGGGTGGTCTTTCCGACCAAGAAAAAGCCAAACGCGCCGTCTGGTACGGCATTGTTGGTATGGGCATCGCGGTGTTTGTCACCGTCTTTGGCCCGAATGTGCAATCCTATTGGTTCTTGATCCCGATGATCGCCATAGGCGGTGTTTTGGGCACCATGGTCGCCAAACGTGTTGAAATGACCGAGATGCCACAACTGGTCGCCGCCCTCCATTCCTTTGTTGGATTGGCGGCCGTTTTTATCGGTATAAACTCCTACCTACATGAGCCATCAGGCCTAACCAGCGCCGAGGTAGCCATCCACGATATCGAGGTCTTTATCGGTGTCTTCATCGGTGCAATCACCTTTACCGGATCGATTATAGCTTATGGAAAACTAGCCGGAAAACTGGACGGCAAGGCGCTTATCCTTCCCGCCCGTCACCTGCTGAATATCGCCGGAATGGTGTTGTTTTTCATCCTGCTGCTGTTGTTCATGAGCGGCTCGGGCATTTGGACATTGCTGCTAATGACCTTGATTGCCTTTGCTATTGGGGCGCATTTGGTGCTGGCCATTGGCGGCGCGGACATGCCGGTTGTGGTCTCGATGCTGAATTCCTATTCGGGTTGGGCGGCGGCGGCGACTGGGTTCTTGCTGGGGAATGATCTGCTGATTGTGACGGGTGCCCTTGTTGGATCCTCTGGTGCGATCCTGTCCTACATCATGTGCAAAGCGATGAACCGTCAGTTCCTGTCAGTGATCCTTGGTGGGTTCGGGAATTCAACTGGTCCCGCGATGGAAATCGAAGGCGAGCAAGTCGCCATTGAAGCCGACGGTGTTGCTGCCGCATTGGAAGACGCGGACAGCGTTATCATCGTGCCCGGTTACGGCATGGCGGTGGCACAAGCACAACAATCCGTGTCCGAACTAACCCGCCGTCTACGTGCTAAAGGTAAAGAAGTCCGCTTCGGCATTCACCCCGTTGCTGGTCGTTTGCCGGGGCACATGAACGTGCTACTGGCCGAGGCCAAGGTGCCCTACGATATCGTGTTGGAAATGGACGAAATTAACGACGATTTCCCGAATACCGACGTGGTCATTGTTATTGGCTCTAATGACATCGTAAACCCTGCGGCGCTTGAAGACCCGAACTCCCCCATTGCCGGAATGCCGGTTCTGGAAGTTTGGAAAGCCAAACAGGTGTTTGTGTCAAAACGCGGCCAAGGCACCGGTTATTCCGGCATCGAGAACCCGCTATTCTTCAAAGAGAATACGCGGATGTTCTATGGCGACGCCAAAGCGTCACTCGACGCGTTGCTACAAAAAATTGAATAAGTTTAAGGGGCGGGTTTTCCCGCCCTTTTCCATTGGGTCAGTCTTCTTCCGGTAAAATCGCCAGCTTGTATAAATGCCACGTGGCATGACCCAGAATGGGTAGCGCGATGAACAGCCCAAGGAAGGCGGGCAGCATAGCGACAAATAGCGTTATTGCTACGATCAAGCCCCAGCCAATCATCACAATGATGTTGTTCAACACCAATGAAAAGCTGGTAACCATCGCGGTCACCACGTCTACTTCGCGGTCGACCAATAGCGGGATGCCGACCACGGTGACCGAGAACAGCACAAACGCCAAGAACCCGCCAACCAGACTGCCGAGGATCAACATCGTTATGCCTTCTTGGGTGTAAAACAGGTCAAGCGAGCTCATCACATTTGTTAGGGGTTTCAATCCGAATGACAGCGCAAAAACCAGATGGGCCATATAGACCCAGATCAAAAAGATAAACAAAACCACAAAGGCGATGGACGGGATTTGGCGTTTGCGTTCTTCATAGATTGCGGACAATAACGCGCCCCACGATACCTTCTCGCCGCGCCCCAAAATCCGGCTGATCTCATACATTCCTACGGCCACGAACGGTCCGACCAGAGGGAAGCCTGCTGCAAATGGTACAATCGACCAGTCCGATTTCCAGATGAATGTTTGCGCCAGAATGGCCATGCCGAGCACGGCAAAGATGCCGCCGAAAACCAGCCCGTAAATTGGTGCTTTGAAGAAGTCTTTCAGGCCGGCTTTTAGCGCCACCCCAAGGTCGGAAAAATCTAGTTCGGCTATTTCTGGCGCTTTACGCTCAACAGTTTTGCTCATCTTTGTCCCCATTTATTTTCTGGGGACAAAGTAAAGGCCGGATAGGCTTAGCAATCAAGGACAACTCGTCCAATTGTGCAATTTTGTCGCACCCTGCTAGCTGGCTGGGCTGCGCTGTGGACGCCCGCCACCGCCGCCTTTGTTCGGTCGACGACGACGCTGACCGCCGCCACCTGGCTTGCCACCGCCACCGGGATTTCCACCACCGCCACCTGGACGACCGCCGCCACCGGAACGTGGTTTACCACGCCCCTGCCAGCCTTTAGCTTTGGCCTTAGGTTTTGGGTCGGGGCCGTCGCGTTCAATCAAACGGCGGCCAAGGATTTTCTCCACGGCGGCCAGTTTCTTCAGCTCATCCCCTGAACATAGTGTAATGGAAATACCGGACGCGCCGTTGCGGCCAGTACGACCGATACGGTGAACGTAGTTTTCCGCCTCGTCGGGTAGGTCGAAATTGATCACATGGGTGATGCCCGGAACGTCGATCCCGCGCGCAACGATATCCGTTGCGACCAGAACTTTCACAAAGCCAGCCTTGAATTTGTTTAGCGCCCGTTGCCGTGCATTTTGAGCTTTATTGCCGTGAATAACTTCGGCTGGAACGCCGTCGGTGATCAGGTTTTTCGCAACTTTGTCGGCACCACGTTTGGTCCGTGCAAATACGATGACTTTTTCAACAGCTGGATCCGACACGATTTCCAATAGCCGCGAACGCTTCAATGCGCCGCCAATCAATTCCGCGCGCTGTTCAACTTTTGGGGCCGAGGTGATTTCGGGTGTTACTTCGACGCGTATCGGATCATTAAGGAAGCTCTCGGCCAAACGACGTACTTCTTTGGGCATTGTCGCCGAAAATAGCGCCGATTGGCGTTTCGGGTGCAAGCGCGCCAAGATACGTTTCACCGGCTGCACAAACCCCATGTCGAGCATCCGGTCAGCTTCGTCCAGTACCACAAAACGCACTTCGTCGAGACGGATTTTCTTGTCGTTCATCAGGTCTTCAAGACGGCCGGGCGTGGCAATCACGATATCAACGCCACGTGAAATTTTCTTGATCTGGCCGGCGCGCGAAACGCCGCCAAGCACCAAACAAGTAGTCAAGCCAGCGCCGCCCATGAATTCCTTGAAGTTTGCTTCGATTTGCACGGCCAACTCGCGGGTTGGGGCAAGGATCAATGCGCGACAGGATTTCGGGCTTGGGCGGCCATCCATTTGCAAAATATTATGCAGGATCGGCAGGCCAAAAGCGGCAGTTTTACCGGTTCCGGTTTGCGCCACACCCAAAATATCGCGGCCCTCAAGCTGCGCTTTGATGGATTGTTGCTGAATAGGAGTCGGCGTTGTGAACCCTGCACGTTCAAGTGAACTAAGCAGGATTTGGTCCAGGCCGAAGCTCTGGAAGTTAAGATCAGTCATTTTAGCCCTTTGGGTTGTGTCAACACCTCAGGGGGCAAATGCCACGGGGGGGAAGACGGGAAGCTGCCCCTATGGAGGGAAGCGCACCAGAACGCAACCCCCGTCCGGCGGTTTATGGCCGGCTATAATGCGGACGATGTGGCGGCTTTTGCAGGTTTTCCACATAGCGAGCCCGATCCTCGCGGTCCATCGCAGCGATTTGTGCGATAACTTCGCTATGTCCGGCAACAACCAGATTGGCGGTCAGAGCGCGCTGGTTCGACAAAACCGTTTCGACGGCAGAAATTTCGAACGGTTCGGCTTGTAATGCTTCGATCAAGTTGGCACGCAGGGTACGCATTGCCTCTCGATCCGCACGAAATTCGGCGCGCCGATCCCGCATCGCGCCGCGAAGTTGGGTCTGGAATTTAAATGGCATAGCGCGCGCCAAAATCGAAACCCCCTCGGCGCTTGGTGCCTGCGGATTGTGATCGCGTAACATTGCCCCGCCAACTATGCCAGCCACCGCCAGATTAAGTGCAATGGAGACGGCCAAAACGATCTTAACCCAAGTCGCCGTGCGTTTTTTTTGTTCAGTCATATCTTATCCCTCCGCCAGGAAAACGTCGAAATTTGCTAATGCGCCAACGCCAAAATCATCTAGTGGATCATCCTCGAAACTGGTGATAACGCTTTCCATTCCGGGGATGGATTGCAGCGCATCGGTACCCGAATACCCTATAATCCCGCCGATAACAGCGCAAGTTGTGGCCGCGCCAAGCGCTGGCATCCCGCCGAAAGGTTCAAGGGCGCGTTTCCACCAACTACTGCGCGCCGTGTCGATCGCAAGAGGTCGATCCTCTGCGCGAGCCGCAGATGCAGTCGCTGCATCCGCGATCATGTTTTCCATCAAACGGGTGCTAAGCTCGGGCGTGTTTTCCGCCTCGGCTTTTAGCAATCTATCCAGTTCATTTTCCATCATCTCTCCTCACTCCGCTAGCCCGAGGGCCGCACGGTGTTTCTCCATATCTGCCGCCAGTGAACGGCGCGCGCGCGACAGCAGGCTTTCGACGGCTTCCACGCTGGTCTCTAATATCTCGCCAATTTCAGGGTTCGAAAGTTCCTGAAAATGCCGCAAATCTATCGCCAGTTTTTGGCGCTCCGGCAGCTTATCAATGGCGATCCGCAAGGCTTGCCCGCGATCCGCATTCATCAACACAGTTTCAACCGATGGCGTCTCATCCGCGATTTCCGGCGCTTGATCCAAGCCAACCCCGCGCCGTTTTCGCAGGCGATCCGTGCACAGGTTGGAGGCAACACGGTATAACCACGTTGAAATCTTTGCCTCGCCGGTTCGCCAATCCGGCGCGATTTTCCACAGGCGCAACATGGCTTCTTGGGTCACATCTTCGGCCTCGGCTGTATCGCGTAACAACCGGTTTGCAAGTGCTAAAACCCGGGGTGCATGACGCAACATCAATTCGCGCGCGGCCGACTGATCCCCTGAAGCATAAAGCGTCAGAAGGTCCTCGTCGCTGCTGTCATTCATTGCGTCATAGGCCATATTCATATCGCATTTAACCAAATTCGCGAGGTGGAGGGAAGCCGCCTCGCGAATCTGAATTAGTTGCGCCCGTGGCCTTGGCCAAACCCATGACCAAACCAGCCACCGCGTTCTTGCGTCTGACCACGGTCCTGCATGTGTCCACGACCCCACATTTGCCCGCGATCCTGCATCCGTCCACCACCACGGTGATCAACAGAGACATGCCATTCCATTTCGCTAACAGCGCCATCTTCGTTGGTGTCGATATCGGCAAAAACCAAACCGGGTTGCACGGCCATAAGTTCCTCAAAGCTGATTTTGCCGTCCTCGTCTTCATCGGCGCGGGCGATGACGCGGTCCATGATATCGCCCATGCGTTCCATCATCCGTTCGCTGTGATCGGAACCGTTTGGGGTGCCTGGCATATTGTCCGCCATGTTTTCCCAATGCGCCTTCATCTCGTCCGCATCAATAAAACCGTCGGTATTGGCATCCGCCAAATCAAAACGGTTTGCCGTCATTGCCCCCATTTCTGTTTCGGAAATCTGGCCGTTGCTGTTAGTGTCCACCTCGGAAAACGTTGCTTGCTTGGGGCCAAAACCCCGTGCATCAACAGCCGTTACACCAAATGCCATGGACATCGCGAGGGCGGTTATGATTGTCTTGTTCATTATCTGCTCCTTAAGCTTTGTTATGATAGTAATACGGGGCAGGTCAGGGTTTCCGTCGGTATATTTGCGACATCGCGCCGCAACCCTTGTTTGGCCCTATTATTTACGAAAAAAGCGATTAGGTTGCGCTACATGGAAAATGAACAAGCAGATCGCCCTGTAAAACCCGCATTGCTACGCGGCTGGAAACGCCGTTGCCCGTCCTGTGGCAGTGGCCCCGTGCTGGATGGCTATCTAAAGGTGCGCGACACCTGCGCCGTCTGTGGTTGCGAATTGCACCATAGCCGTACGGATGACGGCCCT
>CAZYMT010000047.1:0-17861 GCA_964649035.1 uncultured Rhodobacterales bacterium
AATCCATGTCTTCCGGGGCAGGGTTTGACGCATTTTCGGTACTTGGCGCACGCGTCGGGTTTGCCATCGATTTTGTTGAAGGCCGAATAGTCGTTAATGATAGCGGTGTCCCCGCCAATAATTTCGATGGTGACCCACAAGCAAAATTGATGCCGTGGGGTACAGATCCCTGGCTGATTGATCCCGTGAAAGGGTTGGATTTATCGGCGGCACGAGATTTTGCAGTCGCTATGGCAATTGCGGATTTCCCTTACGATCCGACGGCTATCCATGTCTATGCGCGCTTTACATTGAACGCCGCAGACAGCGCCGACCAACGTTACCTATTTATGGTAGATAATGGTGGCAATGACAGATTCGCAATGTACACGACTAGTGGCGCCAATTTTCGGATGGTGACTGGTGATGGAAGCGGTGCCGATACTGAGGTTTCGAATCTATCATTGGCTGGCGATACCGAATATCGAACTGCATTCGGGGCCGACGCATTTGGGCGTTCCTGGGTTGACGATGGAGGTATTCAAACGAACGATCAATTACATCAATTGGCTGCAGCGTCTCCGACTTATGTTGGTTTGGGTGGATACCCAAATCAGGTATTTCGTGTCCTAGATGGTCATTTGGCGGAAATTGCGGTTGTTTGTGGTGATATCTCGCTCGAAAAACGGCTGACGCAGGAGCCTTTCGATATTTTGTACGGAGCAGAGGGCGACAGTCACACGTTCAATGTTTCTTTTGGCATGGGACCAGAAGAATTCTATCCTTCATTAATCGGCAACGTTGCTGTTCGCAACGCAGGTGGCTCGGGCGAAAGTTCTGCGGAAATGTTGGCGCAGGTCGGTGATTTTCTTTCAAAAGGGCCACCGGACGTCGCCACAATTTATGCGGGGTCAAATGATGTCGATACGAATGTTGCGGTAAGTCCGGTCCCGACAACAACTACGTTTGGAGTCGCCAATTCTAGTAAACTGGCAGTGGGCGGCTGGATCGTTGTGAACGGGGAGACACGTGAAATTACGGTTCTTTCAGGTGATGTTGTAACGATTGGAACTGCGCTATCAACGACACCTGTTTTTGATGACACGGTATCAATCGACACGCAGGAAAACATCCAACGTTGGGTGCAAGCCGTCGTTTCCGCAGGGGCAGGCAGTGTTGCCGTAATTGGGTCTCATTATCTGAATTTTCCCGTGGGTGGTGATACAACTGCAACCGAGCAGCCTATGCGTGCTGCTTGCCGTGTAAGCCAACAAGCGGCTGCCGCAGCGGAGTCTGTGCTATATATCGATACCTATGCCCATATGCGCGCGCTGATTTTGTCTGGTCAAGTCGCACAAGGCGATTGGGCAGTTTGGCATCAAGGGGCAAGCGATACACATTTAACGGTCGCCGGCGAACAAGTTCTTGCCGATGCCGTGAAAAATGCACTGTTTTGATCTAACGATTGGCGCCGGGGACCCAAAGTACGTCATCGGCGCCACCATTGTTTGCCGCGCGAGAAGCCACAAAAAACCAATCAGATAAACGGTTAAGGTATTTTTTTGTCAGTGGGTTAACCGGTTCTAGGGCCGACAATTCGACACTTAACCTTTCAGCCCGTCGAGAAACCGTACGACAAAGGTGAAGATGTGCAGCAAGAGGGGATCCGCCGGGTAAAATGAAGCTGTGAAGCGCTTCTAGTGGCGCGTTAATTATATCAATTTCGGTTTCTAAGCGATCAATTTGCGACTGAATAATTCGTAAGTCTGAACCAGTGTCGCTTGACAGAGGTCGACATAAATCAGCACCCAAATCAAAAAGATCATTCTGTATTCGCGCCAATGCATCGTCGATGTCACCCGTTGCGTGTAGTCGTGCCATCCCGACGGTGGCGTTCGTTTCATCTACAGTTCCGTATGCGGATACGCGCAGCGAGTTTTTTGCTACCCGGGTTCCATCACCAAGCGCAGTATCCCCTTTATCGCCAGTTCGTGTGTAGATTTTGTTCAGTACAACCATGTCACTCTCCGCCTCGAAGCCATACAAACAGTAGAATCAATAAAACCGCTACAAATTGTAAAACAATGCGCAATCGCATGATTTTATTGGCATGTTTTCGATTGAATTCGCTACCGCGAGAAAACCCGATGATGCCGAACATCAGGACAGCAAAGACCGCAAGGCAGGCGAAAATAATCAAAAGGAATAACGGATCAGAGGTCAAAGATTTATCTCACTGCTTGGATAGGATTGCGTCGAGTAGGCGAGTTGGCAAGAACCGGTTCATAATATTCGCAGCATAGGTTGGAATAGTCACGAAATATCTTGCGCGGGGGCGGGGCGATTCAAGTGCGAGGATCAGCTTTTTGGTAACTGCCGACGGCGGCAATTCGAAACGATCCGGTTTGCCCGATTTGTCGTAAAATCGGCTGCGAACCTCTGTATTGTAGTAATCTCGACGATGTGCGTGACCCCAATCAATCCATTTTTCAAATTGTTTGGCTGCGTTATTTCTAAATTCCGTCTTAATCGGCCCGGGTTCGATAAGTACAAATTTAATATTATCCGAAATATGCTCCATCCGCTGGGCATTTGTTAGCGCTTCCAGCGCAAATTTAGTGGCGCAATATGCACCTCTGTATGGGGTGGACATAAATCCTAAGACCGACGAATTATGAATTATCCGTCCATATCCTTGTTTGCGCATCGTCGGGAGGAGACGATTTGAAAGATCGATTTGTCCAAATAGATTAGTTTCAAAAATGTCCCGTAAAGCATTGCGGCTTAGGTCTTCGACAGCACCGGGGATGGCATATGCGCCATTGTTGAAGAGGGCATCCAGCGTCCCGCCCGTTCGCGTTAAGACCTCAGAAATAGCGGATTTGATGCTGGTTTCATCTTGATAGTCTAATAGAAAACTCTCCAATCCTTCAAGGCGAAGACGTTCACAATCTTCTTCGCTCCGGCAGGTTGCAAACACTCTCCAGCCACGTTTTTTTAGGGTGTGTGCTGCGTCATATCCGATCCCGCTCGAACAGCCTGTTATTAAGATCGATTTTTCTGTCATCGCAACCGCCCGATTATCCGTGAACTAAACCAGAGGTAAGGAATATTATCGTTGATGCGCATTGCCTCTGGACCCAACATCTGTAGCGATATACACAACATCTATGGCTAAAACAACAGATACACCCGATATACCGGATGGCGGAGAAATCACCGTCGAACCTTTGCGCCGTGCTCTGGGTGATCGATATCTGACCTATGCCCTTTCAACAATCATGCATCGTGCGTTACCGGATGCGCGTGACGGGTTGAAGCCGGTTCATCGCCGTATTCTGTATGCAATGCGCGAGCTAAAACTTGACCCGAAAGGCCGTTATCGGAAAAGTTCGAAAATTTCCGGCGACGTTATGGGTAATTACCACCCGCATGGTGACCAAGCGATTTACGATGCGTTGGCGCGGTTGGCGCAGGATTTTAATGTCCGCTATCCACTGATAGACGGCCAAGGAAATTTCGGAAATATTGACGGGGATAACCCCGCTGCTGCGCGTTACACCGAGGCACGTATGACGGCCGCTGCCGAGGCTTTGATGGTCGGATTGTCCGAAGACGCTGTGGATTTTCGGGACAATTATGACGGTTCGTTGACTGAACCTGTGGTATTACCTGCGGCATTTCCGAACTTGTTGGCCAACGGTTCCAGCGGCATCGCCGTGGGGATGGCGACCAACATTCCGCCCCATAATATCGGAGAATTGTGCGATGCGGCGATCCATTTGATCAAAGCACCGAATGCACGCGATGAGACCCTACTTGAATATATTCCCGGCCCGGATTTTCCAACTGGGGGAGTGTTGGTTGAACCGCCGGAAAACATCCTTAATGCATATAAAACCGGACGCGGCTCTTTCCGTTTACGTGCGAAATGGGCTATCGAGGATTTGGGGCGTGGTCAGTGGCAAATTGTTGTCACAGAAATCCCTTACCAAGTGCAAAAGTCTAAACTTATCGAGAAGATAGCCGAGATTATCAATGCCAAGAAAATCCCAATTTTGGCTGATGTGCGTGATGAATCCGCCGAAGATATCCGCCTTATTCTAGAGCCACGGGCAAAAACCGTTGATCCAATCGTGTTGATGGAAACTTTGTTCCGGCAGTCGGATTTGGAAACGCGGTTCTCGATGAATATGAATGTTTTGATCGATGGCTTAACGCCAAAAGTTTCAACCTTGAAAGAGGTTCTGTGGGCGTTCATCAATCATAGGCGCGAGGTTCTGTTGCGCCGATCCAAGTTCCGGATGGGCAAAATTGACATGCGCCTCGAGGTTCTTGAAGGCTATATCATTGCGTTTCTAAATCTTGATCGCGTGATCGAGATTATCCGGAATGAGGATGAACCGAAGCCGATTATGATGGCGGAGTTCGAACTCACTGACGCTCAAGCCGAAGCAATTTTGAATATGCGATTGCGCTCCTTGCGTAGGCTCGAAGAAATGGAGCTGAGGAATGAGCGCGATAAATTGCTGATCGAGCGCGCAGATATCGAAGATTTGTTGGCCAGCGAAGATTTGCAGTGGAGGAAAATCATCGAACAACTGCGCGAAACTCGCAAAGCGTTTGGAAAAGACAGCGAAGGCGGCGCGCGGCGTACAGAACTGGCCGAAGCGATTGAGTTCGAAGAGGTGCCAATCGAAGCGATGATCGAACGGGAACCCGTGACCGTTGTCTGTTCGGCGATGGGCTGGATTCGGGCGATGAAAGGGCATGTCGACCTTGATTCTGAGCTGAAATTCAAGGACGGGGATGAAGGCAGGTTCATTTTCCATGCGGAAACCACCGACAAATTGGTGGCATTTGCTAGTAATGGACGATTTTACACGATTGCTTGCAGCAATCTACCGGGGGGGCGTGGGATGGGCGAACCTGTCAGGCTAATGGTCGACATCCCGAACGAGTCCGAATTGATCGATTTGTTTATTCACAAACCTGAACGCAAACTTCTTGTGGCGTCTAGCGCTGGTGATGGTTTCATAGTGAACGAAAGCGAAGTAATCGCACAAACTCGCACGGGCCGACAGGTGTTGAACGTCAAAAATGCAACGCGTGCATTGATATGTAAGCCCGTTACAGGTGATCATATTGCCTGTGTCGGTTTGAACCGTAAGGTGTTGATATTTAAGCTGGATGAGCTTCCTGAAATGGGTCGTGGTAAAGGTGTTCGGTTGCAAAAATACGCGGATAAAGAGGGTGAATTGTCTGATGCCAAAACCTTTACTTTATCGGACGGGTTAAGTTGGCTAGACCCTGCTGGACGCACGCGAACCGAGCTGGAGCTATCCGATTGGATGGGCAAACGCGCGGCCGCTGGGCGCATGGCTCCCCGTGGTTTTCCGCGCGACAACAAGTTCACCTAATGACTGGATATAGTTGAAATGGAGCTGTGGATTCCAATCGCTATCGGGGCAGCGTTTCTGCAAAATATCCGCTCGTCATTGCAAAAACACCTGAAAGGGCAGCTTTCAACCGGGGGCGCAACCTTTTCAAGATTCGTTTTCGGTGTTCCGCTGGCATTGTGTTTGATGGGGGTGCTGATTTCTAGCGGCGCGACAATGCCCTCGCCAAATTTGCGATTTACCACATTCGCAATGATAGGTGGAATATCGCAAATCACCGCGACATTTCTGTTGGTCCATCTATTCGGATTACGAAATTTTGCCGTTGGAACAACGCTTTCGAAAACTGAGACCATACAAGCCGCAATATTTGGCATCCTACTGCTCGGCGACCAGATAAGCGGTGGCGCGGCAATTGCAATAATTGTCAGTCTTTTTGGCGTGGTGCTTTTGTCGACACCCGATGGATTGCGTGGTGGAATACTCAACCGATCGTCACTGATCGGGCTGGCATCAGGCACAGCTTTTGCCGTCTCTGGCGTCAGTTATCGTGCGGCATCACTATCTCTGGAATCTGGCGATTTTCTTGTCCGCGCCTCGTTCACACTGGTCGTTGTGATCATTTTCCAAACCGTCATAATGGCAATCTGGCTGCGCCTAAAAGAGGCGGGTCAGATTGGGAAGGTCATTGCAAGTTGGCGTGTATCAATTTGGGTCGGGATATCCGGCGGATTGGCCTCGTTCGGGTGGTTCAGCGCCATGACATTGCAGAACGCGGCTTATGTTAAAGCATTGGGGCAAATAGAAATTTTGTTTACAATTGCCGTGTCGATCATCTTCTTTCGTGAAAAACCAACGCCGCGAGAATGGGTTGGAATTTTATTGGCCTGCGCGGGGATATTAATCCTATTGTTGTGGCGCAAATAAGGTTGAATCATTTGTTGTCTCTGACAGTTGCAGGGCCAATACCGCCTGCAAATAACTGATATTAACCAGCGCATCGTAGCTGTCCAATGCGCGGTTCATCGTTCCTTGTTCGACAAAGAAATCGGCCAGCGATTTCATGTAGCTTTGCACCCCGCCACCCAACCAGGCCTCATCCAGCTTTTGGTCGATTGGCAGAAAAGTAAATGTTTGCATTGTCGCGCGGGCAGCTGATTCCGTCATTGCAACGGAACTGGCTATTTCATCTAACATTGCGGTGGGATCGCTATTGTAAGAAAATACGATTTTATCGTTTAAATCCAATATTTTGGTTAGAAGGCTAGTGTTTGAAATGCCGTAAAAATTTTGTACAAGGATTGTGTCGAAAGCCAACACGCCAATATCCGTCAGTTCGTTTCCATCCAAAAGGACATTCCCGCGTTTCTTCATTTGTTCGAGCGCGGAACCCCACCCGCATGCCATATCGACCTCTGCATTCGCAAATGCGGCGGCCGCGCGCGACGGCGGCATGTCAATCAGGACGAGTTTGGAGGCGTCAACGCCAAGATGCGACATTTGCTTTAGCAAACTAAAATGAACTGTTGTCCCGACCGGTAGAGCAACCTTAAGCCCCTCCAGTTCCTCGGCATTTTCTTGTGATATATTCAAACGTGCGCGAACGACACAGTTTTCGACCCCAGGATAGGAAACAGCAATATCAACAATTTCGACGTCCTTGCCCTCACTTGCAGCGACAAGCAATGGGACAATACCTTGCGAAAAGGCGATTTGAATCGTCCCGTTCTCCAACGCGTCGGACATATCCGCTGCGCTATCGAAACTTGGCCAATTTACACGGGCTCGTAAGGCCTCGCTAAAAGTATTTGACTGTTTGCCATAATGGGCGGGGAGAGGCCATTCGTTGAAATATCCGATCGTGACAGCTTGTTGTGCGTACGCCAATATCGGTGAGATCAACATCAAGGTTGTTATTCCGAGGAAAATTTTCATTCGTTAGACCACCATAATTTGTTGCATTATGTTTGCCGCAAAATGGAAGAATGTGGAAGCAAAATCGACCAAAAACCGATATAGTTACCAAAGGTTGTTGGCGAATAGAGCATAAATTATATCACTAAACAAACAAATTTCGTGGATTATGCCCCATTAACTTACAATATTAAGACAATTTGTGGTTTTTACCATGATTTCCCCAAACTCCTCAAGGTTGGGAAATGTTTCAATCTGATGTTAGCAATTTTCTGCGAAGACGTCGATGAAAACAAGCAACAAAAAACTAAAATAGTTTAGAGGTGAACAACTAAGCATAGCTCCGATCCTTTGCTTCGGAAAGAAAACACTTGATCTACCTCTGCTTCCTAGTGCCTGATTGGATCATACGCGTGCAGCAAGCCACGCGAATGTGTAACACAGGGAGAATAGTATGAAACGGATCGTAGTAACGACCTCGATTGCCGCGCTAATTGCGGGATCTGCCGCCGCCCAAGACGTGGTTAACGTCTATAACTGGTCGGATTATATTGCCGAAGATACCATTGAAAAATTCGAGGCGGAAACTGGGATCAAAGTTGTCTATGATGTTTATGACAGCAACGAGGTTCTTGAGGCAAAAATGCTGACCGGTAGTTCCGGCTATGACGTAGTGGTTCCGACATCCGATTTTTTGCAACGTCAAATTGCTGCGGGCGCGTACCAACCACTCGATAAATCGATGTTACCAAATATGGTAAATATGGACGCCGACTTGATGGCGGGCGCGGCGGTTTATGACGCGGACAATGAACATGCCATGATCTATATGTGGGGCACTACGGGCATTGGTTTTAACTACGGCGCGATCGCCGAGCGCCTTGGCGAGGATTATGAAGTTGATAGTTGGTCATTGGTCTTCGATCCGGAAATTGCCGGAAAACTTGCCGATTGCGGCATCACCTTATTGGACGCACCCAGCGAAATGATCCCCGCAGCGATGAACTATCTCGGGCTTGATCCACGCTCGATGGATAAGGCCGATTTGGAGGCAGGGGCGGCCTTGCTCGAAACCATCCGCCCACATGTTCGATATTTCCATTCGTCACAATATATCAATGATTTGGCCAATGGTGATGTTTGCGTAACTGTGGGTTGGTCTGGCGATGTTTTCCAAGCAATGGCGCGCGCCGAAGAAGCTGAAAACGGTGTCGAGGTTGGGTATGTGATCCCGAAAGAGGGCGCGTTGCAATGGTTCGATATGTTGGCAATTCCGGTGGATGCGCCACATGCAGACGCTGCCCATATGTTCATTAACTTTATCATGGACGCTCAGATTACCGCCGACATTACGAACTACGTTTGGTATGCAAATGGTAACGCGGCATCGATGCCTTTGGTGGACGAAGAAATCACTTCGGATCCGGGTATTTTCCCTACTGAGGAAGCCAAAACCCGTCTTTGGGGTTCGCAGGCATATGATGCGCGGACGGACCGTCTCGTGACCCGTCTGTGGACACGTGTCAAAACCGGTCAGTAGGCTAAAATCCTGGGGCGCGTCATGCGTCCCACCCATAATTTTCGGAGCACCGATGGCCGATCAAATCCTAGCCGCCGACGCAAAACCGTGGAGAGAAGCCACGGACACCCCGTTTATCCGCATCCGCAATATCACCAAGAAATTCGGGGATTTTGCGGCTGTCGATAATGTTAGCCTAGACATCTACAAGGGTGAATTGTTCTGTTTGCTCGGTGGATCGGGCTGCGGAAAATCGACCTTGTTGCGGATGCTGGCGGGGTTCGAAACCCCAACCGACGGTACAATTGAAATAGACGGGCAGGACGTGGCTGGCGTTAGCGCATCGGCGCGTCCGACCAACATGATGTTCCAATCTTACGCATTGTTTCCACATATGAGCGTCGAACGAAATGTTGCATACGGCTTGTTACGCGAAGGCGTGCCAAAGGCCGAGGCGATGGACCGGACTGCAGATATGCTGGGGTTGGTAAAACTGTCCGATTTTGCCAAACGTAAGCCGCATCAATTGTCCGGTGGGCAACAGCAACGTGTGGCATTGGCGCGCAGCCTGATCAAACAACCGAAGCTTTTGTTGCTCGATGAACCACTTGGCGCGCTTGATAAAAAACTGCGTGAAGAAACCCAGTTTGAACTGATCCGCATTCAAGAAAGCCTCGGCGTGACGTTTATTGTTGTTACCCATGACCAAGAAGAGGCGATGACGCTTTCCACCCGTATCGGCGTGATGAACGAGGGTCAGATCGTGCAAGTTGGCGAACCAGAACAGATTTACGAAACCCCTAACTCACGGTTCGTTGCCGATTTCATCGGCTCGGTTAACCTGTTCGAAGGGACGGTGGATATCGCCGTTTCCGACACGCTCAGAATTAAATCCGAGGAAATTGGTGACCTGCTGGCGACGCCAATGTCTGGCCTGAAAGCCAAACAAGCAGTGTCGGTTGCCGTTCGCCCTGAACGGATTTCCCTGACCCGAGTCCAGCCCGAAAATGCCGCTAATTGCGTAAAGGGAGAGGTGGAGGAAGTTGCTTATCTGGGCAACCTTTCGACCTATCACGTGCGTCTCGAAAGCGGCAAAATGGTGAAGGTCACTAAGTCAAATTTGGATCACGAAGGTGAGCCAATCAAGTGGGATGAACAGGTTTATCTTAGCTGGAATGTTGCTGCCGGCGTGGTCCTAACCGGATGAACCAACCCGCCGAATCCAGCCGCCCATGGCAGGCCACCGCGTCAATCCTAAGCAAATTTGGATTGTCCGGCCGTGGCTTGGTAATCGCGGTGCCAACCCTGTGGCTTTTTGTGTTTTTCTTGGTGCCGTTTTTGGTAGTTTTGAAAATATCCTTTGCCGAGCCGCTGATCGCCCGGCCACCATATTCACCCTTATTCATTGAGGGGCCTGATGGCTGGACAATCCAAGGAACCTTCTCGAATTATGCCTATTTGTGGGAGGATACGCTATATATAAAAGCCTACCTCTCCTCGATCAAAATCGCTTTCTTCTCGACGGTTCTGGCGCTGCTAATTGGTTACCCGATGGCCTATTACATTGCCCGCAGTGACGAGCCGAAACGATCCTTATTACTGCTCCTAATTGTGTTGCCGTTCTGGACATCGTTCTTGTTGCGCGTTTACGCATGGATCGGGATATTAAAAACCAACGGTGTCTTGAATAACCTATTGATGAAGTTAGGAATAATCGACAATCCATTGATCATCATGCAGACCGATGTCGCCGTCTATATCGGCATTGTTTACACCTATTTACCCTTCATGATCCTGCCGCTTTACGCCAATTTGGTGAAGTTGGACGGATCGTTATTAGAAGCCTCCGCCGACCTCGGAGCCAACCCGATGACCACGTTTTTCCGTATCACCTTACCGCTGTCCTTACCGGGTATCATCGCCGGTTCAATGCTCGTCTTTATCCCTGCCATTGGCGAGTTCGTAATCCCCGCATTGCTGGGTGGTCCTGACACGTTAATGATCGGGAAAATCCTCTGGTCCGAGTTTTTCAGTAACCGTGATTGGCCCGTCGCCAGCGCCGTTGCCATCGCCATGTTGGTCGCCATCGTCATCCCCGTGATGTTCCTGCGCATGGCCCAAACCAAGGCGGAGGAGAACACATGAAACGTGGTTTATTCTTGCCTATAACCGCCACGCTTGGCTTCCTATTTCTATACATCCCCATCGTTTCGCTGGTGATTTTCAGCTTCAACAAAAGCAAGCTGGTAACCGTCTGGGGCGGCTGGTCAACCAAATGGTACGGCGAACTTTTCCACGATCCCCAGATCCTTGGCGCGGCGTGGATCAGCCTCAAAATTGGTGTAACCAGCGCCACCATCGCCACGATCCTCGGCACAATTGCCGCACTAGTATTAACCCGCTTTGGCCGCGTCCGCGCACGCGGTTTACTGACAGGTATGATTACCGGCCCATTGGTTATGCCCGAAGTAATAACCGGCCTGTCGCTTCTGTTGCTTTTCATCGCGATGGAGGCCGCATTCGGTTGGCCCGCAGGGCGCGGCATCATGACAATCACAATTGCCCATATCACGTTTTGCATGGCCTATGTCGCGGTGGTCGTACAATCCAGATTGGTTGACATGAACGATTCCATCGAAGAAGCTGCCGCCGACCTCGGCGCGGGTCCGGTTCGCGTATTTTTCGATATAACCCTGCCAATGATTTCACCCGCCCTGATTTCCGGTTGGCTGCTGTCCTTTACCCTTTCCCTCGACGATCTGGTGATCGCCAGTTTCGTCAGCGGACCGGGTTCCAGCACGTTGCCAATGGTGATATTCTCCAAGGTGCGGCTGGGGGTTAGTCCCGACATTAATGCACTGGCAACCCTGATAATCGGGGTTGTTTCAATCGGCATTGCAGGCGCATGGTTCTTTATGCGTAAAAAGGTGAAAACATGAGCGATCAAGCGTTTACAGCCACGTCCAATCTGGGGCGGAGTGACGAAATGACCTATGGCGGGGCGCTTAGTTTTCTGCGCCGCCGATATTCACGCGACCTTAACGGTGTCGATGTGGCCGTCAGTGGTGTGCCTTATGATGCTTCCGTCACCTATCGTTCTGGTTGTCGACTTGGCCCGCGCGCCATCCGCGAGGCATCTGTGCAACTGGCCGAACTTGACGCGTTTCCCTTTGGCTTTGATCCGTTCGAAACCTTGGCCGTGGTTGATTGGGGCGACTGCACTGTCGATCCCCATCACCCCGAAACCGTGCCGATAGATATCCAAGCCCACGCCGCCAAAATCATCGCCACGGGCACCAAAATGCTGACCTTTGGCGGTGACCATTTCATCGCCTATCCGCTGATCAAAGCACACGCCGAAAAATACGGTCCCATCAGCCTGATTCAATTCGACGCCCATTGCGACACATGGCCCGACGATCCAACCCGCCTTGACCACGGCACCATGTTTGGTCGCGCGGCGGCCGAGGGGATTATCGACGTTACGAAATCCACGCAAATCGGCCTGCGCACCTATAACGACAGCGACCACGGTTTCGAAATTCTGACTGCCCCGTGGGTGCATCGCAACGGCATCGACGCGGCGCTTGAAATCATCATTAAGCGGGCAGGGGATACGCCGGTTTATATCTCGTTTGATGTTGACGGCCTCGACCCAGCATTTGCGCCAGGCACCGGAACTCCGGTTGTCGGCGGTCTGGCAACATGGCAGGCACTCGAATTAATTCGCGGCCTTGGCTCGCTTAATCTGATGGGCATGGACGTAGTGGAGGTTTCGCCCCCTTATGACCATTCCGAAATCACGGCAATCGCGGCGGCCACGGTCGCGCATGATTGGTTATGTCTGCTAGCGCAGAAAAAAGGTGCGGTCGGCAAACCCGTCGGTCGCTTGTAAAAAATGGTGAAAAACATGGATTATGTCTCAAAGTTTCCAGAGGCGACGCAAGAATGGCTAAAAGGTAAACGCATCGAGGAGGTCGAGTGCATTATCGCCGATTTTGTCGGCATGTCGCGCGGCAAAGCCATGCCCTCGACGACGTTTGCCCGCACGGAACGCATGTTCATGCCCATGTCGATTTTTTACCAGACGATTTCCGGCGATTACGTCGATATGGAGATCAAAAACCAGTGGATCGAATCCGATATGATCCTGAAACCAGACTTTTCAACGGCTGTGGCCGCGCCTTGGGCTGGCGATGTGACCGTTCAAGTGATCCATGATGTGATGGATAAAGATGACAAACCGATTGGCCTGATCCCGCGAAACGTTCTGAAACGGATAATGGGCCTTTATAAGGCCGAAGGCTGGACGCCGGTTGTGGCACCCGAAATTGAATTTTACCTGACCAAACCGAATATCGATCCCTCGCAACCGATTGAACCCCCGATTGGGCGTTCCGGCCGTCGCATGGTTGGCAAACAGGCCTATTCGATGGCGGCTGTCGACGAGTTTGGCAAGATCATCGATGACATCTATGATTTCTCCGAGGCGATGGGATTCGAGATTGATACAATCATTCAAGAAGGCGGTTCCGGCCAGCTTGAAATCAACCTCGTACACGGCGATCCGGTGTTTCTGGCCGACCAAGTTTTCTATTTCAAACGCCTGATCCGCGAGGCCGCTTTGCGCCATGATTGTTACGCAACTTTCATGGCCAAACCCATGCAGGACGAACCGGGCAGTGCCATGCATATCCATCAATCTGTCGTGGATTCTGACGGAAATAATATCTTCTGCGCCGAGGATGGCTCGGAAACTGAGCTATTCACGCAATTCATCGCCGGACAGCAGAAATACATCCCGAATGCGATCTGTTTCCTTGCGCCTTACGTGAATTCCTATCGCCGTTTTGTGGCATCCGGTTCCGCTCCGATCAACCTTGAATGGGGCGAGGATAACCGCACCACCGGCATCCGTATCCCGCTATCAAACCCAGCCGCGCGCCGCGTTGAAAACCGTGTCACCGGCATGGACGCCAACCCCTATCTGGCGCTGGCTGCATCTTTGGCCTGTGGATATCTGGGCATGAAAAACCAGCTTAAACCGCGCAAGAAACAAAATCGTGAGGCCTATGAGTTGCCCCGCGCCTTGCCGCGCAGTTTGCTCGACGGGTTGGAATTGTTCAAAGGCGCACCTGAGCTGGCCGAAGTTCTGGGCACCGAATTCTGCGACGTCTACACCGCCGTCAAACGCCATGAGGCCCTCGCCTTCCTAGAGGTCATTAGCCCGTGGGAACGCGAGCATCTGTTGCTGAACGTCTGATGGATCTTCTAACCGCAAACGACCGCGCCGGGGAGTATCCGAATTCCTATTACGCAGCCAGCGCCAATGAACTGGACCATTTTCCAACGTTTCAGGGCACTGAAACTTGTGATGTTTGCGTTATTGGCGGCGGCTATACAGGGTTGTCCACGGCGCTACATCTGGCTGAGCGCGGCTATTCCGTCATCTTGCTCGAAGCCCAACGTGTCGGGTTCGGCGCATCGGGGCGCAATGGTGGTCAGGTTGGTTCTGGGCAGCGTGTGGAACAAGATGAATTGGAACGTATGGTTGGTGACCACCACGCCAAGCAATTGTGGGATATCGGCGAGGCCTCCAAGGAAATCACCCGCGAACTGATCACAAAACACAACATTGATTGTGGCTATCAGGCAGGGGTTCTGCACGCCGAACTAAAACCCAAACATTTGGCCAAATACGACGGTTATGTCAAAAAGCTGCACAACAAATACGCCTATGACCAGGTCGAACTGCTAGACAAAACTGCGATCACCGAGGCTCTTGGAACCGAAGCCTATTGCGGCGGTACCATGGATTGGGGGGCAGGGCATCTGCACCCGCTGAACTTTGCGCTCGGCCTGGCGAAGGCTTGCGTGAAGGCGGGCGTTAAGATTTTCGAAACGTCGCGTGTTACCAATATCACCCATACGGACCCCGCCGTAATTACCACGAAAGACGGTTCAGTGACCGCCAAATTCGTGGCTCTTGGCTGCAACGGATATCTAGGTGATCTTGAACCCCAAGTCGCCACTCGCGTCCTGCCGATCAACAATTTCATCATTGCGACTGAACCTTTGGGTGACGGCCTCGCTCGCGAACTGATCCGCGATAATGTTGCGGTGGCCGACAGCAAATTTGTCGTCAATTATTTTCGCCTGTCGCAAGATAACCGTCTGCTTTTCGGCGGGGGCGAAAGCTATGGCTACAAGTTCCCCAAAGACATCACCGCCAAGGCCCGCAAGCCGATGCTGGAAATATATCCCCAACTTGAAGGCACCAAAATCGACTATGCTTGGGGTGGGACATTGGGGGTCACCATGAACCGAATGCCGGATTTTAGGCGGATCGAAAACAACATATTTTCGGCCTCCGGATATTCTGGTCACGGCGTTGCGATGGCTACCCTCGCAGGGCAGCTAATAGCCGAAGCCATCAGCGGCACGGCGGAACGTTTCGACATTATGGCAGCCGTTCCGATTCGTCGTTTCCCCGGTGGAACCACGTTGCGCCTGCCATTACTGGCCCTTGCTATGACATGGTTTAGTTTGCGTGACCGTCTGTAATCAATTTTTTCGTCAAAACAACCGAACTGCCGTCAATTTGACGTTTACGCCGAGTAAACGGTTGTATGCCTCCAACGCCTGACGCAAACTGTGCGCATGGTTTACTTGCCTATTTATGCGGGTAGCAAACCCGTAACTAGTAAATCAAAAAAATTCCATAACAGAGGAGTACAACACATGAGCTATTTTACCAAATCCTTGGTAGCTGGCTTCGTCGCGGCGACCCTTGCCACAGCACCAGTGCTGGCAGCGGGAACCCATCCGGTAACGGGCGAAGCACTAGCTGACGATCAAACATTCACCTACCGCGTCCTTGACGAGCACAGCTCGGTAGACCCACAAATCGTGGAAGATGTACCCGGTTCCGAACTTGTTCGCGACCTTTTTGAAGGCCTGATGAACCAGGATGCTGACGGCAATCTGATCCCGGGTGTTGCAACCGGTTTTACAACCAATGACGACAAAAGCGTTTACACATTTACATTGCGTGACGACGCCAAATGGTCCGACGGTAAACCCGTCACTGCTGGCGATTTCGTTTATGCTTGGCGCCGCTTGGCAGATCCAGAAACCGCGTCCCCATATTCATGGTTCGCTGAAATTATGGCAATTGAAGGCGTTGGTCCTATCCTTGCTGGCGAAGCCGACACAGACACACTTGGTGTGACTGCAATCGACGACACAACCCTTGAGGTTCGCCTAACCGCGTCACTGCCATATTTCGCGTTGATGACGACACATGCCAGCACATTCCCATCCCCACAATGGGCGATTGACGAGCACGGCGTTGACTGGACTAAACCAGAAAATATCGTTTCCAACGGTGCATATGTTCTGACCGAACATATCCCGCAAGAACGTTCCGTTCGTGAGCGTAACGAAATGTACTGGAACAACGACGCAACCATCATCGACAAAACCATTGCCTTGGTTATCAATGATGAAAACAGCGCGTTAACACGGTACTTGGCTGGTGAATTGGACCGCACAGAGGTTCCAACAGGTCAATACCCACGCCTAAAGGAAGAATATCCTGATCAAGCGATTTCCTTCCCGCGTTTGTGTTCGTATTACTATACATTCAACTTGTCGGAATCCGGTCCTGAAGCGTTCAAAGACGTTCGTGTTCGCCAAGCGTTGGCCTATGCAATTGATCGCACAATCATCACGGATAACATCTTACAAGGCGGCCAGTTCGCAGCCTTCACATTCACTCCTGGTGCGACGGCTAATTTTGAGGTTCCAGAAGTCGAATTTGGTCAATTGACACAAGGCGAACGCGACGCGCGCGCAGTTGAGTTGCTAGCCGAAGCAGGCTACGGCACGGACAATCCTTTGTCTTTCAACATGCTGTACAACACGTCCGAGGGTCATAAGAAAATCGCTATTGCGATGTCCCAAATGTGGAAACAGAAACTTGGCGTTACTGTTGAACTAGCCAACATGGAATGGAAAACATTCTTGGAGGTTCGCGGTCAACAAGATTTCGGTCTGGCACGTGGCGCATGGTGTGGTGATTATAACGAAGCATCGACTTTCCTCGATCTTCTGACAACACCATCCGGTTATAATGACGGCAAATATTCCAACGAAGAAGTTGACGCTTTGATGCTGGAAGCCCGCACAATGGATGACCCGAGCGCAAACTACACGCGTATCGAGCAAATCCTTGCGGACGAAATGCCGGTCATTCCCGTATACCACTATGCTGGTGTTTATATGCATAACGCGGCGCTTAAAAACTGGCCTGTCGGCAATGTTGAGCAGAACTGGTATTCCCGCGACCTATATATCGCGGCTGAATAACAGCCCTGTTTGAAATTGGGCACCGCGTGGAAACATGCGGTGCCTGCTTGCACATCCGGGTACACGCCGGAACATTTCCAAGGTTTACGACATGCTTAACTACGTCATACGGCGGGTGCTTCTGGCGATCCCGACCATACTCATTCTAATTGTGATATCCTTCCTGTTGATGCACGCAGCTCCGGGCGGGCCCTTCACATCCGAGCGGCCATTGCCGCCACAAGTTCTCGAAAATATTCAGGCCAGATACGGGCTGGATCAACCGCTCTGGAAACAGATGGCGAATTACACTGTTAAGGTCGTCACCGAATTCGATTTCGGCCCGTCCTTTCGCTATAAAGACCGCACCGTGAACGAGATCATCGGGCAGGGCTTTCCAATCACGCTAACCTATGGCTTCTGGTCGTTTGTAGTTGCCGTATCCGTTGGCGTCACCCTTGGCGCGGTTGCCGCCGTTCGCCAAAACACGTGGATCGATTATCTGGCTGTTGGCGTTTCCATTGGTGCACAAGTTCTACCAAATTTTGTCATGGCCCCGATCCTCGTGATCGTTTTCACGCTATGGCTTGGGTGGCTGCCCGGCGGTGGCTGGAATGGCGGCGAGTGGCAATATCTTATCATGCCCGTCATTGCGCTTTCGACCAGCTACATGGCCTCGATTGCCCGCATCACCCGTTCGT
>CAZYMT010000048.1:0-17857 GCA_964649035.1 uncultured Rhodobacterales bacterium
TGCAGCAGGTTCTATCGCGGCTGGTGGCACAATTGGCGCGCTAATTCCGCCGTCAATCCTGATGATCATCTATGGCATCTTGGCCGAAACTTCAGTGACACAAGTATTTATCGGCGGCTTCGCCATCGGTATCCTGACCGCACTATCCTATGTGGTGGTTATCTTGATCATCAGCTGGCTACGCCCCGACCTGATCCCGCGCCACATCCCCGAAGATGGCGAAAGTTCGCTTCGGTCTTTGCTCAAAATCTGGCCAATGGCAGTACTGGTTTTGGTCGTTTTCGGCGGCCTCTTCTCAGGCGTTTTTAGCGCTACCGAGGCCGGAGCCGTTGGTGCCCTCGGCGCGGTTGTTCTGGGTTTTGTGACCCGCGGATTAACCTGGCAGGCCATTCAGGATTCCCTACTTGAAACAGTAATGACCACCGCATCCCTGTTCATCATTGCCGTCGGCGCGGCCATGTTTACGCGGTTCCTTGGCATCACTGGTGTCTCGACTTTTTTGGCTTCGCTGGTTGGCGGCGCCGATCTCGGCTATTTCCAACTAATGCTGATTATTGTCTGCATCTACTTGGTACTTGGAACATTCATGGAGCCATTCGGGGCCATGCTGGTGACCTTGCCCGTCTTCTTGCCAATCCTTCAAGCCGAACAAATCAGCCTTGTCTGGTTTGGCGTGCTAGTGGTGAAATTGTTGGAGATCGGGATGATCACGCCGCCCGTCGGCCTGAACGTCTTCGTTATCAAAAACGTCGCCAGTAAATACGTGACCTTAACGCAGGTTTTCGCGGGCGTGATCCCGTTCTTGCTGGCCGATCTGGTGGTTGTCACACTCGTCATCGTGTTTCCGGCAATAGTTATGTTCCTGCCAGAATTGATGAAATAGGTTATCCAGCAACCCGCTGGGTGACTTTTCGCAAGGTTTCCAGAAAACTCGATTGCAGCGCTGTCGGCATCCAGTGTCGGCGGTGCGTAATCCCAAGGGACCGGTCGTGTGGCGGCAATTCAAAATCGAGTTTCGTCAGGAATCCCGCATCCAGCTCAAACTCGCATTGATGATGTGATAACAGCGCCAGATAATCCGTTTTCATCAATATCCCGCGAATAGCCACCAAAGACCCGACTTCAACAGCTTGGTGTAAATCCGCACGATCCGCCAGTTCCATAAACAACCTACGTGACGGGGTATCTTCACGCGCCACAATCCATGGATATTTCGCCAAATCCTGTTGGGTCACACCAGCAACTTTACTAAGCGGATGATCCACGTCAGCCACCACCGATAAATGAAACGGAAACAGCTTTTCCTGTACCAATTGACTGTTGGAAACATCCTCACGCAAGGCCCCGACAATCATGTCAATCCGTCCGGATTCCAGCGCGGTCAGCATCGGGCTATAGCTTCCCTCGAGGATCTCAAACTGCGCTTGCGGGTATTGTCGCGCGATCTCGGCGATAGCCGACGGGATCACGCTGGTCCGTGCCAAAGGCAGCGTTCCGATCGCCATCCGCCCATCAAAATGCCCGCGCGCTTCGCGTAGTTCCGTCGCTGCGCTGTCTAATTCATTCAATGCCAAACGCGACCAGCGTACCGCGGCCAACCCGTTAGGGCTCAGGCGGATATTTCGGCCAGAGCCCTCAAAAATTGGCGTAGTAAGTATCGCTTCGGCATCCCGCGCGGTGCGATGTACCGCTGGTTCCGATTGTTCCAACAACCGTGCCGCCGCACTGAAACTGCCTGCTTCGCCGAATGCCGCCAGCGCGCGCAAATGCGGGATAGTGACATGATTGCAAATCTCTGTGGCTTGGCGTGCTGGTTGCAATCGTTTGCAGCCTGAGCGGATAACATTAAGTGCCCGTTCAGCCCGTAAAAGCACGATCTGCCCTTCGGTCGTGACACTAGTTGAGCGTTGCCCCCGGTCAATCAGACGCGCCCCGAATATCTGATCGAGCCGCGTTAACGCCTGCGTCGCCGCTGGTTGTGAAATTCCGCAAATCTCGGCTGCATCACTGACCGACCCGACCTGCAAATAGGTGCAGAACAGCCGAAGATGGCGAAGGTTTGGATAGGGGGCTGTTGCGCTCATGTTTTGCAACGACCCACCTAGCTATGCTGGATTGGCAACATCTTCGTTCGCGCCATATTCCTTAATCCACTCGGCATTTTTCTTGATGCCACCAAGAGGGAAGAAATGGATCTGCTCGATGTTATGGCCCGAATTTTCTGTGCAATAGGTCGCCATATCGGACAATACTTCCGTCGGCTCATACGGCAATAGCAGCTTGGTCACATCCGCCGCGCGCTTTTGCAAAACCTTAATGGACGGTCCAACACCACAAGCAAACGCAAATTTGATCAGCGTTTGCAATTTCGCCGGACCAGCAATGCCCAGATGCACAGGCATGGTCACACCCGTTTCGCGCAGGCTTTCGGCCCAAGTGATAATCGGTTTCGCATCAAAGGCAAACTGCGTGGCAATCGCCATTTTTGCGTCGGTCTGTTCAGAAAAGCTCTGCTTCCACATCATGGCTTCGTCGACAAACTTGGTCGAACCAGCCGCATCAATATCTTTGTTACCCTCGGGATGCCCCGCCACATGCAGACGCTTGAACCCGTATTTATCAAACAAACCCGTGTCCATAAGCTGCATCGAGCTGTGGAAATCGCCATGCGGCTTATCAACACCGCCGGCCAAAAGCAGTGCTTGGTTAACGCCAGCTTCGGATTGATACATCTTGATCCAATTTTCCAGCATCGTAGCGTCTTTGATGATCCGCGCCGGAAAATGCGGCATGACTGTCAGGCCATCATCGGTCAACCGTTTTGCCGTACCGACCATTTCTTCGATCGGCGTGCCTTCAATATGGGCGACGTAAACGCGAGTGCCTTCGGGCAACAGACCCTTGAAATCCTCAACCTTGGCGGCCGTCCGCGGCATCACCTCGATTGAGCACCCTTGCAGGATGTCGCCAAGCCCATGCGCCGATGGTTCCCCAACCGCATTACGTTTTTTCGGAAAGCTAAGCAGAGCCATGTGGATTTTCCTCCCATATCGATTTCCATAATGTATACATCATTTAGGGGTTATGCGGCAAGATACTTATTTATGTCATATTTCGACGTCGTAAACAGGATAAAATGACGCTTTCTGTATACAAAACTTCGTTTACGGTTGTTTTCTATAGTCCCTGCGTGATGCCGCATGAATCGGCCACGGATGCACCTCCGCCCCGATTTCCATCTGCCGATGACGTTCCACGACAGGTTTATCCGTGCCGCCATCTGCCTCACCCCACAGAATTTTGACCTTGCTGCCCATGGCCGCACCGTCACCTTTGATCATCGCCAGCGAAATCCAAGCGCGTTCATTGACCGTGTAAACCGGATAGGTCGAAATCCCGACCATCGCTCCGTTTAGTAAAACCTGATCGTAAGGGTGCGCCGCATAATGGCCAGCGGGCATTTCCATGACTTTCGGAATTTCACCTTCCTCCATCAATCCCGCAAAGATTTTCAGCACGTCTTCTTTATCCCAAACCAGCGTAACCTTGGTGCGATGCTGCTGTTCCGCCATGATTTCAAGCGCCTCGTGGCCAATGAAATCATGGTCGAACTTAACAACACGCCCGTAATCGAGGTCCCACGGCGTCAGGTAATAATCCTCGACATTGTCTGATTGAAAACTGCCACCAATGGAGGCAATTGCCTCAAAACTATTGCCGCCCAGCCATTCGCGGTAAGGTTTCATTTTTTCACCGGAATAAATTGCCTGCAGCGGCGAAGGTATCCAGCCGGACTCCATTGCCACCGTCGAATATGCCCGAAATCCCGCCTGTTTTAGGCCGTGCGCTTTGCCCGCCTCCAACAACGCGGCTTTCACCTTGGGTCCATCCGTAAATGGCCCCCAAATCTCCAACCCTTGCGCGCCACCCATGCCGTGCGCCAAGGTCCGCGCGGTGCAGCCAGCAATGGTGATTTCGCCCATATTGAAGAATTTTGTGGTCAACGGGCCACCTTCATTCGCGGCCTCAAAGATCGCCATCGCATTGGGCCCCTGCACCTCAAACCGATAGGTTTTCCGTGGGGCGTCGGGGTCGTCAATGCTGCGCTCATCCCGCTCAACGGTTACGTCATAATCACCCATTTCGGCATGGAACTGCACCCAGTTCGGGATAGCGGGGCGACCGACCAGATTGACCTCATCGTCCTCCAGGCCAAAACAAATCACATCGCCAATAACGTAACCTTCATGGTTGCAACACACGAATTGCTTGGCCTTGTTACGCCCGAATTTCTCGAAACTGTTAACGCCGAGATCCGACAGCAGTTTGATCGTATCAGGCCCGCGCACATATAGGTCAGTCATGTGGAATGACTGGTCAAACAGCACCGCAGTTTCGCGCCACGAACGTTGTTCGTCGATCCAGTTGGTAAATTCAGCGGGGATCGGATAAACATAGCGCCCGATAGGTGAATTCTGCAGCATCGTCGCCGGATTTCCCAAGGCGTCCATTTTTTCTTGCAGCGATTTATAAGTCATTTCCATCTTTCCCCTACTTAAGTATTTGTTCCTCGACGTCCCTTTAAAACCTGAACAACCCGTTCAGTCAGGTCAGTTTCGCCCGAGGTTGGTTTACCCACAAACCCCATCTTTTCTTGAACATTTGCGATTTCATTGGCCAATGACCCCGTTAACCCAAGGTTGTTCAAAGTCGCCGCACTTTCCCGCATTTCTGCGGCGCGGCGATGGCCGTGAGTTGTTGTGCGCTCAAACTGATATTTCGCAAAATCGGGCCAACCTAATCCGGGGTAGCTTTTGGAAATTGAGGCGGTGATTTCTTCTAAACAACCCGAAGCCTCGGCCGCCAGCAGAGTTTCAACCGTTATCGCCTCTAGCCCTTTGACGAACAAGGACCGGACCATTTTGATCGCCGTGGCTTCGCCGACATCGGTGCTGATAATCCGGAAATTGAACCCCAATTCTGTAAGATCTTGCGCCAAATCATTAACCATCTTACCGGCAATCAAAACCGGTGTTTGATGATGGTGCGGATGCACCGGTGCCATCACCGCCATGTCCAGATATTCTGCGCCAGTTTCTTCAATCATCGCTGCACTTCGACGTTTTTTGTCCGGTGCCACTGAATTGATGTCGATGACCAGCTGATCGTCACCCAGATATTCAACAATCCGTTCCAGCGCCACATAGCTTTGATCGGCCGTAACCGCATTGAAAATCCAATCAGCGTCGCCAAAATCGCTAGGGTCAACAATGGCCACATTTCGGCTCTCGATCACGTCGCGCATTTGGCTGGACTGATCGAGCAGCAGAATATCCCAAGCAAAAAACTCTAGCGCCGGATCCTTTTTCGAAAGGCTTTGGTGAAAGGCCCTCGCCGCTTCACCAAAGCCAAGAAATGCAATCCGTTTGCTGTTCATAAACCCGCCCCTATTTCTTTACGGGCGGCGTGCCGTGTGTATGGAATGTTTCGATGGTTTTTAGACCCCAAGCCTGACCTTTTTTGCGCTCATCTTCGGTCCAAGTGACAGTTTCCCAATCGGGCTGCAAAATCAGGCGGGCACCGGCATTGGCCAATTCCACGCGGTTGCCTGCTGGCTCCCAAACATAAAGGAAAAACGTGCCTTGAATGCCGTGTTTATGCGGGCCGGTTTCGATATGAATCCCGTTTTCAAGGAAGATGTCAGCGGCGCGCAGGATATCCTCGCGTTGATCTGTGGCATAGGTAATATGGTGGAAACGACCATTCCCACCCGCGTGTTCTTCGGTGCAAGCCAGATCGTAAGTCTTGTTATTGATGGTGAACCAGCAACCGCCAAGGCGACCATTATCGAGACGAATTTGTTCAGTCACACGACTGCCGAGACAGGTCTGCATGAAATCGCGAAACTGGGTTACGTCCGCTGATAACAGGTTCAAATGGTCAAGGCGGCGCGGGCTTGCGCCCTGAAACCGGCTGGCCATATTCTTTAACGCTGGACGATCAGCCTCGTCAGGTACGTATTTATTAGTGTCATAATAAATCTCGAAAATATGGCCAAACGGGTCCTCAAAGCGGAAGGCTTTGCCATGTCCCAAATCGCCGTCATTCCAGCCATGAACCTTGTAATCAGATGCCTCAATCACTGCCACGCGCCGTGCCAAAGCCTCCGGCGAGGACGTGCGATACGCGATATGTCCAACACCCGTTGTGTCGTGTTTGGTTAGTTTTAGCGTATGAAATTCATAGTCATCCCAAGCGCGCAGATAGGCACTGTCGCCCTCCAGCGCGCTAAGTTTCAGGCCGTAAACGCGGGTAAAAAAGTCCAGGCTTTCATCGAATTTGTCGGTGTAGACTTCTATGTGGCCCAAATGGGCGATGTCAAAACATGGTTCAGTCATGTGTTTTCCCTCTTTTGCAGCAAGGTTAATTGATCATGGTATCGGGTAGAAATAGGGCGATTTGCGGGAACATCACGAGAATCCCCAACGTTATCAACATGGCGAACCAGAACGGGATAACACCAGCGAAAATCGTTGCCAGAGGCACATCTTTAGCCACTGATTTCACGATGAAAACATTGATCCCGACAGGCGGGGAAATCAGGCCCATTTCTAGCGTCAGCACCACCAGAACCCCGAACCAGATCGGGTCGATTCCCAGTTGAATAATCACAGGGAAAAAGATTGGCATCGACAAGACCAGCATGGCGAAACCTTCCAGAAAACACCCCAAAACCAGATAACAGGCAAGGATCATCAGCAATACACCCATCGCCGGCATGTCCAGCCCAGCCAGATATCCACCCAGTTCTTGGGGAATGTGGCTAAGGGCCAGAAACGGGTTGATCATATGGGCCGCGATCAGGATCAGCATCACCGTGGCAGTAGTTACAACCGAATTTCGGGCAGCATTCCAAAGGGTTCGCCACGTCATGTTACCGCCGACAGCGCCGATTAGAATTACCATTCCAGCACCAACGGCTGCGGCCTCGACGGGGGAAAACCAGCCGCCGTAAATTCCGCCAATTGTCAGTAGAATAACGCTAAGGATCGGCAGTGCGCCAGCAAAGGACGACATCTTTTCGGCAAAACTGGTTTTGGGGCCGGCAGGGCCTAGTTCTGGCTTGATCCAGCACATGATTGTAACCGTCAGGATGAACATTGATAGCAACAATAAGCCCGGAAATACGCCTGCCAAAAACAAACGGCCGATGCTTTCTTGTGTCAAAATTGCATAGATCACAAATCCGGTGGAAGGGGGGATCAAAATGCCAAGGGTTCCGCCCGCGGCAACAACCCCCGTTGAAAGCCTTGAATCATATTTGAACCGGTCCATCTCGACCAAGGACACCCGCCCCATGGTCAAAGCCGAAGCAACGGATGACCCTGACAATGCCGCAAACCCGCCGCAACCGATTATGGTGGCCGAGGCAAGACCGCCGCGCACTGACCCGATAATTGCGTAAGCTGCGTCATATAAACGACGGCTCATGCCGGTTTCGGTGGCCACATTTCCCATCAGGATAAATAGCGGCACCACGATCAATTCTGACGACGAGGCCAGTGTAAAACTTTCTGACGCCATCATGCCTAGTGCTACATTCGTTCCCGACAAGACCGAGATGCCGACAAACCCGACCGCGAACATCGCGAAGGCAACCGGAATGCGCAATGCCAGCATGACCAGCAGTGATCCCATTCCAACCAATCCAATTGCAAAATCACTCATTAACAGTCTCCGCTGGGCCGATTACGGCCTCTATTGCGCGTAAAGTCATGCCCAGAGCAGCGATAAGGCTCATCACAATAACCGCGTATTGGAACCACGCTTTGGGCAGATAAATAATATTGGTGGCAAGGTTCAGCATCTGCGATAACATCGAGGATTCCCATACCGTCCATGCCAGTATCACAAAGATCACAGCTCCGAGTAGCGGCGAGATGATATCCCCGATCTTGATCACGAATTTCGGAAAGATCGGCTCAAAAATATCAACCGAGATATGCCCGCCAACCTTGTCACACAGCGCCATACCCCCGAATACTATCAGAACCATCGCCATTTGGCTCATATCTTGGGCACCTTTCAACGGCGCCCCAAAATTTCGGCCGACAACATCGATCAGGATCACGACAACCGCGACAATCAAGCCAAGGATGCCGAAAAAAGCGGACAGGTCAATTAACCTGTCCGCCCAATGCCGTATTTTGGCGTGCATAAGCGCTTATTCTCCGCGCATTGTGGCCAGCACGTCGGCGCCACCATCGATGCCAGCAACAACTTGGTCAGTCACAGGCAAAGTTAGTGCCGCAAAAGCAGCCACTTCATCGTCAGTCAGCGTGTAAACGGTGTTATCACCCGCTGCACTCATGCTCTCAATTACTTGGTCCGCACGACCGTTCCAGCCTTCTTCGGCATGTTGGGACAGTTCCGCACCAGCAATCGCATCAAGCGCTGCACGATTTTCATCAGACAGACCATCATAACGATCTTTGTTCATCACTAGATAGAACGCGATCCGACCCAAAGGCGCACCAAACGTATAGCTATTAGCAACCTCATCCAGACGGAAGTCACCAACCGCACTTGAACCCGTGATAACGCCGTCAATCAGACCTGTTTGCAACGAGTTATAAATCTCGCCGGCTGGCATCTGCACGGGTGTGCCGCCCAAGCCTTCGATCACCGCAGCCGCAGCCGAACCGGAAACCCGAATTTTCAGGCCTTCAACGTCGCTAGGTGTGCGAATATCGATGTCCTTCATGATGAAGATATTTGGTTCTGACAACCACAATGCCAATGGCACAGTGCCGGGGAATTCGCCTGTCAGGTGATCCTCGTAGGCATTCCAGAACATGTCATAACCACCCATACCTTCGGGCAATGCACCCGGAAGTTCAGCAATCATGGTTTTCGGGAATTGTGTCGATGTATACCCCTGCAAACCCCAAGTGATATCAGCAATACCTTGGACTGCACGTATATATTGTTCAACCGGACCACCGCCAAGTTCACCACCCGGGTAAACTTCGATATCCAGATCGCTACCTTCAAGCGCTGCCTGAAGCGGCTCGATCGTGGATTTGGTCAAGATATGCTGAGGCGGAACCCAATGGGCCAATTTCAACGTATCCGCAAAAGATGGCGCAGCCATTGCACAGCCAAGTGCCGCAACAGCCGTCACACGAGCGAGCCCGCGCATACCTGTAAGATTATTCATATTTTCCTCCCATGGAATTAAGAGCAGCGCAAGCAGAACGTCGCAACGCCGCAATACTGAGTATGATGCTATGTCCCGCGCGAGTCAAAAGCACATTGATTTTGCGGGGGTAATATAAGTTTTAGGTACTGATGGATGAATTGGGGGGATTCGATATCAACCTAAGAAATTCCCAATTGGTGCTTCATTGTCGCGCGTACACTAGTCCCAGTTTATCGGTTCCAACCTAAAAAGCTCTGCCAACTGCTTATAAATAGCTGGTTCCTCGCGACTAAGGGCCGCTGGTTTTTCAAAAAAGACCTCGACAGCCACCGCGAAAAACTCCTCCGGCGCTTCGGCACCATATGAATCTAACACCGTCTTGCGCCCCTTTTTGACATTTTGAACATGACTTTCAAAGGCAGTCACAAACACCTCGCGCCAGCTTGCAAAGCTCTGGCCCTTATTAAGGATCGGGGCGCCGTCAGTATATCCCGACAGGCTGTCAATTTGGTGAGCAAATTCATGCAGCACAACATTCTGGCCATCCCTATCATTAATTGCGCCTTGCTTGGAATGCTTCCACGAAAGAACAACCGGACCCTGCGACCAACTTTCCCCTAAGCGGACCGTTTCACGTTCAGTAACAACATAACCGCTATATTCTTTCTTTCGCGATTTGAACGCGTCGGGGTAAATAAGAATAGTGCGAAGAGGCTTATACCAAGTATCACTATTAACAATGAGGAGGCATGCTTGTGCGGCAATGGAAAGCTCCATCTCCTCGTCCACATCCAACCCGGCACAACCAATAAATTCAACCTGATGAAGAAAGGCTTGAATTTTACCCTCTAGCTTCTGGCTTAGTTCTGCTGTTAGCCTTTTGGTGATCGGAACCTGATTAGCGACAATTACCCGCTGACGGTCAGATAGCGCTGATATTAGAAGATTTTTATGGGTCTGGTGTTTTAACCATCTGCGATAGCCAAAATAACTTATGCCAAAAAACAAGAGAATAGGGATGATTATCATAAGTGCTTATTATGGTAGTCAGGCGGCATTTGGTACATTTTATGTTGGTCGGTGCGAAATTTTTCGATTGGGGTTGCAAATCCCAACAAAAAAGGCGGCGAACGCCAAAAGGTGTCCGCCGCGAGTTTAACCAGGAAGAAACGGCTTTACCCGCTCGGTGGTTTACTTTGTACGCCAGCTATCGGCGTAATTGTCGCGTGCTTCTGCCGAATACGGCGTGTCGGAAACCCGTACGCGGATTTCTGTCTGCACGTGCTTCTCGGTCGAAGTTTTGCCAGTTGTTTCAGGCTCGCCCCATTTCATGGTCAACACATCGCCAACTTTGACATCCGCGTTAACAACACCAAGCGACAACATGCAGCGCTCGTTGTAGGAATAGCCGTTGAACATCGACATACCGACCATTTTACCGTCACGCATAACCATGTCAGCACTTGAAGAGGCATAGTTTGGCTGCGGGAAGTCGATCCATTTGTAATGGTCTGCACCCGGAACAAACGCCGATGCGATAACTTTGACCACATCCTCGGCATTCCATTCAAACGTAACTTTCTTACGATGCGTTTGACCCTTCATTTTCAGCAGGGCTTCTTTGCCAACAAAATCGTCTTTCTTCCAACCGATGTAGAAATCATAGCCAAGCTCGAATGGATTCACATAGTAATCCTCGATATTCTCGGACACAAACGATCCACCAATCGCACCAACAGCTTCATACGCATCAGCGCCCAGCCATTCGCGATATTCCTTAACCATGCCGTCACCTGTGTAGATGCCTGGCAATGGCGATGGAATCCAACCGGATTCCAGTGTGTTGGTCGAATAAGCACGTGACCCAACTTCGCGCATATCAACGCCAGCAGCTTTAGCCGATTCCATAATAACCGAATGGATATAGTCGCGATCTTTATAAGGACCCCAGATTTCCAGACCAGGTGCACCGGCCATACCGTGACGCAATGCTTGAACTTTCTTCGAGCCAACATTGATCCAGTCGATATGGAAGAATTTGATGTCCTGAACCGGACCGCCATTCATCTTTTCAAAGATCGCGTTGGCTTGCGGGCCTTGGATCTGGAAGCGGTAATGTGTACGCAACACCCGCTCGCCGTTCGGGCGGGAATCGGAGCGTGGATCATGCGTGATCCGCACAGACCATTTGCCAACAGCTGCACAGAATTTCAACCAGTTCGCAGTTGGTGCACGACCAACCAGAATGAACTTGTCCATCCGCTCACGGAAAATGATGTGGTCGCCAATAACGTGGCCATCCGGCGTCACAGGAACGAAGTGCTTCGCGCGATTTAGACCAAAATTTGCGAAAGAGTTAATGCCGTGTTGCGACAAAAATGCTTCGGCATCAGGGCCTTCAACGATCAGCTCATCCATATGGTGACACTGGTCAAACAGAACGGCCGTATTGCGCCAAGCGCCTTGTTCATCGCGCCAGTTAGTGAACTCAGGTGCTACCACAGGGTATACATACATCCCGACATTTGAGTTGCGCAACATCGACACTGGGTTGCCATTCTCTTGTATTCTTGCTTCTAAGCTTTGTCCGGCCATTGCCGTTCCTCCCAAAATAAAACCTTATGTATACATTATGTATACATTATGTCGCGCACCTCGTCTCGCAATGCAAGAAGATTCCGTCGCACCGGGAATAGATGTGATCAGATTATTCGCGAACCAGCGCAAAAATGGACGCTTCGCCAGCACCATTCTTCTCGTTCAAAAACGCGAGCTCTAGATTTTGTCGTGCAGCACGCGCGTGTTCTTGTAACAACGCAGCAACCCGTGCCCCCTCATTCGCGGCAATAGCTTCGACAATCGCGCGGTGTTGCTCTTGTCCCAATGTTAAGGACCGCTTGAAGTGCACAACATCTGTTTCGTCCGGTAAAAACGCCGAAGGGGATGCGAAGGGCAGGCTCGTCGCGCGCTCTACTTCTTGCCGAATAATCTTGCTGCCTGACAATCCAGCGAGCTGTGTGTGAAACTGCGCGTTCAGGCGTGAATATGCCTCAAATTCTACTTCACCTTCGGAAGTGAAGCATTTATCCAGCTCCGCTACCGTTTTCCGTATTTCCGTCATCAATTTTTCTTCAACGCCGCGTTCCGCAGCCAGACGCGCCGCCATTCCTTCCAGAACCCCGCGCAACTCGATCGCATCAACTGCATCCGAAAAACTGAATGAACGCACGATAAACCCGCCGCTCCGACCACGCTCCAGCAACCCTTCTTCGGCCAAACGAGACATCGCTTCGCGGATCGGGGTGCGTGAAATTTCCAGCTCCTCGGCTAGCGCGACTTCCAATAACCGCGTTCCACCAGCAATTTTCCCCTGCAAAATCCGCTGCCGCAACTCGAACATCGCCCGCATCGCATGTGTTTTGCCAATAACTTCAGTCACGGCGACTCCTATGCCAAAAATAATTTTCGTGTAATGTATACATTAACCTTGGGCCATTGTCATCCCAGGCTTATTGACCCACTCAATCTTCGCCTTCGGGCCGTGGTTCTATAATAGTTTTTTCATAATCAACGTTCCACTCTTTAACCACAACCGACCAATCGCCGTATTTTTTGGTCAAGTAATTTCGATAATCCAACGGTACTTTCACGTCGCGATCACGCCATCTAATGGTTTCATAACCAGTAAAGTGCGACATGCTAGCGCGCAGAACATTCCCACCAGCCAACCAGAAGGCCTGATCACCTTTTTGAGTTTTAACAAATAAATCAAGAACATGGTCACCCGCCAGAATGCCGAACTTCCTGTCTTTGATTTTGATAATGCTGATGCTTTCGATATCGGTGAACTCGTTCTCGCGCTTATGACGGCGGATTGAAATACGCCAACCCCGTTTCCGAATTTTGGGAAGCGCCTCAACCAATCTGGGTAAATCGGTGCGCATAATAGCGATATCGGTGTCTTTATCCCACGGAAGCAGACGTTGTTCGCGAACAACGCCCAATAGAACTCCGCCTTCAAGATGGTAATCGATACCCTCTTCGTCGAGGAAATCAATTATGTCCAGAAGCTGATGTTCCAGTTTTTCAACGCTGATAGCCATATTTTTCCTACACCGCTATATCTAGTCAATTCTTGATTGGATCATTTGGATGATATCCGTTGTCGAAATATCTTCGGTACGCGGCAGATAGACAACTTCGCAAATGTCTTTAAATTCGTCGAATTTCCCAGCCCAATCGTCACCCATGATAAGCACATCAGCATGATGATCGACCAGATATTCGCGTTTAAGTTCCAGGGATTCCTCGACAAAAACTTCGTCGACACAATACAGGCTATTAACAATTTTTAGACGGTGCTCTTGACGATAGATAGGAAATCTTCCCTTTTTATCGAGATTTAGCTGATCTGATGAAACCCCGACAATCAACCGGTCCCCAAGTTCCTTGGCGCGTTCTAGGATGTTAATATGCCCGATGTGGAAAACATCGAACGTACCGAATGTAACGACTCTTTTCATAAATTTTCTCTTACCAGACAAATGATTGCCGTGTTGTTAGATTATCTGCTTATAAGTAAGGCTTCATTTTTTGTCTAATTTTTAATTTTCGGAATAGATTCACGGGATGGCGACGAACACCTAGGTTCGGTTTGGCTAGCTGATCGATGATCGCCTGACGCACTCGCAAGGATGATTTTCCATCGCGGTAAGGATGCATATTTTTGACAAAATCATCACCCCTAACTTTCGCGGCAGGATAATCGGTCGAAATTTCTTCTAATAAATCAATGAGATCGCTCGGATTAGTGAAATTGACGATGTGATCGCCTTTGGCAATTGTTTTATATGTTAAAATTGGTTTTGCAAGAAACAACCCTTCTGTAATTACTGACGAAGTGTCGGAAATAATTATATCAGCCGCGCTCATTGCCGGTAAAATGTCAGCGTCGGACAAGATTTTAAATGTCTCGCATTCCAACGATTTATATGTATCAATCACAGCTAAATCCATCATCGGGTGAAACTTCACCGACACCTCATATTTTCCTGCGGCGGCAATCTGCTTCCAAACCTCGAACAAATCCGGTGCGGCCGTTAAGGATGGACTAAACGTGGGCGCAAAAAGCAATTTAACCGGTGTAGAAAGTGCATCGCGTTCATCAATATAGTCAATCCAAGTGTCAAGCTTCGGCCAACCCGTTTCCACAACATCGAAATACCCCAAATTTTTTGCCTGCCCGGCAAACCAATCCGTCGTTATCGGCCCATGGGTGCAATACAGATCAAACATCCCTCGGATTTTGAAGTGACCCTTCTTCTCAATCCCAAATCCGTGGAAAATCTGTGTTTTCAAACCGGGGAAAGAATCCGGCACCCAGTTCCCCGGACAAATAACACTATCAGGCGCATATTCTTTGACATCGCAGATCGTGGATAGCGACCTCTCGCCTTCATTCAGCATCGTTTCAGGCAAATCGAACAGAAACCACACAACCTCGTCACCTTGCTCCAACAGCGTGGTTTGCAGTGGACGAAGGATGGAGAACGCATATGACTGTTCTGCAAAGAATAGATGTTTCATAAATCTATATAGACTGACATGGTTTAATTAGAAAAGGCCCCAACCGAAATTGGGGCCTTAAATACATAGAAACTAAGGGAATATTACCCTTCGTTTTTGATCTCTTCGCCAGTTTCCTGATTAACGACTTTCATCGACAGGCGCACTTTGCCGCGATCATCAAAGCCCATTAGTTTCACCTTAACTTCCTGACCTTCAGTCAGAATGTCTTTCGGGTGGTTAACACGCTCATTCGCCAATTGGCTAACATGCACAAGACCGTCGCGTTTGCCAAAGAAGTTCACGAATGCACCGAAGTCCATCAATTTAACAACTTTACCAGTATAGATCTTGCCCTCTTCAGGGACGGCTACGATTTCGTTAATCATCGCCATGGCTTTTTCGATGCTTTCGCCGTTAGCAGAAGCAATCTTGATCACACCATCGTCGTTAA
This sequence comes from uncultured Rhodobacterales bacterium, assembly GCA_964649035.1. GTDB lineage: Bacteria > Pseudomonadota > Alphaproteobacteria > Rhodobacterales > Rhodobacteraceae > NORP23. Next base: position 15,222 of record CAZYMT010000048.1, read on the forward strand.
TGTCGACTTTGGCGCCGGACACTTCAACGATTTCACGAATGACCTTGCCGCCGGATCCGATAACTTCGCGGATTTTGTCAGCTGGAACATTCATGGTTTCAATGCGCGGTGCGTGGATCGAGAAATCACCTGCACCCGTCAAGGCTTTGGCCATTTCGTTAAGGATGGTCAGACGACCGTCCTTAGCTTGCTCTAGCGCTTTCTTCATGATGTCGGCAGTGATACCGGCAACTTTGATGTCCATTTGCAAGGATGTGATACCTGCTTCGGTACCCGCAACTTTGAAATCCATGTCGCCAAGGTGATCTTCGTCGCCAAGGATGTCTGTAAGAATGGCGTACTCGTCGCCCTCCTTGATCAGACCCATTGCAACACCAGCAACCGCAGCTTTCAGCGGAACGCCCGCGTCCATCATCGACAAGGAACCACCACAAACGGATGCCATCGAACTGGAACCGTTAGATTCCGTAATCTCGGATACAACGCGAACGGTGTATGGGAAATCTGTCGCTGCCGGCAGAACCGCCTGAAGCGCACGCCATGCCAATTTACCATGACCGATTTCACGACGGCCAGGGCCCATCATACGGCCAGCTTCACCAACCGAATATGGAGGGAAGTTGTAATGCAGCATGAAGTTCGAACGGTATGTACCAGTCAAAGCGTCGATCATTTGCTCGTCATCGCCAGTACCCAAAGTAGTCACAACCAGACCCTGTGTTTCGCCGCGTGTGAACAAGGCAGAACCGTGTGTACGTGGTAAGAAGCCAACTTCGGAAACGATTGGACGAACAACGTCCAGCCCGCGACCGTCGATGCGTTTACCAGTTTTGATAACGTCACCACGAACAACAGCGCTTTCGAGTTTCTTGAAGCAATTGCCAAGCTGGCTGTCTTCTTTGTCCTCGTCCGAAAGACCCTCAGAAATTGTAGCGCGTGCAGCAGAAATTGCAGCGGTACGTTCTTGCTTGTCTGTGATCGCAAATGCGGCACGAACGGCCTTTTCACCCAGTTTTTCAACTTTGGCGTAAAGCTCGGAAATGTCAGCAGGTTGGAAGTCAAACGGCTCTTTCGCTGCATCTTCGGCAAGATCAATGATCATGTCGATAACTGGCTGCATTTGCTCATGACCGAATTCAACAGCGCCCAGCATTTCAGCTTCGGACAGCTCATAAGCTTCGGATTCAACCATCATCACGGCGTCTTTAGTACCGGCAATAACCAGATCAAGACGTTGCTCAGGATTGTCACGCAACTTGTGCATATCATCGCAAGATGGGTTCAATTCATATGAACCGTTGGAATAGCCAACACGCGCACAGGCAATCGGACCACGGAACGGTGCGCCGGACAATGTAAGCGCAGCGGATGCCGCAATCATTGCAACAACGTCCGGATCATTTTCCAGATCGTGGCTTAGAACTGTACAGATAACTTGTGTTTCATGCTTGAAACCAGGAACAAACAACGGACGGATCGGACGATCGATCAGACGGCTTGTTAGGGTCTCTTTTTCTGTTGGGCGTGCTTCACGCTTAAAGAAACCACCCGGGATTTTACCCGCAGCATAATATTTCTCTTGGTAATGTACTGTCAGTGGGAAGAAATCGAAGCCAACTTTTGGTTTCTTTTCAAATACCACTGCGCACATGACGCTGGTTTCGCCGTATGTGGCGATAACGGTCGCATCTGCTTGACGCGCGACCTTTCCAGTTTCCAATGTAAGAGTGTCACCACCCCATTCGATGGATTTTTTGTGTTCTGTAAACATTTTTGTTTTCCTTCTGCGACCCATCCGGTTGGACGGCATCGCGCAATGTGGCCCATGCCACAGATCCCCGTTTCATATCATCCAGCATTCCCTTGGGATCAGTTTTGGGAAAGCACTCGGACAAACAAAAACGCGCCCGTCATTGGGCGCGTTTTTAAAATTCTTAGCGGCGAATGCCGAGACGTTCGATAAGCGACTTGTACCGCGCTTCGTCTTTTTTCTTTGTGTAGTCCAGCAATTTGCGGCGCGTCGCAACCATTGTCAAAAGACCACGACGAGAGTGGTTGTCTTTCTTGTTGGTTTTGAAATGCTCTGTAAGCGTCGCGATACGGCTGGTCAAAATAGCAACCTGAACTTCAGGGGACCCAGTGTCACCTTCTTTGATTGCGTATTCTTTGATCAAGGCTTCCTTGACTGCAGGTGTAATCGACATCGTATATTCCTTATATTTAAGGGTTTCAAAAACCTCCCCGAAACGGCCAGTACCAAGATGTCGTCCAGCACGGTCACAACGAAAAGGGCAATTAAGAAGAATCTCCTTAATAGCTGCGCGCTATATGAACTGTTTTTAGTATGAATGGAAGGGGTTTTTGATGGCAAGCCTACGACATATTCTACGAATGTTTACTTTCCATCGGATTACCGTACCCTAGAACTGCATTTCGTTTCACGAAGGTAAAGCATGGCTTACAATCCAGAAGAAACCATCACAACCCAAGAACGCCTGCGCGAACTGCTTCCGCGCACTGAATCTCGCTACGTGCTTGAAAAAGACCTTGATCATATTAACGACGTCGCGGCAAAATTTATTAGGCTGTCACCATTCGTAATTTTGGCGACGAAGGGCGCGGACGATAGCGTCGAT
>CAZYMT010000049.1:0-17829 GCA_964649035.1 uncultured Rhodobacterales bacterium
CTACACATTGCTAGGGGCGGTGTTTGTGAACCTTCTGAAGGGCAACAGCCTACAAACATTCATAGGTGGGCTGGCACTGGCAATTGGCCTTGGGGCGCTTATCCTGTTCCCAGCCTCCCCAATCCTTACTGCGGTGGGGGCGCTTTTCATGTTAAAGGTGATCTTCAGCTTTTCGGTCGATCACTATGCCTGCGCCCCCAAGGCCCGAACATGACCGAGATCCGCACCCTAACAACCGCAGAGCGCCCGGCCTTCGTTACCCTCATGGCACAGGCCTTTAGGCATGACCCTCTGTTCCTAGCTGCATTCGGCGATCCTGACCACCAGACAGCATCAGGCGCATTTATGTCCTTCATGTTTGACATGACCCGTTTGATGGGCGGTCATCCCAGCGGCATATTTGTCGAAGGGCAGCTAATGGGCTGCATCTTGCTGGAACCACCCGCATCCAACAAATTGCTGGCGAGCATCCGCATGATACTCTCCGCCTTACGGTTTCTACCCGTCGCGATAAGGCTTCCGACAGGCTCCAGCGCCTTCCTGAACACCTATATGACCCAAACACGGGCAGCGGCCCCCGCCACGCCCCATTCTTACCTGACAATGATCGGTGTGCACCCCGAAGGGCAGGGGCGTGGTTTCGGGCAGCAACTGATGGTTGATGCGATTGCCCAAGGCACCCCGATTGCCCTCAATACCGAAAATATGGCGAATGTCGCCCTCTATGAACGTTGGGGGTTTTCGCTGACGAGTTCGGTTGACCTCGGCCACGTCACTGCGCATTGTATGTTTCGCCCAAAGGACGACGCGCCATGACGACCACCAAAGAAACCATATTGGAAGTTGCCTTTCGCCTGTTCCTGGAACAGGGCTATGACAATACCAGCATTTCCGACATCGTCACCGCCAGTGGATTTTCCAAAGGCGCCGTCTATCATCACTTCAAAGACAAAGACGCCTTGCACGACGCGACCATAGATCATTTCTTCCTAAGTTATTTTGCTGATGTTGAGGCCCCGCAAGCCCAAGGGCTGGAGGTCACCATAGATGATCTGACTTCTGGATATATACGTCTGCTGGAAGCCATCGCCAAGATCACGCCTGACCGGATCGCCTATTATCGCTTTCTGTTTGCCGTCCTACCCAAGGTGAAACCGGCAATGGTTGAACAAATTGCGGTAACGCGGGCACGCCTGATTGCTGCTGTGGAATATGACCAACATGCGGGGCTGCTGGCCCCCTCCCATTCCCCCGAACGAATCGCGGATCAGTGTTTGGCGTTGATTGAGGGCACGGGATTGCTTTTGGCCATTGAGGACCAAAAAGACATCGTGACCAGTTTTCGCAATATCGCATGCGATTTGCAAAAAACTTTGCAAAACATCTAATCCACACACCTAATACGTGCATTCGGTCTCATTTTTGTCCCAATTGGTCAAAAATGGTCACAATCGACTGTCATAAATCTTGAAATGGACATTATTCGGCCCTTCGGCTGCCCTGATCAACTGCGATAAAGATCATGCAAACAGAGGCGGTGTTCTAGTCCCCCAGTAACCAGTTTCGCCTCTGTCTGCACCAAGTAAGAGTAATAAGTAAGTTAGTAATATCGAGTGTGTTAGTAAGTTTAGTAACCAGTAACTAGGTAAGTAGCGTTTAACGAGTTTCGTCAGTAAGACGCATATTTAGTGGGTCGAGTGTGTAGAGTATCTTGTGCTTGCGTGTGTGTGCAAAGTGTGTGTTTTACGTATCAAGTTTTTGAGTGTCGTAACGAGTGTGTTAGTAAGATTTATTTCGTCGTGTAAACGAAATAGCCGATAGCCGCAGCTAGTAAAGCTGCGGCTATTGTTGCTACAGCGATCTTCATTGTTGAATAGGGACGTTCCCCTTTGACCGACCCTGTGCGCGCATTCACCACAAACCGATAGGTTTTCCCACGATATTTATAAGCCGCCAACCAAACCGGCAGCAATATATGTTTAAACGTCACGTCGCTAATCTTGCTTTCAATATTGCTGACCTGCTGGCGATCCCCGCCAATATCGAATTTCACGTCGCGTAAAATCCGGCGATCCATGACGTCGCGGGCCTCAATATACCCTTCCTCAAGATCAACCGAATAGCCTTCGGCGCGAAACCCCGCCAGATATTCAGCATTATAGGGTTCCAGCGCCGATAAATCCCACGGCGCCAGCGCATCGGTATAGCCTTTCGGCAGGCTGGTGGACCCCAGCACCAGAATATCATCAAAGAACCGCGCCACTCGTCCGCTAACGGGTTTCCAACGGATTTTCTGCACACGCTGCGTGCGGGTCTGGCGTTTGCCATCGACCATCACGGTAACTTTGCGGTTCTCATAATATATCGTGCCGCGCTGACCCGAATAGCGGCTTTTTGTGTCCGCATCATAGGTCCAATAAGGTACGTAAATCCCCTGCATCTTACGTCCGGCCCGCATATATTCCTGCAACCCGTTCGGCGCGAACCACAGGTTCCCAACCCAAGCCGCCATCGCTTTGCGCCCCTGTTTTTCTGACAATGCAAAAGGCACCACACCGCGCGGTTTTATATGGCGGCTGACGCCGGTGCCGATAACCACAGGGGTCGCACAGAACGGGCATTCTGTGGCGTGATCGTTCTCATGGAACTCCACCTCGGCGGCGCAGTTCTCGCATTTGGTGATGCGAATTTCCTCCATCTCGGCCTCTGGCAACTCGGCTGCCAGCGCCTTGCGGAAATCCATTTCTTTGTTTGCTGAGCCACCCCAAGGGCTTTCATCAATTGCTTCGCTGGCACCACAATGGTCACAGCTTAAGCCGCCTGTGTCCGGATCAAACCGCAGGTCAGACCCACATGTGTTGCAGGGAAACCGATGCTCTTGGGGCGTAGACATAGTCTATCCAGCAGGTGGAGGGGGCGGCATAATTGTGAACAATTGCGCCAACTCGTTAATATCCTCGGCCGTGTGCCAACCGTCCTGACCCGCCGTCCAAACCAATGCCGAACGCGCAAAAGACCCATCCGCAGCCATCCGTCCCAAGGATGCGCGCGAATACGGCCCCTTGGTTTCGCCATTTTCGGCGATATGCCAAACTTTTTCCGGCGCGGGTGGCGGTGGCGGCGTCGCCACAACATGCGGCTGTGCCATCGCTTGCGCCATTTGGCTGGCCATCGCCATTCCCATTCCCATCCCGAGACCTTCCCCCATGCCACCACCGCCGGGGTTGGCAGCCGCAGCTGTCATTGCTTCGGCTGCGCTAAACTGAGTATAGCGCCCCAAATCCCCAACAATCCCCATCGAAGTCCGCTTATCCATCGCTGCCTCAACGGCAGGTGGCAGCGAGATGTTCTCGATGTAAAACGCGGGCATCTCAATGCCATATTCCGCTAGCTCAGGGCTGACCTTTGCCGCAATCAACTTGCCGAGGTCAATGGTATTCGCTGCCATATCCAGCACCGGAATCCCGCAACCAGCAATCGCTGCGGAAAAACGCGCAACAATGATATTGCGGATCTGGTAACTGATTTCATCCGTAGTAAATTCGCCGTCCGTCCCGACAATCTCGCGCAGGAACTTCGCTGGATCAACAACGCGGATCGTATAGGTGCCGTAAGCGCGCAGGCGCACAGGGCCAAATTCCGGATCACGACACATGATTGGGTTCTTGGTACCCCATTTCAGGTTTTGAAAACGGGTGGTGTTAACGTAATATATTTCCGATTTGAACGGACTTTTGAACCCGTGATCCCAGTGCTGCAACTTGGTCAGGATCGGCATGTTGTTGGTTTCCAACATGTAAAGCCCCGGCGTAAACACATCCGCCAACTGCCCCTCATGAATAAACACCGCCGACTGCCCTTCACGGACCGTCAGCTTGGCCCCGTATTTTATCTCGTGCCCTTCACGCTCAAAACGCCAGACCATCGTGTCATTAGTGTCATCTGTGTGGTGAATGACGTCAATAAATTCACCTAGCAAAAAATCCAGAATACCCATGTTCAATCCCCATTTGTTTCAAAAACCACCCATTGCATCGCGCGCAATATCCGGCAGCAGTGGCAAAACTTCTCTTGCGAACATACCCGCTTTCAGGCGCGGATCATATAGCATTTGCAACAAGATTTCATCATGCGCGGTCAGCAGCGCAAATTCCTCGTCATCATTGAAAATAGACGGGCGCGCCTTACGACTATCATTCGACAACCCCATTGCCTGCGCCATTTCTTCGTGGATGCAAGATTTGCGCATCAGGTTGCCATGTTCCGATTTCACCAAGATCAGTGAGCGCCCATAAACCCCGCGCCGCCCCTCGATAGGAAAGGCGAAAGCGGCGCAGAAAATGTTGATCGGGCTGTTCAGAAAGGCATCAATGACCGCCTTGTCAATCCCTGGATACCAGTCGGGTAGGGTAGCGGCAAATTCAGCTCGTTCTGACCGTGACAAGAACATCACCAGCAGGTTTGCGTCTTCCTCCGGTGCCATCTCCATATCTGCCCCCGTCAGTTCCGCCAGCCGCGCTGTATAGCGTGTAACCTCGCGCAGATCGCGGGTGCGTGTGGCGGTGGGTGTTGATGCACCCGAAATCACTGCGACACGAACCAGACCTTCCCAACGGCGTAGATGCGTGCGGGTTTGCCGCGCGACATAGCGGCCCGCCGTCACCGAATATTCGTCGTAAAGCGCGATACGTTCGAAATTTGCCACCAGATCGTCAACTGTAAACGGCGCATCGGCAGGCGCGGTGTCCGTCCGCAAAAGCCCCGCTCGCCGCAACCCAACCTCGGCCGCTGCATAGAATTTCCGCAAAGCGCTTTCATCCTCGACAACGATAATCGGCGGCTCCACACACCCCGCAAGGATCAGGGGCGCGAGAACGCATATTCGGCGCAGTAGTTTCAAAGAATACCCTTCAAATTGGCCCGCACATCGCACGGGCCGCTAAATCAATCGCCGTCGCCATCACTATCGAGCGACTCGCCAATGTTAGAACTAGACGCCGTGCCTTTAGCCTTGGCCGCCGACAGAGTATCCTTCAACTCGGCCTCCATCGCCTTCAACTCCTTCTCGGCCTCGGCCCGTTTGGCTTTGCCCTCATCGGCAATGCGCAAGCTGTCTTCTATAGTGGCAATCAAATCGGCATTGGCCTGTTTAATCGCATCAATATCAAAGACACCACGTTCCATTTCTTCGCGGATAACCTTGTTGGCCTCACGCAGGTTACTAGCATTGGCCGTCAGCAATTCATTCGTCAAATCGTTCGCATCATGCACAACTTCGGCAGCTTCGCGCGACCTATGAATAGTCACCGCCTGCGCCAGCTGCGTTTCCCAAAGTGGCACAGTGTTAACTAACGTGGAGTTAATTTTCGTCACCAGCGACTTGTCATTTTCCTGCACCAACCGGATGGAGGGCAAGGACTGCATTGTCACCTGACGCGTTAGTTTCAGATCGTGAACACGGCGTTCCAGATCATCCCGCGCCGCGCGCAAATCACGCAATTCCTGCGCCTTGATAACGCCGTCCCCTTCGGGTGCGTCCGCGACTTCCTTTTCTTTGGCCGGAATATCAATTGTATCCAGCAGGCGGATTTTTTCAGTACCAGCCGCGATATACAGCGCCAGCTCGTCGTAAAAATCCAAGGTTTTTTCATATAGTTTATCGAGGGATTTAATATCCTTTAAAAGGATCGTCTCATGCCCGTGCAATTCTTCGGTGATGTTATCGATCTGGCCCTGAACTGTTTCGTAATTCGCCATGAACATCGCCATCGGATTAGCCCGACCCAGCAGTTTTTCCCACCAGCTTTGCTTGCGGTTCGGGTCCAGCTCACTGACTGAAAATCCGCGAATGGACGACACCATTTCGCGCAAACTGTTGCCCGCAGGTCCAACATCCTTGTTGCGAACCCCGTCCAGCATTTCTTGCGAGATCACCTGCAATTCTGCCTGTGCGCCCGATCCAAACTGAATGATCGACTGCGTATTGCCCATATCCAACTCGGCAATCCGTTTATCAATCGCAGCCTTCTCGGTGCCGCTGGCCTTTTCGACCACAATCAGATCACCCTTGGGTTCTGCCAGCAATGTCGCCGTTACCGCTTCGACTTCTTTAAGTGTTGCCTCGGCCTTAACTCTAATATCTTCAGTCATATTATTCTCCTCAACGGACCCGAAGGCCCTCTTGTTGCAATCTTTCGCGCAGCACCTCGATCTCGATATCAAGATCATCCCGATCATCGAGCATCAATGCCTCGCGCTGGTTGTTAAAACTGGTTTCCAAATCGTCAATCAGCGCGACATAATCGGCGCGCGCCTCAGTAGAACCATTTCGCTGTGTAAGGTCCGCGTATTTCACCGTCGCATCCCGCGCCCCGTTCAAATACACACCCAGAAATTTCCGCGCCCGGGTCAAATCACGCGGGTCTTCCTCGACGATGCGAAAAACCTCGCGCACCGACGCGCCCAGACGATCCACACGACCTTCAAGCTCGCGATCCTTAAACCGGCTGGCCGCGTCATGGATTTCTTGTAATGTCACCTCGGCCTTTTCAATCGCCTTCGCAGCGCGATCCGTATCAAACGCACTGAAATCCGCCATGCCCTTTTTGCGTAGCGGGTCCAGCCCAAAGGTAAATATATGCGTGGCAAACGCCACAATTCCAAACCCGATGGAGGACGAAAACGCCTGTTCCCAGCCCAGCCAAGCCGCCCCAAACACGCCAATTCCCGTCAACACTGACGCAAACATCTTTCGTGGAATAGCAGGGGGGCGGGCGACCTTGCGGGATTTATACTCATCCTCCGCCTTTAGCCCTTCGCGCAGCAGCCACGCCGCCAGCAGTAAAAGCACCAGCGATCCCAGCTCGCCGACCATGCCCGACGCATCACCTGAACGCAGCTCGCCAAGGCCGCTGAACAGCAAGGGCAAAGGTGCAAAAAATAGCAGATTGGCACGAATATCGGATGGCGCAACCCGACGGTTGCGAAACGCGTTAACGGGTTTATCCCCTTGCGGACTATGCTGCCCGCCATAGCGTCGGGCCATTACGCGCCTCCGCCTAATGAGCCGAAGGAGACCGTCACGATCATCGCCAACAGGACAAAATACGCCAGCCATTGCATTGTTTTACCGGACATAATTCCCCCAATCCCGCTAAACTTACCCTACATATAGGGGGTGGCGGGCGTTCATTCCAGTAAAACGTTTAAACGCCTGTATAGTCGGAGTAATTCTTCTTATTGTCGCTCTGCTCGAACGCCCGTTCAGCCGCCAATTTTTTCGAGTACCGGCTTTGGATGGATTGCACGATAAACAGCACCGCAATAGAGAAGTAGAAAGTCGATTTCGACATCGGCTCAACCGGATGGTCAAAGAATGTCAGATGCGCCTCGTGGCCACCTTCGCCCAGCAACACGATCCCGACGATCAGCAGCACAAACAACCCCAGAACTTCGTACATGCGGTTCTTTTTGATGAATGCGGCAACCCCGTCTGCCAGAACCAACATCGCAATACCAGACGTGATAATCGCAATCGCCAGAATGATAAACACATCGGTAATCGCCAGCGCCGAGAGGATAGAGTCAAAGCTGAAAATCAGGTTCATGAACACGATTATCGCCACAACCTGCGCAGTCGATTTCTGCTTTTTATGCTCTGGATCCAGCTCCAGATGTTCAATCGACATCAGATGGCCGATTTCCTTGACGGCCGTATACATAATGAAGGCCCCGCCAAACAGAAACACCAGAACCGAGAAGTTGAAACTGCCCTCGATAACGCCAACCCAATGGATTTCGAAGAACGGTGCGCCAAGTATATCGATCAATTGCATCAGCACAAATAGCAGCACAATGCGCAACCCAATCGCGATCAAAATCCCCCATTTGCGAACCTTAGCTTGATCCTTTTCCGGCGCACGTTGGCTCTCGATGGAGATATATAGCAGGTTGTCGAACCCCAAAACGACTTGCAAAAACAGCAGAACTCCAAGGTTCCCTAAATTCGCCAGCGTAAACAGATCAGCCATAATTCTCTCCAATAAATCCGTGTTTTCCACTCAAAACCACACACCGCGCTCATAGGCAAGCCGTAAGGTGAATCCCCGCATTTCAACCTTTTGTTGTTTTTTGAGCGTTTATTTGCTATGGGGGAACGGTTAGTTGTGGGGCGCTTGGCGCGGAATACACCGAAAGGAAAGTCAGAAATGGCAAAAGGAACTGTTAAGTGGTTTAATCCAGACAAAGGATTTGGCTTTATTCAACCAGAAGACGGCGGCAAAGATATCTTTGTTCATATCACCGCTCTTCAAGAGGCAGGGCTTCAATCCCTGCAAGACGATCAACCAATTGAATACGAAATGGTAGAGGGTCGCGACGGCCGCGAAAGCGCCGGCAATCTGAAAGTTTAAGTTTACTTTACTTGCTGAATAGAAACACCAAAAAGCCCTGTTCCGAAACGGGGCTTTTTGCTATTTACAGAAGTCTACTCGTCAGGGCAGGGGATTTGAACTTCGATTACATCTGTGCCCTTCCGCGTTCTGATAAAACAGTTTTTTGCGCGCTCTGATTGTTCTAATAACATTTCCATGCTAGCCCGAAAAAGCGGAAACTCCGCTTCTGTTTCGTTGCTCCCTTCGGACCGCGACATTTCGTTTTGCAAGCCAGACGTATCTGCAATTGCCGCCAAAAAGAATTCAGCCAACTCGACGCTTATGCGATCCTTATCGATGGCGCGGTCAATGTCGTTAGCAAATCGCCGAACCAATGAATCCAGCAAATAAGTTAAAGGTGTATCACCCTTATTATTTACGATGTTTATATTGGCGCCCGCAGCAATTAGCATTTTCGCTGTGCTATATTGACGGAAACTTCCCCGCCTAACAGCATCGTGCAAAGCTGTATTTCCCCACGCATCAACAGCGTCGATATTTGCCCCCCCGTTCATCAAAATCTGAAGCATTTCGGGGTCGTTGATAGGCGCGGACAGATAATTAATGGCCGCATTTCCTATATCGTCAAAGACGGTTAAGTCAGCGCCTGCCTCAATCAACATTTTTGTAACTTGCATAGCGTCATTCCCAACACTTTTCATGATAGCCGTTCGGTTTTGTAGCCCTGGAATATTTACGTCGGCACCCGCAGAAATTAGCGCTGCAGCAATGGGTGTAATTCGACGTATTTCGGCCTCGTTGACAACGAACTGATAATAATACGACCCGACGTTCCGACCAAAAATCTGTTGCGACCGAATTTCCATAAAAGCGCGGGTTTGGGCATCCTTGCTGGAAATCACATTGCGAAACTCGTTGAAATCCGGACTTAGCAATATCAAAAGCGGGCTTTCTTTGTTGGTTTGCTGCGAATGTCCATCGGGGTTAGCGCCAGCTTCGAGCAGGGCAATAACCTGTTCAGCCGTACCAAAAGTTACGGCAAAATGGATTGGTTGCCAAAGGTGCCCATCCTGAGCATCAGCAAGTTTGCTATTGTCCAACACCTCACGAACCTCGTCCATTGTGGCATTATCCCAAAATTCCACAGTGCAAATTTCGACGCACCGCGCTGATTTCCACGTGTTTGTGTCGCAAAATGGGAAACAACCCTCGGCGGCGGCTGAATTGGCTACGAAGGTGGCTAGGATCAGTGCAAATACTCTGGTCATTATAATTCCTTTATGAATAGTAATATGGGTGAACGGTCTGAGGGGAATTCAAAAGTCAAAGCTCGCCTCAATCTTGACCGCTTTTCTCAACGGATACACATCCCGCCAGACTTTCGGGGCATCGCCCGACATATTCCACACTAACATTCGCGCCTTTCATAACTCTAACGCTCTGCAATAACCCCTCATTTGTCGTACCATCAATATCTGCAATTGTTTCATCGGCCCCTGCGCTCACCAAAAGAGCGGCAATGGTTTTCTGAAATCCCCAACTTCTCCGCGAGACATGAAGCGGCGTCCTGCCCTCGCTATCTTGCGCGTTCACATCTGCACCACGCGCCAAAATCGCCCGAACCAGCTCCAACTCGTTATATCTGACCGCATCATGAAGCGGGGTTGATGCGTCGTTGCTAATGCTTTTTACATCCGCCCCGGCATCCAATAATGTCTGGACAGCTTCCGAGATATCACTCCTTGCGAACCTATTCCCGCGAATTGCTGAACGCAGCGGAATTTCCCCTAGGATATTTACCGGATTAACCTCTGCGCTTGCTTCTAACAGCAACCGCACGGCCTCCCCATTCGGAAGATATCTGGGATAATCACTCCTAAGACCCGCTGCAATATGAAGCGGCGTGTTCCCCTCATCATTTCGGGCATTCACATCCACGCCGATTTGCAACAGCATCTTCAGTATTTCGATGTCATTGCCCGCCGCCGCATGATGAAGCGGTGTATCCCCAATCGCGGAAGTCGCTGCCGGATCAAGCCCTTCCTCGATCAACAATGACACAATTTCACGAGAATCCTCAACGGAGCCGTTAATATACCCCCGATTGAATTGATTGATGGTAGGGGCTGACTGGATTGCCAAATCAAGCAACGAATTGCAGTTTTCGCCAAAGGTAATATGCGGATTTGCACCCGCTTGCAAAAGCAAATTCACGCTGTCCAAGGTCAGGCGTTCCGCGGTATCGTCAACAAATCTTGGACGATGTTCACGGATTACATAGGCCAGCGGGGCTTGCCCATATCTATTATCAACCGCATCAACCGAAGCGCCAGCCCCCAGCAATATTTCGATAATTTCCGGATCGGCAAGCTCTGCGGCCATATGTATCGGTGCGCTGGCATTGCCTGCATTCACGTCGGCACCTGCCTCTATCAACGCATTGATCGCCGGGATATTCTGCGCTGATACCGCGTAATGAAGCGCAGCCCATTCCACCTCAAAATCCACATCGAAACCCGCTTGCAACATCACGCGCAACGTCTCGGGCGAAGCCTCCGCCGCGCGTTGTAGTGCCGCAGTTTGAAGGTCTTTCGTGATGTTTACCGGCCTGTATCCACCAAGAATGAGCGCGCTAAACCGGCTTTGCGTATTTGCAGCAGCGGTATGAAACGGTGTTTCCGACATTGATGGTCCGGTATCTGTCATGTCCGCGCCCGCTTCCAACAATATTTTCACAAATTCGGGCGTCCCCAGCAGGGCGGCATAATGTAACGGCGTCCAGCCATCTTTTTTAGCATTAACATCGCGACCCTGTTCAATCAGCGCCCTGACATCCGCCGCATTCGCCGTTTCCCAAAAATATTCACTGCACAAGGCCAGACATTTTACTTCAGCCGTTTTCCACGTTGATGTATCGCAGAACGGAAAACACTTTTCTGAAGCCGCAGCGGTAGCGAAGGATAGGGTTAAAATAAATGCAAATATTCTGGTCATAAAAATTCCTTGTTTGGGAAAATAAGCCGAGGTAACTACATATAGGTAAGCATTGCTTATCTAAAATCAAGAGTGCAAACATATTGCCCCACCCAGATAGATAAAGAATGTTCGGATGCTGTTAACCGTTGAATTTTCCCCAAAATCCACTTCGTACAAAGCACCGCATCTTTCGGCGTTCCAAGTTCACTATGTTCGGAAAATTGTATATACGCATTATATACAGGTGCAATACACGTTATATACAGATGCTATACGCATTATATATGCGTGTAATACAGGGTATCCATGAATAATTTAATACAACTTTAGATTGCATTGTTGAAATTTTAATGCAACCCTAAGGCTTAAGCAATTGTTAAGGACTCACCCTTAACGTCTGATTCATGAATGAATTACGTGGCTAAGCGGGCATTCTAAATAGTATCAAATCAGTGCCAGTGGGAGGTTACATGCCTGATATTTTTGACAGAGATAGCTTTAAGAAATGGCTGTATAATCAACCGCGTAGCGTTGCTGTGGCGCTCTCGACCCGCGCGGTTCTGCGCGTGTTCCCCCTTATCGCTGCCGATGGGTATCCGGCCAAAAAGGAAGTCGTGATCGAACTCGCCTTTCACATTTTCCGCGCTTGCTTCATGTCCCTAACCACTGTCTCCGCACCCCGCGTTTCCGCAAATCCGGCCTCCCTTCAAACCACCCAAACCGACATATCCTTCGCCACCGGTTTTTCAGCCGAAATCGCCCAAGCCGCAATCACAACAATGAACGCAACACACACAGCAACCTATGCCGCTTATGCTGCACTAGCCGCGCATTCCAGTGCGCAAGCTGCTGAAAGTATTGATGTTTTAAAGGTGTTCTGGCAAGAAATTGCGGCGGATGCCGAACTTATCGAACGGGGTTCCTACCCTCTTAAAATTGCTGACCTGCCGCTCTGGTCCACGGGAATTCCGGTCGTGTTGCAGGATCATTATGCCTCTCTCAAACAATATCTAAGTGAAGATGCCCATGATTGGGGTTTCTGGCAAAAATGGATTGAGGATTGTTTGAGTGGCAATTCCAAAAATTGGGCGCAGATGGAAGAAATTTCCGATATTTCTGCTGAAGATTGGGCCAAAGGCGCAGCTTTCGTTAATCCCATCCTGTCCGGTCTTGTTAGCCCTTCCGAGGCTTATGCGACCATCGAAAAACCCGCCGATCCAAATGCTCTCCACCTTGCGTTGGCCAGGGTCGATGACGCATTGGACGATGCGCTGACAGCCAATGGCGGTATCGAAGAGCGTTCGCTCGAATGTGTTATATTGCGCCGCCTGCAGGTCAAATATGCTGGCGATATGCAACGTGTTGAAATGGATTTAACCTTGGTTCAGCGAGGGCTAACGCGCCAAATCGAAAATGGTGAATTACCTGACCAGCCAGAAATTCAGGCATTAGTGGATATCTGTGGAACTGGTGCCATAGATCTGCGTGCAGCGAATCCGGAATTGGCGAAAACGCAAAAAGCGCGGAAAACACAAGTTGCCAAAGAGCGCCCTGCACTGAAACTAATCAAAGGTAAAGTTGCCGACAATGTTGTCCCGCATAAACCTGCTTCGGTCCGGCAAAAGATTGTTGCAACCCGTTCTTCCGCGAACGTTCCGTTGCCAAAAGGCGCGGTCCCTTTGCCTTCTGTGACGGTGGATGGTGTGATCCGAAACGCCGAGGCGGAAACACCACAAAAAACCGCCGGTTTGCTCGGGCGGCTAGGTATTGGCCCGTTTTCACGTCGGCAAGATGCCGTGGGCGAATAACTAAATTTGAGACCGCGTTCTGAAAACTGGTCCAAACTGACAAGACCGCGTTCATTCCGTGGATATTGCAGATTTGAACTTTCCCAGAAAATCAAAAATTTGGTTTTGTGTTTCTTGAGTTGCAAGAAAAACGCGAATTTCATCAGGGGTCTTTGATCTCAGTAAAAAACGAACGAAATTATCTTCGTCAAACCGCTGTGTAACAGTGTGCAAAACCAACCGTAAAGACCGCAAAACATCCTCGCCGCCATGTGAGGCATGAATAAGTGCAACTGGTTTGTCGATGATTTCTTCACGTGAAACCATCCAGTCGATAGCATTTTTCAATCCCCCAGGGATGGCATGGATATATTCGGGACTTGAAATGATCAGGCCATCTGCTTGGGCAATTTTTGTGGCAAGGGCCAGGATTTCAGGCGGTGTATTCTTTCCTTCTCTATCTGGAGAGAAAATAGGCAGATCACCAACACCTGCAAAAACCTCAATCTCAATACCATCGGGTGCCAGTTTGGCAACTTCCTGGAGCAACACGGTGTTAGTTGACGCTTTCCGTGCGCTCCCTGAAATGGCCAGTAACCGCATAGATTATTCGGCTGTGGCGATGGCCGGAAGAATTATCTCCTCCATCACCCGTTTGGTAATTGGCCCGGGCTGGCGATACAAAATCTGACCCGTACTATCCAGAACGAAGGTTTCCGGCACGCCATAAACCCCCCATTCAATGCCGGTGCGCCCTGTTCTGTCGCTACCGATTTCGGAAAATGGATTGCCAAGATCGGCCAGGAAATCGAGCGCGTTATCCGGCTGGTCCTTATAATTAATGCCGACAATCCGAATGCCGTTTGCTGCCATTTCTTCCAAATTCGGATGTTCGGCGCGGCAAGGACCACACCAACTGGCCCAGAAATTAACCAGCGTGACGCCTCCGGTTTGCAGCCCTTCGACCGTGGGCATTTCATGGTCGCCCAGTGGTGTAACTGTTAGCGCTGGTACAGTACGACCTATCATTGTGCTGGGCAGTGAATTGGGGTCATCTCGCATCATTCCAAAATAGAACAACCCGGCGAGGCTGATGAAAATCACAGGCGGGAGCAGGGCGAGCAGCGGGATTTTAGGCATTTTGTTTCGCCTCCAGCGCCGCCAGCTTTGCTGTGGTTTTGCGGGCGCGGTGCACTGACAAAAGGATCAAGGCTGCAAACAACAAAACGGTTGTTCCATAAGCCGCATAAATCGACAGGGCGTTTTTACCAAGATCCATCATGCACCCTCGCGTGATTGCAATGCGGTGATCCGGCGAGCGCGGATTTCAGTTCGGGTGCGTAACAAAACCAGCGTCAGGAACAACAGCCCAAAACCAACCATCGAAAAGATAAGTGGGCGATAGAAAACATCGGCAACATGTTTTTCTGCATCCAGCGACAATGACGCCCCTTGATGCAAGCCTTGGTTCCAGAAATTAACGGCGTAGCGCGACAAGACAGCAAAAACGGTTCCTACCATCGCCAATACGGACGTCAAATCGGCGGCTTTATCTTGCTCGTCAATGGCCTCCCATAGGGCCATGTATCCTAGATAAAATACGAAAAGCACCATGAACGAGGTTAGTCTCGGATCCCAAACCCAATAGGTTCCCCATGTCGGTTGACCCCAGATCGCGCCGGTGATGATCGCCAATAAGGTGAACATCGCCCCGACGGGCGCAGCGGCGCGGGCGGCCAGTGCGGACACATGGTGGCGGCGAATTAACCATATTAACGAGGTCACAAACATCATGCCCCAAGCATTGATCGCCATCATCGCGGCGGGCACATGGATGAACATGATTTTCATTATGTGGCCTTGGCGGGCATCCGGCGGGGTGAAAAAGAAACCCCAGATCAAACCGATCAGGATTGTGGCTGCGGCCAAGCCTGCAACCCACGGCAATACCCTGCCTGAAAGGCGCATAAAACGGACCGGATTGGCGTATTCCCATAATGACATAGGAACGTCCTAATGGGTCGCGGGGAACTGTGCAATTGTCATGTGGTCACAGTTTCGAGAATTTTGTTCATGTGGTGTGAAATGTAGCGAATGTCAGTAGTGCCGCGGCCAAAGTCGAACTGACTGTGCGCACATGGTTCCAATTCACCCAGACTTTCTGGTATTTATCCCAAAAATTATGGGCGGAAATTAGTGACGGATCTAGCGCCGCCAGTTCGTCGTTTAACGGAATATTTCCTGTCCCTGTCACCAGCGCGACGCCCCCTAAATATATTATTGCGGCGATGGACCGTGCGGTTAGCTGTCCGTGGAATAGGTCAAGAGTTAAAAATAGAACACTAAGGAGCGAAAGACCAATTAGTCCGACCGCAAATATCGAGCGAAAGACCAATATGTTGATAGACTGCATTGCCACGATCCCTTGTGCAGGAGGGATTGCACCCAGGGACCTCATAACGAAATCTGAGAATGCCAGAAATACACCGGCTACCAGCCAACAATAGATCGCTGAAAACCCCGTAAGATATGTAAGCCAGTTTTGTTGCATAGTTGCCTCCTTTAATATGAAAGTGCGGGGGTTTGGTGCAGGTAGCGGTCACTGGAAAGCTGCGCCATGAAAAAGTCGGCGATGTCTGCGCGCGAAATTTTAAGTGTCAGTTTCGCAGCAGAATCATGCGCAAAGCCATGTTTGTAGGCACCGGTTGCCGGACCATCGGTGAAGGCCGCTGGTCGCATGATAGTCCATGCCAGACCAGATGTACCAACGGCTTCTTCCTGCGTTTCGTGATCTGCCATCGCCGGGCGTAATAACATACCGAACATGATGTTTTTCCAGAAGAAATTTAGATTTTCTTTGCTATCATTCGCGCCCAATGTTGACTGAACGAGCAGGCGTTTAACGCCGTGCTCTCGCATTCCGGCAATAATGTTTTGGGTTCCCGCCGTACGCACATGCCCCTTGCGCCCCGCGCCAAGCGCAACAATCACGGCCTCTTGGTTTTTTAGTGATGCCGCAACCACATTAGCCGCTAAAACGTCCCCTTGAACGATCGACAAGTTTGCATGCGAAAGGTGGGGGAATTCGCCGCTGCGGGTAAAGGCGGTTACTTGATGTCCCGCCTTGATTGCATGTTTGACGAGGACACGCCCCAAGGTGCCGGTCGCTCCAAATATTATCAGTTTCATGTTGTTTTCCCTTTGCTTGACACGGTGTCAATTGACAGCCTGTCAAGTAGACAGTACTTTACACCATGTCAAGTAGCAAAACAGATACCCGCACGCGCATTTTGGAAGCCACATGGAAATTGATGGAGGGCAATCAAGGGCAAGGCACGCGCATGTCCGATATTGCCAAGGCGACGGGCATTTCACGTCAGGCGCTGTATCTACATTTTGATGCGCGCACCGATTTGTTAATTGCCACAACGCGATATGTTGATGAGGTGTTGGGCATTGAGGCGTTGCTAGAACCCTCGCGAAATGCCGCAACTGGCCGTGAGAGGCTGAACGCCTATATTGCGGCTGTCGGTACACATTTTGTGGAAATTCAAGGGCTGGCACGGGCGGTGTTGGCCATTAGAGAAGCCGACGTTGAAATGCAGATTGCATGGGAAGAACGGTTGGCCGCTACGCGCCATGGCTGTCTAGCTGCGATCCGTATGCTGGCGGATGAAGGAGAATTGGCGGATGAATGGGATATCGAAATTGCGACAGATTTGCTGTGCCTGTCACTGTCATTTCAAAGTTGGGATCAGCTGATAAATATCAACGGTTGGAGCGTTTCGGAATATGTTGAACACATTCAACTGCAGGCTAAGTTGAGCTTTCTAAAACACTAGTTTTTAGCGTAAATGCATCCGCAATGCGGCGGCGGCGGTGAACGGCGAAAGGGCTAGCGAGAGCAGTGTTATTCCAGCGAGCAATTGAAAGGCTGGCCCGACATCTGCGCCCTCGGCTGCGGCGGTGACTGTTAGCGCCCCGAATATCAGTGTCGGGATGTATAATGGCAGGACTAGTAGCGACAATAACAACCCGCCGCGCCGGATGCCCAGCGTCAGGGATGCGCCGATTGTGCCAAGAAAGCTAAGGGCAGGGGTGCCGATGGCGAGGCTGGCGATTAACCATAAATAAGCGTCGGCGGGCAGGTTCAGGGTTAGGGCCAGAACCGGGGCGGCGATGACCAGTGGCAGACCGGTTGTTAACCAATGTGCGAGGGCTTTGATCGCGACCAGCCCCTCCAGTGGGATCGGCGAGATGGTTAAGATGTCTAGGGTTCCGTCTTCGAAATCAGCTTGGAACAGGCGGTCGAGGGATAACAGGCATGAAAGCAATGCCGCAATCCACAAGATACCCGGCGCGATTTTGGCCAATAGCGCGGGTTCTGGGCCGACGCCAAAAGGGATCAGGATGATCACAATCAGGAAAAACGCGAGGCCGAGTCCAGTGCCGCCACCCGATCGCAAAGCAAGGCGAAGTTCGCGGTTTAGCAGCGCCATCATGTCCAGTCCTCCGACAGGAATGGATCGGTCGAGGTTTTGATTTCAGGGGCCGTTAGATGCAATTCACTGCTGGCAGCCATGTCGATATGTGTGGCAATCAGGGCCATGCCGCCGCTGGAAACGTGATCCTGAACGATCTCGGCAAACCGCGAGGTCGTTGCGGTATCCAGC
>CAZYMT010000050.1:0-17575 GCA_964649035.1 uncultured Rhodobacterales bacterium
AAATTCGCCTATTTGGAAAAAATCAAACTATGCTCAATAACTTGACGATACCGGTCGAAAGCTATTGTCGCGAAACGAGCGCTTTGCGAAAACTTGACCGCGATCCAGTCAGCGATATTTAGGGTGTAAAACCAACTCAATTCGCCCAAGGCGGCGATTCAAAATCATGCCGAAGATGCTTAAGGAGCGCCGCTACTTCTGGTTTTCGGGCCTTGTGGCGCGGGACCATCGCCTTAAACCAAATCGGCGCAAGCGGAAATTTGGGTAAAAGCAACCGAAGGCTACCGTCCTTCAAACCCGCCCGGGCAAGAAATTCCGGTAACACCGTTAAACCCAACCCTTCATGCGCTGCATCTAACAGAATGCGACTGTCATTCACGGTGTAGCGTGCGCGAATATCTACGGTAATAGCACCACCTGTGCCGGTAAAAGTCCAAGAACTTCCGGCAGGAACATAGGCTAAACATTCGTGTTTCGCGATGTCGGTCGGATTTTCCAGCAAACCACTATTTGCCAGATAGTCCGGCGTTGCCACCAACACGCGCGGATAGGGACATAACGGGGTTTCATCGACGCCAGCAAAAGACTGTGGCGAAGCCCCAAGCGAAATATCCAACCCTTCCTCCAGCGGGTTAACCTGTCTATCCATCAACATGAAATCGACTGTTACGTCAGGATGTAGTGTTTGAAATCGCGCTATGGATTTGCTGACATATAGTGACCCAACGGTGGTCGGCGCCCGCAACCGAACAGCCCCGCGCAGCTCACGACCAGATTTGCGGGAATTAGCGAGGGTTTCTTCTAATTCCGCGACCAAAACTTGCAATTGCGGCCGCAGCCGTTCCCCCTCGGGCGTCAATGTTAGGCTTCGGGTGGAGCGGTTAAACAGTTTCGCGCCAACCTCCGCCTCAAGCCTATTCACGCGTTTGGTGATGACGGACGGGGTTGTATTTATCTCACGGGCAGCCGCCGAAAGGCCACCCATGCGGGCACTAACGAGGAAAGCTTTGATGTCTATGAGCAGTGTCATGGGCTAAGTTGGACACACAAACCTTCGGGCGTCAACCATATGAGATGCATGCACAAATAAACTTGCGTTACATCCTTTCGCGTCATTTTTAGTAGAAACATGATACTTGCAACGATGCTTGGCTAGCGGGTAATATGGCTGAATTGTTGAAGATTATCAGCTTCAACCCCAAGATTAACCCGTTCCCATTCGTCAGATGACGGAACCCGACCAAAGAATATGTGCAATGAACTTTCAAATGCTTACGAACTTTGACGGGATCTTGTTAGATATCGACAACACTTTATACAATTATGACGCGGCACATGACATCGCCATAGACAAACTCGCGCTGGATATTGTTGCGGATGGCGCAATTAATGTGTCCGTAGAAAAATTCAAAATCGATTACCGGCAAGCGCGTAACAGTGTGACGGCAACCCATAATGGATCTGGCGCTACCCGGTCTCGGTTTTTAGCGTTACAAGCTGTTTTTGAGGCATATGAACGACCCGCTCCCTATCAGCTCGCACGGAATTACGAGGGGCAGTATTGGGCCAATTTGGTTGCAAACATGGTCCCGAATTCCCCACTCATCGATTTGCTTAAGCGGTTTCACAAAACCGGGCGATCAATTTGCGCATTAACGGATATGCAAGCGCGCTATCAGGTCGATAAGCTCGAGGGATTGGGCATGATTGAATTCGTTGATTTTATGGTATCTTCCGAGGAAATTGGATGCGAAAAACCTGATAGAAGAATGTTCGAGGCGGGATTAAGGAAGTTGAATTTATCAGAAGACAAAGTCGTGATGATCGGTGATAGTAAGGCAAAAGACATCGCTGGCGCGCAGGCTATAGGGATAGAAACTTGGCAGATAACAGACTTCATATAGCTGGAAAACAATTTTCCCGTTTTGTGGTCGTAGGCGGAATATCTACGGTCCTTAATTACGCGGTGTTTTTGCTTTTACTGAATGTATTTGGTGTAAATTATCTGCTTGCAACTATTGTCGGGTTTGCGACGGGTGCAATTTTGGGGTATTATTTAAACAAAACTTGGACATATGACGCATCTGACAAGGGGCATTCGGCCGCAATTACCTATATTTCGCTTTATTCTATATCACTACTAGCTGGCTTAGGCTTTTTTTGGATGTTGGTCGAAAAGTTGCAAATCCCACCCGAATTTGGCAACATTTTTGTTATTATATTGACGACAATTATGAACTTTTTGGGGACAAAATTTTGGGTGTTTTCTAAATGAACTCTGATCAACATTTATCCTGGTTTCGTTCGAACAACGCTACCTCGCAGGTTAGGCCATTTCGAGGCCCCGAAAAGCAGATGTTTTTTGTTGGGCTAATACTGAAGATCGTGATTGGTACGATTTTCGCGTCGCCCTTCCTGTTAGAATATTTCATTCCGTTCGTTAGCTATTTCACCCAAAGCGCCGGTAGTAACCCCTATGAGCATTTCACCGAACTAGGGCGCCCCGAAGCGTTCCCGTATCCGGCGGGTATGCTCTATATTTTGTCGATCGCGCAGGTTTGGTTCAACATTGATGGCGGGATTACCGTTCTAAATCTGCTGGCGATCCGCCTAATATTGCTAGCCTGCGACACGACCATTTATTTTGTGTTGCGTTCATGGCTCAGCGGTCAGGCAATAATGCGGCTTTTGTGGCTGTACTGGTTCTCGCCGGTGGTCATATATATTTGCTATATTCATGGGCAATTAGACGCCATTCCCATTTGTTTTTTGACGTTATCCCTGTTTGCACTTTTTCGCCATCAAGTGTTGCTCGCTGGCGTAATGTTCGGGGTGGCACTTGCGACCAAAACAAATGTTGCGTTGGTGTTCCCGCTATTCCTGATTTTCTTACACAAAAAAGAATATTGGGACCGAAACTTCCTAATATTCTGCGGAGCAATATTCGGGACATTTCTTCTGATAAATAGCGCATACCTGACCAATGTCAGCTTTCTGAACGCAGTGTTATTTAATGACGAGCAGAAAAAGGTATTCCTTTCATACTTTTCTTTTCGTGAAGCAAAATTCTACATTGTACCGGCTTGCTGGCTTTCAGTGATTGGACTGGGGGCGCGATCCGGGTTGGGAAATCGTGACCTACTTGTAATCTTCATGGGATTTACCTTTTGCGTAATCCTTGTTTTCATTCCACCAATGTATGGTTGGTATTTCTGGATCATGCCAGCGTTTGCATTCTTTTTTGCCCGTGAAAAGAACAGTACCACAATCCTGTTTTTCCTCGTTCAATTCTTGTATTTTGTGTATTTTCTTTTCGAAAAGGACTCGGGGTTTTTAGATTTCTTTGGCGTGTTGCCAAATGCAGCAGCACTAAATTTCGACGTATATGCGGCGCTGGAATCTATGAATTACGATGCCGCCCTGTTGAATGATCTGGCATTTACGGCATTACAAACCTCATTGTTGCTGATGTGTTTGCAAATTTATTTGCGCGGCATCAAAAGGTTTAGGGAACATAAGATTACAGGCACGCCCTTGCTGGTCGGCATCGGCGGAAACTCCGGCGTTGGAAAAAGCTCTCTTACGAGTTGCATTAACGAAATATTCAATCCGAAAAACGTCACAATTCTGCGCGGGGATGATCGGCATAAATGGCAACGCGGGGATCAGCAGTGGGATGAGTTTACCCATCTGGACCCAAAGGCAAACAACCTGCATCGGGAGGTTGAAACGCTGCGAAGCCTACGGGCACTTAACATCGTGAGGCGCCAGATATACGATCATGACACCGGCACTTTTTCCGACGAAAAGCTTGTTTTCCCTAAACGTATCATTCTGCTAGAAGGGCTACACCCTTTCTATATTTCGCACCAGCGAGAGCTTTTTGATTTCAAGATTTCCGTTGTCCCCGATCCCTATCTCGCGCTTCACTGGAAGATTTGCCGTGATCTGGAAAAGCGCAAATACACGATTGACGAGATTCACCAACAGGTACAAAAGCGGCATTCCGACAGTCAAAACTTTATCGACACGCAAACTATTTTTGCAGATTTGATCCTGAAGCCGATATCTGTAGAAAAAATTGAAAACGTCGGGGATTCGTCAGAAAACATTGACGTTTATTATGAAATCACATTGAAAAATTCGTTTGGCATCGAACCTGCAATTGCGTTGCTAGAAAGTTTCTCTGGAATCGCAATTGAGCATTCCTACAAAGATACCGAGTCACAGATTATAACGCTACGCGGAAACTGCACCGACGCTGATTGCAAAAACCTTTCCGATTATTTTTCCTCTAGGTTGCAAGAAATCGGCGTAACACAAGGGGTTTGGCCGCGGGGTCTGATGGGTGCCGTCGCATTTATTATCATTTATTGTATTTACGAGGTGAGTGACCGTGACAAAGCAAGATGAACTGACAAATTTCGTTAGACTGTCCCAATCCGTCGGGCAGAGCGCGGCCTATGTTCAAGGCGGCGGCGGCAATACTTCGGTAAAATTTTCAGACGGGATAATGGCCGTGAAGGCATCGGGCACAACCCTAAAAGGCCTGACTGAAGATGCCGGATATGTGCTGGTCAACACCGCCAAGGTTAAGCAACATCTAATAGATGCTAAAGACGAAGCCGATTTCGCCGAAAAGTTAAAGCAAAGTACGGATAATATATCTGTTCGACCATCCATGGAAACAGGGTTTCATGCAGCCCTGGCGCGTTACGTCGTTCACACACATTCGGTTTACGCAAATGTTTTGAACTGCTCGGTTGAAGGTCACGATATGCTTCATGACCTGTTTCCGGACGCCAAATGGATACCCTATTGCAGCCCCGGTCGCGCACTATCGCTTGCGGTAAGTTCCACGCCGGATACGACGCTGTTCTTTTTGCAAAACCACGGGATAATCGTTTGCGGGCCAAAGGCTGACGACGTAAGGGATTTGCACGAAGCGGTGAACCGTAAAATTCGCGACAGGCTAAGCCTGATTGATGATTTCTCCGTCGAGGATGAAGATATTTTCAATCCGGCATATATGGAGGATCATATCCTATTTCCGGACCAAGCAATCTATACCGATCCACATAATGATTTGAGCGATACTGATGCCTCCAAGGAGACACTGGCGGCATATGCTTATATCCATCGAAGCGCCCAAAAACTGGGCCTTACACTGCGCTTTCTAGAAAAATCTGACACCGCTTTCCTACGCAATATGGATTCTGAAAAATATCGCATGGGGATTACAAAATAGTGCAGTTTATTAATCACCGGATCAACACTATCGCGCAGCTTGCGCATGTACCTACGGAAAATGGTGCCGAAATTGATATTCGGTATCATAATGATACGCTGGTGCTGCACCATGATCCGTTCGCTCACCATACAAATCCCCCCGAAACCCTTAGGGAATTTTTGGGGAAGTGGCGCCATACAGGTCCGCTGATCCTGAATGTAAAAACCGAAGGTGTCGAACAGTCCTGCATCCAGATGATGCAAGAATTTGACATACAGAACTGGTTTTTCCTCGATCTTTCCATGCCATTTTTTGCAATCTATTCCGAACATGCAAAGAACAAGAACATCCATGGTTTTGGCGTTGAAAACTTAGCTGTACGCTTTTCAGAGCGTGAACCCATCGAATATGCGTTGGCGTTTACTGGGAGGGCCAAATGGGTATGGATCGACTGCTTTACCGAACTTCCGCTGGATAGTGACAAGGTAACACAATTGCGGGCCGCCAGTTTCAAACTATGCCTCGTTTCGCCAGAACTTCAGGGGCATTCGCTAAACCGGATCGCAGAATTCCAAACCAAGTGCGAGGGTTTTGACATTGACGCGGTCTGCACGAAACGCCCTGATCTTTGGGGGCAACCCACCCCACCGGAGCTCGTGACATATCTTGACGCCCAATACCCATTCCATAAATAGAGAGCAAGAATGCAAATTATCATTCCAATGACGGGTAACGGATCGCGGTTCAAAGCCGCAGGATACAAGCGCCTAAAACCGTTCATCGAGGTCCACGGCGTCCCGATTATTGAATGGGTTACACGAATGCTGTCAGCGCCTGATACGCAACTAACGTTTATTTGCCGTCAGGAACATTTGGATACGCTGGACTATTACCGCGAAACCCTAGAACGTATTGCCCCCGACGCACGTATTTTAGGCATTTCCGATTGGGTTAAAAAAGGGCCAGTTTACGACATATTGCGCAAAGCCGACGATTTTGATGACACGGCGCCAACCCTGATTTCCTATTGCGATTATTACATGCATTGGGATTTACCCGCTTTTATGGCCGAGGCCAAAGAGCGTAACAGCGACGGGGCAGTCCCATGCTACACTGGGTTTCACCCACATCTCATCCCGTCAAAGAACGTATATGCGTCGTGCAAAGTTGATGAAAATGACAATCTGATCGAGATAAGAGAGAAATTTTCGTGGACCGAAGACAAAACAAAATCTCGCCACTCACCCGGTGCATATTATTTCCGAACCGGCGCGTTGATGAAGAAGTATTATACACAGATGGTTGAGTCGGATCTTGAGATAAACGGTGAATATTATTCAAGCTTACCCTATAATTTTATGGTCAAGGATGGTTTGGATGTCTGGTGCCCGACCAACGTCACAAAATTCTGTCAGTGGGGTACGCCCGAAGACCTAGAAGATTATAAGTATTGGATCGATACCATTCGAACAGCAAAATCAGGTGCTAACTCATGATTATCTTGGTTCCTATGGGCGGGTTTGGCACGCGATTTAGCGATGCAGGCTATACAATAAATAAGCCCTGTATCCCGACATATGACAGGCATACCGGCACGACCCTGCCCATGGTTCTTTGCGCGATCAAAGATATTCCCGACTCATCCAACCCTGCCAACAAAATAGTATGCGTTAACCGCGATTTCCATGCGACCAACGGAACCGAAGCGACAATCCTCTCGGCCTTTCCTGAAACGGTTTTCATCCATGACCACGTGCTATTGGATCAAGCTTTCGCTTGCCTATTGGCGCGCGATTTCCTGAAAAGCGACGAAGAACTATTCATCGGCGCATGTGACAATGGCATCGATATTGATTTAAAGGAATTCGAACGTAAGAAACTGGAATCCGAGGTCATAATGATTAGCCACTCGGGTGACCAGAATATCCAGCGGAACCCGAACGCACATAGTTGGGCCGAATTGGAAGAAAACGGCAAACACATCGCGCGAATTTCGATCAAGAAAACCCTTGGCGACGATTTCATGAACGATCACGCGACAACCGGTATGTTCTGGTTCAAACGCGCAAGTGATTTTCTTAAATATTTAGAACAGATGATTTGGGAGGGCGAGACGCTTCAGGAAAAGCATTTGGTTGATCGAGTGTTACAATATTGTATAGATGACGGACTTAAGGTTGGGTATCATGACGTAACCTATCATTGCTGGGGAACCCCTCAAGACTATGAGGAGTTCCAGAATAAATATGAGTATTGGAGCGAGTATGTCGATAAAGACGCCCACCTCTGAACCAGATTTGTCGCTCGTCATCCCGTGCTTTAACGAGTGCGAAAACGTTGTCCTTGTCTTGGAACGCTTTGCTGAGCTTTGTGAAGATAGTCCCGTTAATGTCGAGCTTATCTTTGTCGATGGGGGGTCAAGTGACGGAACACTCGACGCCCTCAAACAGAAAATTTCCGAACTTGCGCTGCTGAATGTCATCGTAGAACAGATGCAAACCAAACGCGGGTATGGCTATGATATAATGCACGGTGTGGGGCTTGCACGAGCACCAGTCATCGCGTGGACTCATGCGGATATGCAGACGGATTTGAAAGATGTTTTTATCGGGTTCGACGCATATACCGCATCAAAACACCCCGAAACTATAATCAAAGGCCACCGACAAAACCGGCCATTGCTGGACACTGCGTTTACGTTCGGCATGCAAATCGTAACCTTATTATTGATCAAAACTAATCTGAACGACATTAACGCCCAACCCAAAATTTTCTCACGGAAATTTTACGAAAACCACCTTTTGAGCGGCGCGCCTGATGATTTTTCACTCGATCTATTTCTCCTATATCGCGCGCAAAAGGCCGGAGCAAAAATTCTGACTATTCCGGTTGTCTTTGCAGACCGAAAGCACGGCGAAGCAAAAGGCGGAGGAGGGAGTTTTCAAAACAAGATTAAATTGGTAAAACGAACTTTTAAATATATTTGGAACCTAAATAGAAATGTCTGATTTAAACTTACCGTCAAAAACTATTCTCAATGCCGTGTCCGCAATTGCCTTTTTTTGGTTTTTAGGCGTTCTGATCAGATGTTTTCAAGGCGATACATTTCCAACCTACGGAAACTTACACGACTTTTTCATCCCTTTAAATTCTGCATATGCGTTGGCAACGGGCGAGGTTCTACACGAAACTTTCCGATCCCCATTTGGCATAATATATCACTATTTGAACTATTGGGCTTTTTCGGTCGCGGGGTATTTCCCTGACCTATTCTCACCTCTGGACAGCGTTTTACTAAGCTCTGTTATTTTCGATATATTTATCGTGGCGCTATTTTTCCTAATCCGGTTTGGCCAAGAACGCGACCACCGCTTACCCTTTTGGATGTTGCTGATTGTACTGACATTTACGTTTCAAGCCCGAGATATCGATGTTCTACACGCACAAATGCCAAACTGGTATGGACTGCATAACAACCATCTTTGGGCAGTTCTGATATTGCAAATAGCGGGTCTGATCCCATGGGGGACAAAAAGGGAAGGCACGTGGAACGCCGTCTATTTGGCTGCAATAATGTCGATATGTATTTCAGTGTCGTTCAATTACAAAATCTCGTTTTTCGTGGGTTCCGGATTTGTATGCCTAGCGCCAATGTTGTTTTTTTCGCGGACACAATTACTTGCCTACATAGTTACCGGACTTTCCGTCAGTTCCTTAATTTTCATGGGCGTAATGGCCACAGGATATTCATACGGCGGATATTATGAAGATATAATGCAAGCTGTCGCCGCAAAATCATCTGGCGGAGTATTTAGTGATATAAATATTCTAATGGTAGGGGGGGCGATAATTTTGCTGCAGATTGTTCGGGGCAACCTGAATTGGTCCGCAATTACATCAATTTCAACTTCCAACAGTGTCCAGGATTCTGTTGGAACCATAACAAAACACCTAAATTTCCGTACACTCGCTTTTGACACAATAATTATGTTTGCCACCGCCTTAGCTTCAGCAGGCGATTTCAACCACCCGGCCTTTTTCTACCTTCTAGTTATATTCATCGTCGGATTTTGGAATGCGGGCGAAAACAACGCAACATTTCGCTCCCGTGGCGGCATCATCACACATTTAGTTGCGATGATTGTTTTTCTAACTGTATTTTTTAATATCTCGTCGCTGGATCGAGTCGCGCAGAATAGTATTTCATCTAATAAACAAAATGGTAATGCCGATTACTCGGAGACCAGGGCTTCGATCGTCACCAATAACGGCCTTCTGTCATTCAATGTTTTTTTTGGGGCATCTATGGCCAAGATTAATAGCACTGGCGTGTATGTAAAAAGTTCTGATTGGAAAGATGCCGCGATAACAATGTCATATGCGACCGCTACAAGAAACCGACTGATGCTTCCCGTTTTTGAAAATTGGAACGTTAAATATATTAAGGGCATCAACGAAGTTTCGTCGCGCTTAACCAACCTTGGGCTGGGGCTTGGTAGCGATACAAAAATCCAAACCATTGGGTTTGTAAATCCATACCCATTTGTTCTGGGCACACCTTTTCTTCAAAAAAACTTCCATTGGGTTCATATTGGAACGACCATTCGTGAAAGTGATATTGACGAATATCTGAACACGATGCTTGACGCAGATATCATTATATTGCCAGTTGCAGCAACCGACCCAGTCGCACAAACCCGCATAAATTGCGCGTTCTACAAGTGGAATTCTCTTCAAAGCGAACAGTTTGAAATTGTGGATGTCTTGGAGGAAAACCTGCTATTGGCTAAGGCCAATCTGGTGCCGAAGTTTGGGGATCAGGACTTCTCTCGGTTAGATATGACAAGCGTTGCGGATTTTTGTGGGTTTTAGCAGCACCGCATTTTTTGATGGGGGATATCCAAAGATCAAGCCATCAAAAAACAGTAAAACCAATACATAATTTCGCCAAATTTAAAATTTTTTCGTTTTTACCGCCGTTTTGTATCAGAACTTAGTCGTTACCTATTGGCGCAAGTGCGACGATGCGCCCTAGCGTAAAGGCAGGTTGGGCGAACCAGCCACATCTTTCTGGGAGAGAATCATGAAAAATCTAACGAAAACCGTTGTCGGTTTGGCCGCTAGCCTGTCCTGTGCGACAGCGTTGAGCGCGGGCGAATTGACAATTGCGACAGTTAATAACGGTCACATGATCGAAATGCAAAAACTGTCCGGTGCTTTTGAAGAAGCAAATCCAGGCATCACATTGAACTGGTTGGTACTTGAAGAAGCTGTTCTTCGTCAGCGCGTAACCACAGACATTTCCACCAAGGGTGGTCAGTTCGACGTTATGACTATCGGTATGTATGAAGCGCCAATCTGGGGCCAGCGCGGCTGGTTGGAAGCATTGGAATTTGACGCAGCTTACGACGTTGAAGATATTTTGCCAGCAATGCGTGACGGTCTATCCTATGAAGGTAACCTTTATGCAGCACCTTTCTACGACGAAAGCTCGATGATCATGTATCGCAAAGATTTGCTGGATGCTGCAGGCATGACTATGCCGGATAACCCGACTTGGGGTCACATTCAGGACGCCGCTGCGGCCATGACTGACAAAGAAAACGGCGTTTACGGCATCTGTCTGCGTGGAAAACCAGGCTGGGGCGACAACATGGCGTTCTTGTCCACAATGGCAAATTCGTTCGGCGCTCGCTGGTTTGACGAAGAGTGGCATCCACAATTGGATAGTGCTGCATGGGAACATGCCGTGACTTTCTACGTCGATCTGATGACCAACTATGGCCCTCCAGGATCGTCTTCCAACAGCTTCAACGAAATTTTGGCGCTGTTTAACGAAGGCAAATGTGGCATGTGGATTGATGCGACTATCGCTGCATCCTTCGTCACAGACCCAGACCAGTCAAAAGTTGCAGCAGATGTTGCATTCGCACAATCCCCGGTTGCTGTCACAAATCGTGGCGCAAACTGGTTGTGGGCTTGGGCATTGGCGGTTCCAGCGGGATCACAACAGACCGAAGACGCACAAAAGTTCATCGCTTGGGCAACCTCCAAGGAATATATTGAACTTGTAGCTGACGCAAACGGCTGGGCATCTGTTCCAACAGGTACACGGGCAAGCACATATGCAAACTCCAACTTCACTGACGCGGCCGTTTTCGCAGAAGCTGAATTGAAAGCCATCATGTCCGCTGATCCGGCAAACAGCACGCAAAACCCAACCCCATATGTTGGTGTTCAGTTTGCAGCCATTCCTGAATTTCAGGCAATTGGTATCGCTGTCGGCCAACAGATGAGCGCAGCACTTGCTGGTAACATCACTGTGGAAGAAGCCTTGGAAGCTGCGCAAAAAGCCGCAGACCGCGAAATGCGTAAGGCTGGTTACTACTAGGTCTATCCTCCTCGCGCGCGGTTACGAACCCGCGCGTTCTTAGACCAAAATGCCAAGGGCATGTCGCGTGCCCTTGGCGCTTCCACCAAAACCCCGGAGATCACAGATGAACAAGACATTGGTTAGATGGCTGCAAGCACCCAGCATTATTGTTTTGCTTCTGTGGATGATCGTTCCCCTTAGTATGACGGTCTATTTCTCCACCATTCGTTATAACCTGTTATATCCTGAACGCACGGGTTTCGTCGGTCTTGCGAATTACGAATTCTTCTGGACCGACCCTGCATTCTTTCCCGCCCTTATCAACACTCTGATCCTCGTTGGCTCAATTCTGGCGATCTCCGTTTTGCTCGGCCTTGCCATCGCCATCCTGATTGACCGCCCATTCTTTGGCCGCGGCATCGTCCGGATCATGTTGATTTCACCCTTCTTCATCATGCCAACCGTCAACGCACTGGTTTGGAAAAACATGCTGATGAACCCAATCTACGGCCTATTCGCAGTTATCGCGACCGGATTGGGGTTTGAACCCATTGACTGGCTGGCAACGTTACCATTGCTCTCAATAATTATTATCGTCAGCTGGCAATGGACTCCTTTTGCGATCCTAATTTTCATGACCTCGCTGCAAAGTAAGGACCGCGAACAGATGGAGGCCGCACAACTTGACGGCGCGGGTGCATGGGCACAGTTCCGCCACCTGACATTGCCACATCTGGCACGTCCAATTTCAGTGGTCATCATGATCCAGATGATTTTCCACCTGTCGATATTCGCCGAGATTTTCGTGACCACAGGGGGTGGCCCGGGTTTTGACAGTACCAACCTCGCCTTCCTGATATTCAGCCAAGCCTTGCTGCAATTCGACGTTGGTGTTGCTTCCGCCGGAGGGGTCTTTGCGATCATACTCGCAAACATAGTCGCCTTCTTCCTTGTCCGCCTCGTTGGCAAAAGTTTGATGGTGTAAGAGATGATGACAGACAAAGCCAAAGAGAGACTTCAAAACCGCTTCCTAGCAGTGTTTTCATGGCTGGTTGCACTCTTGTTTTTCTTTCCGATCTTCTGGATGGTCCTGACAAGTTTTAAGACCGAGTTGCAGGCCATCGCCATCCCGCCGCTTTGGTTTTTTGAACCAACGTTGGACAATTATTCTTTGATCAACGATCGGACAGATTACACCAAATACGCACTTAATTCGATTATCACCAGTTTTGGGGGCACCGGATTGGCCCTTTTGATTGCCATTCCCAGCGCATATGCAATGGCCTTTTCCCCCGGGAAACACACCAAAGACATTCTGCTATGGATGCTATCAACCAAAATGTTGCCGGCCGTCGGTGTGTTGATGCCAATCTATCTGATCTCGCAAAGCCTTGGTTTACTGGATTCGCGGATCGTATTGGTGGTCATCTATGCGCTGATCAACCTGCCAATCATCATGTGGATCCTGTTCACCTATTTCCGCGAAATCCCGAAAGAGATTCTGGAAGCTGCGCGTATGGACGGGGCCTCGACATTCGCCGAAATCACCCAAGTTGTGTTGCCGCTATCGTGGGGCGGAATCGCCTCAACCGCCTTGCTAAGCATCGTATTATGCTGGAACGAGGCGT
The DNA here is from genome assembly GCA_964649035.1 of uncultured Rhodobacterales bacterium. Lineage (GTDB taxonomy): Bacteria > Pseudomonadota > Alphaproteobacteria > Rhodobacterales > Rhodobacteraceae > NORP23. The sequence goes on from CAZYMT010000050.1 coordinate 13,232, forward strand.
TCTGGTCCATCAACCTGACATCGGCCAATTCCGGCACCTTGGTGGCATTGGTTGCGTCCTTCTCTAGCCCTGAAGGGTTATTTTATGCCAAGCTGTCTGCTGTATCGACACTGGCCTGCGCCCCAATCGTGGTGTTCGGCTGGATGTGTCAAAAACAGCTGGTGCAAGGCTTGACCTTCGGTGCGGTAAAATGAGGGTAAACACAGCCATAAAGGTTAGGAGGTTTCCAAAGATGACATCATTTCATCCAGAAATCGAAATCGTGGATCGTGCAACCAGCACATTACGATACCTAGAACATGGCTGGCCCTCTGATCTGTGCCGTTGGCATGCCCATGATGAATTTGAACTGCACCTGACGGTCGCCACACGTGGCAAGGCTTTTGTTGGCGACTATATCGGGGCATTCAAACCCGGCAGCCTGTTCCTGACAGGCCCCCATTTGCCACATAATTGGGTAAGCGACGCCAAGAGCACAAAACCCGTGTCCTTGCGCGATATGGCAGTGCAGTTCGACCAGCGCAGCCTAGAGAAAGCCAAGCAAGCTTTCCCCGAATTCCGCGAAATCGAAGGGATGCTGGCAATGGCCAGATCGGGTGTGGAGTTTGTAGATTTCGACCCGACCATCTCGCGCCCGGCCTTTGAGCGTATCCGTGAAACACGTGGTTTTGAACAGGTTTTGGCCTTTCTTTCGCTGCTTGATCTACTGAACAAGCATCCAAATAAGATGGTGCTGTCAGATGCCAAAGTTATCCAAAAACCCACTGACAAAAAATACACAAAAATCGGTGAAGTTATTGATTATGTTATCAATAATTACTCAGAAGACTTGTCTTTGACAGCAGCTGCGGAAATGGCCGGCATGAGCGAGACCAGCTTTTCGCGCAATTTTCAGGCCTCCACCGGCAATCGTTTCACCGAATTTGTGAACCGTATCCGTATCGGCCAAGCCTGCATATTACTGTTCGAAACCGAGGAGAAGATCTCGTCGATCTGTTACGACGTTGGCTTCAACAACCTCGCCAATTTCAACCGCCACTTCACCAAGATGAAAAATATGACCCCCAGCGAATACCGCGCCACTGGTGCGGCTAATCTGATGCTGCCAAATACAAGATTTACGCAATGAACCACACCACTACCTCCGTCTTACACAAAAGCAGCTATGATCGTGCGGCTTGCACAATTGGTGTCGTCCATGTCGGACTTGGCGCGTTTCACCGCGCACATCAAGCAGTGTATTTTGATCAGTTAATGGATCAAACCGGCGACCTTTCTTGGGGGATTGCTGCCGTTAATTTACGGGCAGCCGATGCCCCATTGCTGGAAAATATGCGCAATGGTGACGGATATGCCCTAAAAACCATTTCGACAGACGGGACAGTCGATTACCGTCAAATTCGTTCTCATATTGCCTTCGCCGACTGGTCGTCGGATACCGATGGTGCCGAAACGTTGTTATCTGAACCAAACGTGAAAATCGTCACCATTACGGTAACCGAAAGCGGTTACTACATGCTTGAAGATGGTAATTTGGACGTTGACCATCCGCTTATCAAAGCTGAAATAAATGACGGATCGAAAGATACAATTTACGCGTATTTACGTGCTGGTCTGAAACGTCGCGCCATTAAGCAAGCAGGAAAAATCACCATTCTTTGTTGTGATAATCTGCGGCAAAACGGTAAATTGTTGCAACGAAATTTTCGCGAATATCTTGCTGCTTGCGGCGACTCCCAACTGGCTGGATGGGTAGCGAGCAATGCATCCTTCCCCTGTTCCATGGTTGACCGGATCACCCCGCGCCCAACCCCCGACATTTCCACCGAAATCGCCACGCTGTTTGCACGACCAAATGACCCCAGCGTCCTGGCGGAGGATTTCATTCAATGGATTGTCGAGGATAACTTCGTCGCCGCTAAACCACCCCTCGATAACGTTGGGGTCCAGATCGTTGATGACGTTGATCCGTTCGAGGAAACAAAAATCCGTGTACTGAATGGTGGCCATACCGGCATCGCATATCTTGGTGCGCTGGCGGGGTATGATACGTTCGATCAAGCAATGGCTGATCCGGAAATTTTGGGGCATTTCACTCGCTTCGAAAACGAGGAAGTTCTACCTGCCCTTGGCGATAACATGCCGCTCGATCTTGACGCATATCTTGTCACCATAACATCGCGGTTCCACAATACGTTTATCGCTGATGACATCGCACGGATCTGTATGGATGGTTTCGCCAAAATGGGGATATTTATCCTATCAACGGTCAGGCATTGCTTCGAGATCGGCATCACGCCGATCCTGGCGATTAAATCGATCGCCAGTTGGTACGTCTTTGCCCAACATGAACATGCGGGCATGGTGAAGTTCGAATATATTGATCCTGGAAAATCCGAGTTGATCCCGCATTTCGCCGATAAGTCCGGCACCAGTTTCGCGAAATCGGAACAGCTTTGGGGGGATTTACCCAACCAATTTCCAAGCTTCGTGAATTTGCTAACTGAACAGATCGCCCTTTTGGAAAACCAATACCCCCTTACGAATACCAACCGATAGAATAGGAATAGACCATGGCAAAACTGCATCTGACAAACGTCAAAAAATCCTACGGCTCGGTCGAGGTGATGTCCGGCGTAAATCTCGACATTGACGACGGAGAATTCGTAGTTTTCGTTGGCCCGTCGGGTTGTGGCAAGTCCACTTTGCTGCGCATGATCGCAGGGCTCGAGGAGATTTCCGGCGGAACCATTGAAATTGACGGTCAGGAAATGAACGAGGTTGCACCGTCAAAACGTGGTGTAGCCATGGTATTCCAGACCTATGCGCTTTATCCGCATATGACGGTTTATGACAACATGGCGTTTGGCCTGAAACAGGCAAAAACGGCAAAAGACGAGATCAAGCGCCGCGTCAGCGCTGCCGCAGAAATTTTGCAAATCACCGATTATCTGGATCGCACGCCGAAAAACCTGTCCGGTGGCCAACGCCAGCGTGTTGCCATCGGTCGCGCGATTGTGCGCGATCCCAAAGTGTTCCTGTTTGATGAACCACTATCGAACCTAGATGCGGCTTTGCGTGTGCAAACCCGTCTAGAGATCGCCAAACTGCATGAACGTCTTGATGCCACGATGATCTATGTGACCCATGATCAGGTCGAAGCCCTAACCTTAGCCGACAAAATTGTCGTTCTAAACGCTGGGCGGATTGAACAGGTTGGCAGCCCGATGGAGCTTTACAATACCCCGCGCAATAAATTCGTTGCGGGTTTCATTGGCAGTCCAAAAATGAATTTTTTCGAAGCTACAGCGAATGGCAGCACCATAACATTGACAGATGGCACCAGTTTTGACGCGGGACGTGAAATTGCCGTAAGCAACGTTACCATTGGCATTCGCCCAGAACATATGCGCGCAACCACAGCGGCAGATGCTTTCGTATATGGTAAGTTGGAACTGGTTGAAAAATTGGGCGAATATGCCTTGGTTCATATGCTGGATGGCAATGATAGCCCGATCATCGCGAAATTCGATCTGCCACCGGAAAATAATTCCGGCGACAAGCTTTACTTTGCCTGTGACCCTGCATTGCTGCATATGTTCGATAGTAGTTCGGGTGATCGCGTTTAGCGCCACCACCCGAAATTTATTTCAAACGGGTATTAGATAATCAAATCAGAGGCATCGATATCCCCTAAATCCACGCCAAAGATTTTGACTTTGGTGCCGGCAAATTTAAACCGGACCACGTCGTCGGACCCGGATCCGACTTCGAAAAAATGCGTAAGGGCATCTGCAGCATTAGTGAAACCGAATGCTGTAAGAACGATGAAATCAACTCCGTCTTCGAAGTCCTGGATAACATCAGAATCGCCATTCGGGGCAAACGCAAATGTATCAGAGTCAGCGCCACCAATGAGAATATCGTCGCCAAAACCACCAACGAGGAGATCGTTGCCTGTGCCGCCACGCAATTTGTCGTCGCCACCCTGACCAAAAAGAATATCATCGTCTGCGCCACCTTTCAGCAGGTCATTATTTGCCCCGCCTTCGATTGTGTCATGGCCATTGCCACCAAGCAGAGTGTCACCACCAGCACCACCGGAAATGGTATCCTCGCCATCACCGCCGCTTACAATATCATTACCCTTGTTGCCGCTTAGATCGTCATTGCCATCTTCGCCGTTCAGCACGTCTTTGCCGTTATTTCCGGACATAGTGTCGTTGCCATCGCCACCAACAAGTGTGTCATTGCCATTGTTGCCCGACATGGTGTCGTTACCAGCACCACCGATTAACGTATCGCGCCCCAACCCACCGTAAAGCGTGTCGTCACCTTCACCGC
>CAZYMT010000051.1:0-17458 GCA_964649035.1 uncultured Rhodobacterales bacterium
GCCATTCTCGCGGGTTCGGTCGCCAGACCTAAACCCCTTTGAAACATAAAGAAAATCACCCCCGTATCGGGGCACATCCGCGTTTCAATTTGGGCAAGTGGCGGAGGAGGTGGGATTCGAACCCACGGAAGACTTACACCTTCGCTGGTTTTCAAGACCAGTGCATTCGACCACTCTGCCACTCCTCCGGCGAGGGGTCTTTTAGCGAACCTTATTGCGAAGGTCCACAGGGAGATTTGTAATTTGTTGTACTTTCCAAATGCGCGAAACCCGTGTATGTAGTGGCTAAGACCATCCAAGGTGGCACATATCGAAGCGAGCAGTCCCAGAATGCCCATTTAGGCACTGGTGTCGGGGGAAAAATGATAGATACGGGAATCGGAAAATTCATTCCAAAACTAGTAATTATGTTCGTGTTTGCGTTGGTCGGTTGCGGTGAAGGTGGTGGAACAGCCACTGAATCGGAATTCCCGGGCGACGATATTATTATCGAAACCATTGAAACTGACGTTATTGCCCCCGAAGCTTTTAGTATTACAGACAATGGCCTATGGGATGGACGCCCAACTTTCGGGGGTGTCTGGATTGCCTATCCGAATATTGAAACGCCCGAGCGGGTTCGGATCACAAATGCAGAAACCGATAAAACCGTGATTGCCGCACTTTATCGCCGCGAACGCGATTTTGCCGGACCACAGATCGAAATGTCGGCAGATGCCGCCGCCGCACTTGGTATGGTTGCAGGAACGCCTTCAGAATTATTTATCGTCGCCTTGCGCCGCGTCGAGGTCGAGGTTGAATCAACCCGCTCGGCTGTGCCGCAACCGATGACAGTACCACTGAGACGGCCAAGCAGCGTATCCGCGCCGGACATAGCAAATACGCTTGTTGTGGAAACGCCCGGTGCGGTGCTGATTGCCCCGCCTGCACCGGAGGCTCCAACGCCGCCCGATGCGACAACCACGCCATCCGTCGAAGAAACGACATTACCGCCAGTTGAAGCTGCGGTAGAACTCGAAGCGCCCGTCGCACCGGTAAGCGCACCCGCCGATCCATCACAAATGTTCGTTCAGGTAGCGACGATGGAAAGCACGCGCCGCGCCAATGATTTGGTCACAAAACTGGAAACCGCGGGCCTAAGTGCTGAGATTCGCGAAAGCAAATCGGGCGACAAGACACTGTACCGGATTATCGCAGGTCCAGTTACTTCGCCAGAAGGCCTCGAAATTATGTTGAGCACGGTACAACAACTCGGTTACAAAGACGCCATTCCGCTTAGATAAAGGAGTCGGCTATGAATTTCCGTGGGGTTATATTTTTGTTGGCGGCACTGCTGGTGCAGCCAGCGATGGCATTCGAAACAGCGGCGCGGGCTGCGTTGGTGATTGATTCCAACACCGGCACCGTTTTGTTGTCAAAAAATGCTGACACGCCAATGCCGCCTGCTTCTATGTCGAAACTGATGACATTGAATATGGTGTTCGAGGCGCTGGAAGACGGACGTCTAACGCTGGACGACACATTCAGGGTTTCGACCAAAGCCTCGCAAAAAGGTGGGTCCAAAATGTTTGTGCGCGAAGGTGCACGCGTCCGGATCGAGGATCTTATTCGCGGTGTTATCGTGCAGTCAGGGAATGACGCCTGCATCGTTTTGGCCGAAGGACTGTCCGGATCGGAATCAGCCTTTGCCGACAGCATGACCCAGCGCGCCCGTGATCTGGGTATGATGAATTCGAATTTTGTCAATGCAACGGGTTGGCCTGATCCGGGTCAAGAAATGAGCGCCGAGGATTTGGTGTTTCTCGCCGGTCGCCTGATCAATCATTTCCCGCAATATTACGGGTATTTCTCCGAAACCGAATTTGTCTGGGAAGACATTGTTCAAAATAACCGTAACCCGTTATTGTCGATGGGCATCGGCGCAGATGGTCTGAAAACTGGCCATACCGAGGAGGCCGGTTATGGCCTGGTTGGGTCAGCCACGCGCGACGGGCGGCGGATTATATTCATGTTTGGCGGGTTGGATTCAGCCGCCGCGCGATCGCGCGAAGCGGAACGGATCACCGGTTGGGCGTTTCGCGATTTCGCCATGAAAACCCTGTTTGAAGGTGGCGAAATCGTTGATACTGCCAATGTCTGGTTGGGGGCCGAGGATCATATCGACATGGGGTTAGCCGCGGATATCGAGTTGCTGTTACCGCTGGCGACGCTCGACAAGATTGAGGCGCACTATACGTTTAACGACCCGATCAATGCGCCTATTCGTGCGGGGCAGGAAATTGGCTCGCTGATTGTCGAAGTGCCGGGTATGGAGCCACTGACCTATCCACTGGTGGCCATGAAAAATGTCGAGGCTGGCGGATTTATGGAACGACTTTCGGCTGCGACCAACCTGCTTCTACGCCGCGTTCGCGCTGTAACTTCGGGCACATGATGCGCGGCGTTTTCCTGACATTTGAAGGCATCGATGGTTCTGGCAAATCCACGCAGGCGCGGCTGCTGGCCGAAACGCTAAAGGCCGAGGGGCATTCAGTTGTCCTCACCCGCGAACCAGGTGGCTCTCCAGGTGCGGAAGAAATCCGGAAATTGCTGGTCGAAGGCGAACCTGGCCGCTGGTCCGCAGAAACCGAAATCCTACTATTCACGGCAGCGCGGCGCGATCATCTGGAACGCACAATCCTACCCGCGTTGGAACGCGGTGATGTAGTCATTTCGGACCGTTTTGCCGATTCCACGCGGATATATCAAGGTACGGTACGGGCTGAATTGCGCGAGACCGTGGACGCACTGCATCGCCGCATGATCGGGATCGAACCTGATCGCACCTTCATTATCGACATGGACCCCGACGCCGCATTGGCTCGTGGGTTGGCGCGAAAATCTGGCGAGGATCGGTTTGAGGATTTTGGCGCTGAATTCCAGCACGGCCTGCGCGCAGGCTTTCTGGAACTCGCCAAAAGCCAACCGGATCGCTGCCATCTGATCGACGGGAACCGCAACATCGACGCCATTACACCCGAAATTCTGACCCTCGCCCGCGCGGTGTTACCATGAGCGACGACATCCCTGAACCGGACCGCGTTGAGGGTGCCCCGCATCCGCGCGAAACCGTGCAGCTATTTGGCCAAGACGCCGCCGAAGCGAATTTTCTTGAGGCTTATACCCAGTCGCGCTTGCATCATGGCTGGCTAATCACTGGCCCTAAAGGCATCGGCAAGGCGACGTTGGCGTGGAATATTATCCGGTTTTTACTGGCGCAAGATGCCGATGCGGGCGGCATGTTCGACACCCCGACTGACAGCCTGCACATCCCCGAAGATCATTCGGTATTCCGGCGTGTCGCCGCGTTAGCCGAACCCGGCGTGTTTCTGGCGCGGCGTCCTTGGGATCCAAAAACCAAGCGCCTGAAAACCGCCATCACCGTCGAAGAAATTCGTAAGCTGAAATCTTTTTTCACCCTTTCGGCAGCCGATGGCGGCTGGCGAATTGCGATAATCGACGCTGCCGATGAAATGAATGTTGCCGCTGAAAACGCCCTGCTTAAAGTCCTCGAAGAACCGCCCGCAAAAACCCTGATCATGCTGATAAGCCATCAGCCGTCAAAACTGCTGCCAACCATCCGCTCGCGTTGTCGCGAATTGCGCTGCCAAACTTTGGTGCCCGAAGCGCTGGAACAGGTGATGACGCAGGCTGGCTTCTCGGCAGAAGGAAATGTCGAGGCGCTGACGGAATTGTCTGGCGGTTCGGCTGGACAAGCGATTGATCTGCTGGCCAATGACGGCTTGCCGCTTTACAGCGATATTATTTCGCTGATTGGATCGGCACCGCGCATGAACCGCCCACGCATTTTGGCGCTTGGTGACAGATGTGCAGGACGCGGGAACGAAGCGCGTTACGATATGACCGTGCGCCTAACCACGCTCGCCCTTTCCCGCCTTGCGTTAAGCGGCGCAAAAGGGTCAAGCGGCGCAATTACGGGCGAGGCTGAACTGGCCGCGCGCCTATCCGCCAATCCCTATCAAGCCCGCGAATGGGCCGGCCTCGTGCAAGAAATTACCGGCCGAATTGCCCATGCGCGCGCGGTGAACCTTGACCCCGCGCAAGTGATCCTTGATACCTTCCTTAATATTGATGCAACTGCGGGACGCGCTTCGCTCCTGACTGCGTGAGGGCGAGATGACTGAACCTGCTATTGTTGACAGCCATTGCCATCTGGATTTTCCGGATTTTGAAGGCGAGATTTCTGATATTATTGCGCGGGCTAACGCCGCAGGTGTGACCCGTATGGTCAGCATTTGCACCAAGCTTGTGAATGAACCCAGCGTTCGTGCCATTGCCGAAACCTATGCCCCGGTTTTCTATGCCGTTGGCACCCACCCGATGAGCGTCGCTGGTGAACCAATGGCCAGCATTGCCGAATTGGTCGAGATCGCTAAGCACCCGAAAATGGTGGGGATTGGCGAAACTGGTCTGGATTATCATTACACGGCTGAGAGCAAGGACGTGCAACAAGAAAGCCTGCGGATACATATCGAGGCGGCGCGACAAACCTCGCTGCCCCTGATCATCCATGCCCGTGCAGCGGATGATGATATGGCGCGGATCTTGGCTGAGGAACATAAGGCAGGGGCATATGATTGTGTTATGCACTGTTTCTCGTCCTCGGCTGAGTTGGGCCGTGCGGCGCTGGATTTGGGGTTCTATTTATCTATGTCTGGCATCGCGACCTTCAAAAAATCCACCGAGCTGCGCGAAATATTTTCGACTGCACCCGTGGATCGCATTCTGGTAGAAACCGACGCGCCCTACCTTGCCCCGCAAAGACACCGCGGCAAGCGCAATGAGCCCGCTTATTCAGCCCTAACTGCCCAAGTCGGGGCCGAGGTATTCAACATGGAATACACCGATTTCGCCGCTCAAACCTCCGCCAATTTCGACCGCCTATTCGCCAAAGCCGCTACTTGGAGCGCGCCGTGAGCCTGCGTGTCACCATCCTTGGTTGCGGGGCTTCAGGGGGCGTGCCGCGCATTGGCAATGACTGGGGTCAGTGTGATCCAAGTAATCCTAAGAACACGCGGCGACGCTGCTCGATTTTTGTTGAACAGGTTGGCCTGAACGGAGTCACACAGGTCTTGATTGATACCGGACCGGATATGCGCCAGCAGATGCTGGATGCAAATATAAACCGTCTCGACGGGGTGGTTTATACTCATGATCACGCGGATCATATGAACGGTGTTGATGATATTCGGGTGATCAGTTTTAACCGTGGCTCAAAGACGCCGATCTGGGCCGATGTGCGCACAACTGACAGTTTGCTTAGCCGTTTTGGCTATATCGCGATCCAGCCGCCGGGCAGTAATTATCCGCCGATTGTCGAACTGAATGCGATTGACGATGTGATTGAAATTGACGGTGCTGGCGGGATTATTCGCCTTGAACCTATCACCGTTATTCATGGTCGAATTAATGCGCTTGGATTTAGGATCGGCGATCTGGCTTATATCCCGGATGTGGCCGAAATTCCCGAGGTGGAGTGGGGTAAGCTCGACAATCTAAAGGTCTGGATTATCGACGCGCTGCGCTACAAACCACATCCCTCGCACGCCCATGTTGAACGGACCTTGGAATGGATAGAGCGGGCCAAGCCTGAGCTGGCCGTGCTAACAAATATGAATGTTGAACTGGATTACGATGTGCTGAATGCCGAGACCCCGAATAACGTCACCCCCGCCTATGATGGCATGGTGATCGAGCTATGATTAGCAGTCTCATCGACATTATTCTGCCGGTTTTTCTGGTGATCGGCGCTGGTTATCTGGCCGTGGTCACCAAGGTGTTCAAAGATGATGCCGTTGATCACCTGATGAAATACGCCCAGACATTTGCCGTGCCCTTTTGCTGTTTATCAACGTGGCGAAACTGGACCTTAGGGCGGTGTTTGACTGGCGGCTGATGGTGTCGTTTTACACGGGCGCGATCATTGCGTTTATCATTGCGATTTTCTTGGCACGGACGGTTTTTAAGCGACGTCCAGGGGATGCGGTTGTTGTCGGATTTTGTGCGCTGTTTTCGAATTCACTGCTGTTGGGATTGCCGATCACCGAGCGGGCTTATGGTGCTGGGGCGCTCGATGCGAATTTTGCGATTATTTCGATCCACGCTCCGCTGCTTTTCACCATCGGCATTGCTACCATGGAATTCTCGAGGGCCGACGGGCGTGGGTTGGTTCCGACTGTCACCGCCATTCTGAAATCCATGTTCAAAAACACGCTGATGATCGGTCTGGCCTTCGGGTTCTTTGTCAATCTGACCGGATTTCCATTGCCGGAAACCGTGGCTTCGGCAACCAGCATGATCGCGCGCTCTGCCCTGCCCGCCGCGCTATTTGCGCTTGGAGGAACCCTGACACGTTATTCACTGAAGGCAAGTCTGGGCGAGGCTGGGATGATCACGGTGTTGTCGTTGCTGCTGCATCCAACAATTGCTTATCTGCTATGTACACAGGTATTCGACCTACCAATAGAGTTCACACGTTCAGCCGTCTTAACTGCTTCCATGGCCCCGGGTATAAATGTTTACGTATTTGCCAATATGTATAATCGCGCTGTCGGCACGGCAGCCAGTTCAGTTCTACTGGCGACCGCACTATCGGTGATTTCGATTACTTTCTGGCTGTGGGTGCTTGGTTAGCCGGGGCTCATCCCGCGCAGGCGTTCGGAACGACGACGCAGTAATTCAACCACCGTAAGCAGACAGATAGAGATCGCCACAAGGATCGTTGCAACCGCCAAAATCGTTGGGCTGATCTGTTCACGCAGGCCAATGAACATCTGCCAAGGTAGGGTTTTTTGTGCAGCTGATCCAACGAACAACACCACCACAACCTCGTCAAACGAGGTGATGAAGGCAAACAGGCCACCCGATATAACCCCAGGTAAGATCAATGGCATCTGAACCTTAAAGAAGGTCCGCACTGGTCCCGCGCCCATATTCGCCGCAGCCCGAGTCAGGCTATTGTCGAACCCAACCATGGTCGCGGTGACGGTGATGATCACGAAAGGGACGCCCAACGCGGCGTGCGCCAAGATAACTTTTACGTAACCGATAATCTTCTTGGCATCACAATCGCCGCAAACCGCACTTAAACCATTCTCCATCCCTACGCCGATGGTGCTATAGAAAAAATACATGCCGGTGGCCGAAATAATAAGTGGCACAATCATCGGTGAAATCAGAATCGCCATTATCGTTCCGCGAAACGGTACATGTGATTGCGAAAGCCCAACGGCCGCCAATGTTCCAAGACCGACCGATATAACCGTTGCAAAAGGCGCAATGATTATTGAGTTCTTGAAGGCGCGCTGCCAATCATCATTGCTAAAGAAGTCCTGATAATGCTTCAGCGAAAAACCTTCGGCCTTAAGTGCGAGCATTTCCGGCGTGAAGGTGAAATAGTCCTGCGCATTAAACGATAGCGGGATGATGATCATGATCGGGAAGATCAGGAAGAAAAAGATCAGCCCACAAATGACGCGAAAGCTATAGAACCAGACGGTTTGGGCTGGGGTTGCGTATGGAGGTAATGCGCTCATGATCTATCCTAGCTTCACGTTGTCGATGCCCACGATCTTGTCGTAGAGCACATAAAGCACCATCACTAGCGCCAGCAATATCGCCCCCAAAGCCGCGCCCAAACCCCAGTTGAGGGAGGACGAGATATGGTATGCGATGCGGTTCGAAATAAACGTACCGTCGGTGCCGCCAACCAGCGCCGGCGTGATATAATAGCCAATTGCCAGAATGAACACGAGGATTGAACCCGCACCAATACCCGGAATGCTCTGCGGAAAATAGACCCGCCAGAAGGCCGTCCAATTGGTTGCGCCAAGGCTTTTGGCAGCCCGCAAATAGGTCGGTTGAATACCCTTCATCACCGAATAAAGCGGCAGGATCATAAAGGGCAGCAGGATATGCGTCATAGCAATGATCGTGCCGGTTTGATTGTTGATCAGTTCCAGTCGGTTATCGTCAGCAACCAGCCCGACCCAGACCAGCATATCATTGATCACCCCTTGATTTTGCAACAGCACTTTCCAAGCCGAAGTTCGCACCAGAAGTGAGGTCCAGAACGGCAGCAGCACGAGGATCAACAGCACATTAGCACTGCGCACTGGCAGGTTTGCCAGCAGCCAAGCGATCGGATAGCCAAGGATGATACAGGTGCTCATAATGGTCAGGCTAAGGATGATTGTGCGTTTGAACAGCTTGATATAAATACGCTCGTTCTCTGGGCGCATTTCGGGCCCGTCAGGGGTATTCATCATGTCCACGGCGGCCAGAAAATAGCCGGTGGTGTATATGCCGGAATAAGCTTGAATAGTCTGCCAAATATCGACATTTCCCCATTTGGCATCAATTTCTAGAAACTGTTCGCGATACGGCAGTGTCTCGTCCATATTGCGCACTTTGCGGCCCGTTTTGCGGAAAAGCGAGGATATCCCCGACAATTCATAATTCAGACGTGAACCAAGGCGGGTATGCGATTTCTCCTCGGCCGCGATAACCATATCAGCGTGAAACGCGGCAAAAACATTTTCGCCCGGCATCTCGCCACTTGTCGCATCCCATTTGGCCAGTTCGACCACCGTTGTCGGCAGTGTAGTTACCACGATGTCATTTTCTACAGAACGGAAAAGCATATCGGCAATCGGGGCAATAAATGTCACAAGAACAAAGATTAGCAAGGGCGCAATCAGACCAAGGGCCCGCATTTTTTGGCGGCGCAACGCGCGCTGAAGGCTTTTCTTCAACGGGGTGCCGTCAGCGGCTAAAACTGGACCTGTATCGCTCATCGCTACCTCAAATTTTCAAACAAAAAGGCGGGGCCATTACAGCCCCGCCTAGGTATATTATTGTACCAACCATGCCTGGAATTTTGCATCCAAATCATCGCGGTAATCAGCCCACCATTCGTAGTTATTCACGAATGTGTTTTCCGCATTGTTAGGATCGGTAGGCATATGTGGCCCCATTTCGATACCCAATGTCGCATGTGTGGAAACGAGCGGTGCGGAAGACGCACGTGCTGGACCATACGAGATGTATTTCGCCTGATCAGCAAGACGCTGTGTATCAGTTGCGAAGTTCAGGTATGTCAAAACGGCGTCTAGACGCTCTTCGGACAGACCTGCTGGAATTACCCAACCATCAAGGTCGAACATCTGCCAATTCCAAGCCATGCCAATCGGCTGGTCTTGCTCAACAATCGCGGCGAACAGGCGACCGTTATAAGCGGATGCCATGAAGACTTCGCCGTCAGCCAGCCATTGAATAGGCTCGGCGGATGCGGACCACCAAAGAACTTCGTCTTTGATTGTGTCTAGTTTTGCAAATGCACGCGCCTGACCTTCGTCTGTTTCCAACGTGTCATACACGTCTTCATATGCAACACCGTCACAAAGCAACGCCCATTCCATATTGGCAACTGGGTTTTTGTTCAGGCCACGTTTGCCCGGATATGTGTCCAGATCAAAGATCGCACAAGCGCCTTTTGGTGGCTCAACGCCGTCAGCCAACTGATCGGTACGATAGCCGAATGTTGTCGAGAAAACGATCTGCGGAATGAAACAAGCGGAAACGATCATGTCACCGAAATCTTCTGTGGCCGACATGCCTTTTGGCGACTGAGCCAGAACCGCATCATGGTCGATTTCCATTGCCAGACCTTCGTCACAAAGACGGATCGCATCGGCAGCTTCAACGTCAACCAGATCCCATGTGATGTTGTTCGCTTCGCTCATCGCGCGCAATTTGGCCACAGCTTCGGAAGAACTCTCATCATTGATGATGTTCACACCGGAATTTGCCGCCATATACGGGTCGTGATAGGCATTTTGTTGGCTGGCAGAATATGCCCCACCCCAAGATACGATTGTCATATCTTGCGCGGAAACGGCACTTGCCGTCATCGCCATGACGCTTGTTGCGCCAATAATTATATTTTTGAGCTTCATCGAGCTTCTCCCTGTTTTGCCCTAAATTTTGGTTCACACTGCGGGCATCAAGCGCAAACAAACCTGCCGCCCACTAGGGGGCAGCACGAAACTTTATGCATCAAGGGCGCGGCAATCTTCGGCCTGCCAGCTAACATCAGTTTTTTCGCCGACAACCAGATGCCGTTGATTGGTCGCATTGGGTACTTTGACAATGAAATCATCATGTCCAGAAACAACCATCCGACAGCGAATATGATCGCCGAGATAAATCAGTTCTTTTACCAATGCCTCGGCCTTGTTCGGGCCGGAATCATCCAGCATCACCCGTTCGGGGCGGATCGACAGCATGGTGCGTGCACCAACATCCCCACAATTTACCGCCAGCGCGGTGGCCATCATGCCACCATCAAGTTCTACGGAAACCGTGTCGCCATCGCGGCCCTTAATCGTGCCGTTCAACTTGTTATTCTCGCCGATAAACTGCGCCACAAAGGCATTTTCCGGGCGCTCATACAGATCATCGGGGCGCGCCAGTTGTTTGATAACACCGTCATCAAACACGGCCACACGATCGGACATTGTTAACGCTTCGGATTGGTCATGGGTCACGTAAACAACGGTGATCCCCAATTGGTCGTGAATATGTTTAATCTCGTATTGCATATGCTCGCGCAGCTGTTTGTCGAGCGCACCCAGCGGTTCATCCATCAACACCAATTCCGCATCAAACACCAAAGCCCGCGCCAGTGCGATCCGTTGCTGCTGTCCCCCCGAAAGCTGCGAAGGGCGACGACCTGCAAAGTCACCCATCTGCACCATATCAAGTGCACGCTTAACCTTGGCCTCGCGCTCTGATTTACCCATTTTGCGGACTTCCAGCGGGAAAGACAGGTTTTCCCCAACAGTCATATGCGGAAACAACGCATAGTTCTGGAACACCATCCCGATGCCACGCTTGTGGGGCGGAATATTGTTGATCGGTTGACCGCCCAGCAGAATGTCACCGTGGGTTGCAACCTCAAAACCAGCAAGCATCATCAGGCAAGTTGTTTTGCCGGAGCCCGATGGCCCGAGCATGGTGACAAATTCACCTTTGGCTATTTGCAGATTTAAATCTTTAACGACGAGTATTTCCCCGTCATAACTTTTTTGAACATGGTCAAAGACCACAAAGGCATCTTGTGAGCTGTCTAAAGACAAATGTCTCTCCCTAATTTATACGCTTTCGCGCGGCGATCTAACGTCGCTATTTAGCAAGCCTAACAGGGGTATTGACGTTAATGCAACAGTCAGCGCCGGGATTTATGCAAAAAACGACACCACACAGCATTTTATCGACATTGAATTCACCCGGAGCAACATGATTTTCGCAATCGGGCTAGACATCTGCGCCGAACCCCCTACAAATCGCCGATGGAAACCGGAGGGGCCATGTCAGAACCATTAGTAACATTGCAAATTTCACAATTCCGTCGCTTGTTTGGCGTTGGAATGTTGGGCGGCCTTGGGATTGTATTGCTGTATGTTGCCGCAACCTCTGCTGATCGGGGAACTGTGGGGTTGATCGGGCTGCTTATCTTTGGCGGGCTTATTCTTTGGGCCAGTTTCCGGATGTATAACGCCACCGCGGAAACCCTGACTTTGACCCGCGAGGGGATTTTTTCCAGCACCGGGCAGACGATTTGCGAACTAGAGAATATCGCCAGCACCGACACCGGATTCTTTGCCTTCAAACCCTCCAACGGGTTTTCCATATTACTTAAAACCCCATTGAAACGCGGCTGGTGCCCCGGCCTTTGGTGGCGTTTTGGGAAACGGATTGGCATTGGCGGCGTTACCTCGCCCGGGCAAGGTAAAGCCATGTCCAACATGATTTCAATGTTGCTAAGCCCCGAAGGGTTAAAAGCGCTTGATGAAATGCGTGACGCTCAGTCGTAGCCGTTATCCACTAGGAAACTGCCAGCATCGCCGATACTTTGAGCGTTGGGAATAAATTCCATGCCCAGAACTTCGCGGGCGGCAGTGTTATCAACCAGTACCTCGTGGCCAAGTTGGGACAGAACGCCTTTTATCGATGGGTCGAACAGCGCCATAATCCGGACAAGCCAGCTCGGCGCGATGCGTGTGGTGATTTTGCGGTCAGGCAGGCGCGCCTTCACGGCTTCGGCCATTTCCCCGAACCACATGCTGCCCGCGGCTCCAATGAACCGCCGTCCGATGCTTTCGGGGCGCTCCATCGCACGGATATGCATGGCGGCAATGTCACGGACATCAACAATAGCAAACGAGAGCTTTGGCATCGCGGGATCTTTGCCTTGCACAATACGTTGCACCAATTCCAACGATGATCCAAAATTTCCATCCAACCCCGGCCCCATAACAAATCCGGGATTAATTGTGGTCAGCTGGATTTTTGGGTTTTCCTCGACAAAATCCCACGCCGCTTTTTCTGCCAATGTTTTGGATTTGTCATAGCTGCGAATGGTCGGACTGTTCACGTCACTCCAGTCGTCCTCGTTATAACTGTTCCGCCCTGCTTGTAATTCGGTGTTCTGGATCGATGCAACGGATGACGTCAACACAACCCGCTGAACCCCGGCCCCTTTGGCCGCTTCCAATGCTCGCAACGTCCCGTCAACCGCTGGGCGGATCAAGTCTTGTTCATTCTTGGGTGGTGCCAACGGAAATGGCGAGGCCGTGTGCATCAATACATCAACCCCCGCTAACGCGGCATCCCAGCCCTCGTCCGCGTTCAAATCCAGCGTCACAAATTCCAGTTTATCAAGCACGGCAGGGTCGCCAACATGTGCCGTCATCGCCGCCCGCACCTCGTCGGCCTTTTTGTCGGATCGCACGGAACCCCGCACAGCGTATCCGCCATCAAGTAACTGCTGAATAATATGTTTTGCGATATACCCAGACGCACCCGTTACAAAAACCGTTTTAAGTTCGGACATTGATGTTCCCCATTTTGTTCAAGCACAACATGTAAGAACCCAATGCCCGAAAGCAAGTTTTAGATTAGCGCCAGCGCCATAATGATATTCCCGACCAGCCCAACGCCATAAGCCGCCGAACGCAGTCCGGGGATCGAAACCAGATACATAACCATATAGGCAGCGCGGCCAATCACGAACATCTGCGCACCCAATATCGCTTGCGCCATATCCACGCCTTCAACCACAAATGCCAACAAGCCGAGGGCGATGAAAAACGGCATGTTTTCCTGCATGTTAAGCAACGATCGCCGTGCGCGCCCAACAAGCGCATCTGGCTCCGGCAACGTATCGCGCGACCCCATATGGGTGGCAAAACCTTCTTTGGGCAGGAACATCGCCGCTGGTAAAAAGACATTCACCAGATAAACGGCCAGTCCGGCCAACATCCAAAACAGCATTATTTTCTCCATTTTAATTTCATTGAGCTCTGCTATCGTGACAAAGGAATGATTTCAATTCCTTTGGGGGGAATAATGATGCAAAATGGATTTGGACAGACACTTAGACAATTACGCCGTGATTTGGGCCTATCACAGGAGGCATTGGCGACCAATTTGGGTTCCACCCAGCGCCATATCAGTTTTCTGGAAACCGGGCGATCCGTGCCGTCGCACGCCATGATTGGCCGGATGGCGACCGAACTGAGCCTAAGCACCGCCCAACGCGCCGCATTGTTTGAAAGCTCGGGCCATCCGAACCCTTATCGCCGCCGCAATTTTTCCTCGACCGAAGTTATCAAAACCCTCGATATGTTAGAAAAACGCGTGTTACGACACTGGCCGTTTCCGGCTTTTGTCATGGATGCCGACTGGAATATTTTACGGATGAATGATCGCGCCGAAGCAATGTTCGGGGCCATGGGCAACAGCACTAATTTGCTGGCATTATTCCTGTCACCAGAATTTTCATCAATGATCGAAAATTGGGAGGAAGCCAGCAGCGCCTTTTATTTTCGAATGCAAACCGCCGCTGTCCACAATGACCGCGTCCGCGAAGAATTCGAGGCCGCCCGCAAACGCGGCATGTTCGACCACATCACAAAAACCCTGACCAACCCCGGTGAAATCCCGATTTTCATCCCTGTAATTCTGCGATTGCCGACAGGTCAACGCATCCAACTCACCTCGATCTTGGGCAACCTTGTCAGCGTTCAAGACGCACTGGTCGAGGGGTTCGATATCGAATTCATGCTGCCAGTGGACGAAGAATCCGAACAGATAATGTCAGGCTAGTTCTTCACGCCTTTTAACGTCGGATCCATCAGCTTTTCATATTCTTGCAAGGCAAACCGGTCCGTCATTCCTGCAACATAATCGGTGATCAGTCGGGCGCGATCGGTCAGAGACGCGTCCATGCCAGCATTCCATTCCGGTGGCAGCAAAAACGGGTCTTCCATAAATAGTTTGAACATTTCATCAACAATCTTGGCCGCCTTGCGACGCATCCGGCGCACCCGCCAATGACGATACATATTGTCGAACAGGAATTGGCGGATGGTGTTTACTTCCTCCAACATCGCATCGGAAAACTGGATCACTTGCGCATCCAGTTCACGGATATCCTGCGATGATTTGGCACCGGATGCTGCCAACCTTGCACGGCTGACAACCAACACATCCTCGACCATTTCACCAAAGACACGGCGCAAGGCTTCGTGCCGGCGGCGCGACACGTCAAGGTTGGAATATTTGGCATCAACCGCATCAAACCCGCGCCGGATAATCGGCAATTCACGCATTTGTTCAACCGTGAACACCCCGGCCCGCAACCCGTCATCGAGGTCATGGTTATTATAGGCAATGTCGTCCGAAATCGCCGCCACCTGTGCCTCGGCGCTGGCGAATGTGTGCAATTCCAGATCGTGCTTTTCATTATATTCCCGCAACGCAAAAGGTGGGTCGAGGACGGGGCCGTTATGCTTTGCAATCCCCTCCAAAGTTTCCCAAGTCAGGTTAAGCCCATCAAAATCCGCATAATGTTTTTCCAACGAAGTCACGATTTTCAACGCCTGCGCGTTGTGATCAAACCCGCCGTAATCTTTCATACATTCATTGAGCGCGTCCTCGCCCGTGTGGCCAAACGGCGTATGGCCAAGGTCATGGGCCAGCGCCACCGCTTCGGTCAGGTCGATATTCAGGCCCAGCGCCCCCGCAATAGTCCGGCCAACCTGCCCAACTTCGATTGTGTGGGTTAGCCGCGTACGGAAATAATCACCCTCATGTTCCACAAACACCTGCGTTTTATGCTTTAAACGGCGAAACCCGCTGGAGTGGATGATCCGGTCGCGGTCGCGCTGAAAAGGTGATCGATGCGCCGAGCCCCCCTCGTCAAACACGCGTCCACGGCTATCTTCGGGTTTGCTGGCATAAATTGCAGTCATTTTTTGGCTCCCGCCTTGTCGAATGCGCGCGAAACGCTTACATTCCATCTACAGCAATAATGAACAGGCCGAAAGATGGAGCTTTCCCTCCCCCCCCAAGTCACGGATCGCGCGTTTGCGCAGATCGACAGCATCAATTCTGCAGCAGCGGAATCGAAATGTTTACGTGTGGCCGTTGAAGGCGGCGGATGTTCCGGCTTTCAGTATGATATCAAGCTAGACGATCAAGCCGACGAGGATTTGGTGTTGGAGAAAAACGGGATCAAAGTTCTGATTGATCCAGTGTCTTTGCCGTTCCTCTCCAACGCCGTGATTGATTACACCATGGAACTAATTGGCGCGCGTTTTACGATTGAAAACCCAAACGCGACATCCAGTTGTGGCTGCGGGACAAGCTTTTCGATTTAAGCATTTTGGGTGTCGAACGCTGCTCGGGCGCGATTTTCGCCGTGATTTCAGCGGTGATACTCTGTGATAAGCGGTAGGGAAATTCTTGCGGATCAAGTTTTGCATAGCCAAGCGCCGCAGCAACCTCCCAATCAATACGGTCATTAATCGCCTGAACCACATCAGCTGTTAACCATTTCCTCCAGCTTTCGCTTTGGTAAAACGTCCTGATTTCGTCGATGTTACGATTATCCTTCGTTGAAATATCAAGGGCCTGCAAAGCCGTCGACGGAATATCAAACCCGGTTAATATCCGCCCAAGTTCACACTCCGCATCCGCCACAAAATCCTCAAAATACAGCGTGGCCGTCGGCACATTCGCCGCCTCGGCAAACCGTCGATACGCGCGATTCTTGCCGTTCCACAGTTCCAGCGGTGACGACAAAAGCGGCGGTAAATATTCGCGCTGAACCGTCAGCCACGGACGTTCGACAAATTCCAGCAGGGTGTTGGATCGCGGCCCGCGCCGATGATAGGGGCGTTTTGCTAGCGAAATTAACCATGAATATGGATTGCGGACACAGAAAATCACATGGGCGTTGGTACGCGCGAATTCAGTGTCCCAAACAGGGGCCGCATGTTTCCACAGCTTGGTCGGCGTGGTTGCGAGATGTTCCAAATCGCGCACGCCATCCTCATATATCCGCGCCCATTCGCGATCAAAGGACCGCCTGATCTGTTTTCGAAGCGCCGCATATTCCGGCAAGTTTGATGGTCCACGCTCGCCCAAGGGGCGCAGTTGCACGTCAGGAAGCGCGCGCAACATCTGAATCAGGGCCCGCGTGCCCGTGTTACGTTCGCCGAAAATTTTGATGAAATGAGATGCTGGCAATTGGTTACTCTACTGTTCTATTATCATGCCAAACCATAACAGCAGAACATGGTTAACGCTTTATGAAGGGGCCGAACTTTGAGGATTGCATCGTTTAACATCAACGGAATTAAGGCGCGGCTGGAAAACATCGTGAAATGGCTGGAGGAGACCTCGCCGGACGTGGTGTTGCTCCAAGAAGTCAAATCCGTTGATGAAAATTTCCCACGCGAACCGATTGAGGATCTGGGGTATAATATCGAAACCCACGGCCAGAAAAGTTTTAACGGCGTGGCAATCTTGTCCAAACACCCAATCGAGGACGTCGTGCGCGGCCTGCCCGGCGATGAAACCGACGAACAAGCCCGCTGGATCGAAGCCACGATAAATTCCGTGCGGATTTGCGGACTGTACCTGCCCAATGGCAACCCTCTGCCGGGGCCAAAGTTTGACTATAAGCTGGCATGGATGGAACGGATGTACGCCCGCGCCGCCGAGCTGATGGAGAGCGAAGAAATCGCGCTGATGGCAGGGGATTACAACATCATCCCGCAGCCCGAAGATTGCGCACGACCCGACGATTGGTGGGGCGATGCGCTATACTGCCCCGAAAGTCTGGCCGCCTATCGTAAAATCCTGAACCTAGGCTTCACCGAGGCTTTTCGTACCCGCAATGCCGCCCCGATGAACTACACATTCTGGGATTTCCAACGCGGCGCGTGGCAAAAAAACGATGGCATCCGCATCGACCATTTCCTACTGACACCTCAAGCCGCGGACCGTCTGACTGCCTGCGAAATCGATCGTCATATGCGGGGGCGCG
>CAZYMT010000052.1:0-17416 GCA_964649035.1 uncultured Rhodobacterales bacterium
GTGGATGGCGCGACGACGATTGTAAACACGACCTCGCTCGGGATGGAGGGGCAGCCGGAATTGCGGTTAAATCTGGATGCAGCACCTGCGGGCGCACTGGCCACGGATATAGTTTACACGCCGCTAATCACGCCGTTTCTGGAATTGGCGGCTGCAAAGGGTTTGCAGACCGTCGATGGCCTTGGAATGTTGTTACATCAAGCGGTTCCGGGGTTCGATGCCTGGTTTGGGCAGACACCCGAAGTTGACGCTGAATTACGTCAAGCGGTTCTGGAGGCATGACCTATATATTGGGTCTGACAGGTTCCATCGGCATGGGAAAATCCACCACGGCTGGGTTTTTTCGTGATGCTGGTGTGCCGGTTTGGGATGCCGATGCGGTTGTGCATGCGCTTTATTCCAAAGGGGCTGCGGGCGTGCAGGCCATTGAGGCCCTTGCTCCCGCCTCCGTCAAAAACGGAGAGGTTGACCGTGGTGAATTGCGGGCAGCGATATTGGCTGATCCGATCTTGTTGGAACGGGTTGAGGCGGCGGTGCATCCGTTGGTTGCCATGGATCGGGAGGTTTTTTTGAAATTACACATGCAGGAACCCTTGGTTCTTTGCGATATACCGTTGCTATATGAAACCGGGATCGAGACATGGCTGAACGGGGTTTTGGTCGTAACTGCCGACGCAGATGTTCAGCGCGAACGGGTTATGGCGCGGGCGGATATGAGTGAAGCGTTGTTTGCAAAGATTTTGGCCAAGCAAACGCCGGACGCGGAAAAACGGGCACGGGCGGTTTACATTATAGATACCGGATTGGGGCTGGACCATGCGCGCGACGCGGTTCATGATTTGATCAAGCAAATCGGGGATAAAAATGCGTGAGATTGTGATGGATACGGAAACGACGGGCTTTGATCCGTCTGCCGGTGACCGGATTGTAGAAATTGGGTGTGTGGAGCTGTTTAACCATATGCCAACGGGCAAGACCTATCATCAATATATCAACCCCGAACGCGACATGCCCGAGGGGGCGTTTTCTGTGCACGGGTTGAGCGCGGAATTTCTGTCTGACAAGCCGGTGTTTGCGGCTATCGCCCAAGATTTCCTAGATTTTTGCGGGGATTCCAAGCTGGTTATTCATAATGCCAGTTTTGATATGAAGTTCCTGAATGCGGAATTCAAATGGATGAACAAGCCGCAACTACCCTATTCGCAAGCCATTGATACGCTGGAAATTGCACGTAAAAAGTTCCCCGGGGCCCAGAACTCGCTGGATGCTTTATGTCGCCGGTTTGGAATAACGACGGAACGGGAATTACACGGTGCGCTGCTCGATTCCGAAATCTTGGCCGAGGTGTATCTGGAACTGATCGGCGGACGGCAACCGGATTTTGTGCTGTCGGTGGTTTCAAACAACGCTGATGGGGGTGGCGATGTGGATTGGATGGCACCGAAACGTGCTTCAGCTTTGCCATCGCGGTTAACTGATCTGGAAAAAGAAGCACATGAGGCTTTTGTGGAAAAGCTGGGTGCGGATGCGGTTTGGAAGCATATCAAATAAAAAAGGCGACCCCTTTGGGCCGCCCCTTCCTGAAACCTTAGGAAACAGTTGCGTTTTTGGCTTGTTCTTGAACGCGACGATTGATCTCGTTGCGGTAAAGCGTAACGTAATCGATATTGTCGAGGTTTAGCGGCGGATAGCCACCATCGCGTGTAAGATCACCAACAACGCGGCGCATATATGGGAACATCAAGCGCGGGCATTCGACCATCAGGATCGGGTGAAGCTGTGCGTCGGCAACATTTTCGATCGAGAAACGACCGGCGTAATCCAGTTCGATCAGGAAGATGTTTTCTTCGCCAACCATGCCAGTGATGTTCAGCTTGTTGATAACCTCGTAATTACCATCTTCCATTTTGCGCGCATCAAGGGCAACTTGCACTTTGAAGGCGGTTTTACCTTCAGGCATTTTGCCTTTTTGCATCGCAAGGTTTTCGAACGAAAGATCGCGAATATACTGGTTTAAAATCTGAATTTTAGGGGGTGTCTGCGGCGCCGTTGGCGTCGCTGTTGGTGTAGTTTCATCTGCCATTTGATCGGGTTCCTAAAGTATGGTTTAAATTCTGCATGTTGAGATATCAGAGAGGCTTTGGTTGAACAACCGGTTACTCTTATCTTATCCAGTCGGAGTCATCGCGTTTTACCGTTGGCTCCTCATCCATAACCTCAAAATCCCCTTCAACCACAGTTTCGGAGGCTGTCGTTTGTTGGAAACCCGACGCTACGTGCGCGCTTGCGCCGTCCCGCAGTTTCGCAGCGATAAGGCGGATTATAGCGTGACGCACAGGTGGGATCAACAATGCCAGACCTACGGCATCAGTGAAAAACCCCGGGGTCAGCAGCAATACGCCGGCAACGATAATAAACGCGCCGTTGGCAATGGGGTCCATTGGATTGCGGCCCTCGGATAGGCTGGATTGTAGGCTTTGCGCGGTGGCGGCCCCTTGGGTGCGCATCAATAATGTGCCTGCCATTGCGGTTGCGATCACAATTGCGAGGGTTGGCCATAGGCCCAAGAATCCGCCAACCTGAATAAACAAGGCGATTTCGATGATTGGTACAGCCACAAACAGTAAAAATAACCACATTTGCGTTTCTTCCCCTTTTTGAGCCGCTGCCAATGGTGGACTCGGCCCCTCTGCATCACTACATAGGTGGTGAACAGGTTGAAATCCATATCAACCGGAAATTTTTGAGAGGATGCGCGAAATGGGCTCGCAGATGACCACTATTATTATTCTGGCGGCGGTGGCGTTGTTTTTGGTGCTGCGTTTGCGCAATGTTCTGGGAACGCGCGACGGGTATGAAGTCCCGAGTAAGGCGACTGCGCCCAAGAAAAAAGCGAAATTCGACGTGATTGATGGCGGCGGCGAAGATGCCGATATTGCTGATCATATCGAGGCGGACAGTTCTTCTGGCAAGGCATTGGCGGAAATGAAGAAGGTCGAAGGCAATTTCTCGGTTGATGAATTTGTTGGCGGCGCGCGTCAGGCTTATGAAATGATCCTAATGGCGTTCGAAAATGGCGATACTGAGTTCTTGCAACAATATCTTGCACCGGACGTGTATGCGTCTTTTGTTGGCGTGATCGAGGATCGGGCGGATAAAGGTCTTGAAGTTGAGGCAAGTTTTGTTGGTGTTCGCGAAGTTAAATTGCGTAGTGCGAAGTTTGACGCAAATAACCACGAGGCCGAAATCACGATGAAATTTGTTGGTGAGCTGACATCGGTTGTGCGTGATTCCGAAGGTAAAATTGTCGAAGGTGATCCGGATACCGTTAAACGCCAATCGGATATTTGGACATTTGCGCGGCTTATGGGCGGCGATAACCCAAATTGGTTGCTGGTTGGTACAGGGGCCTAGGGTGCAGTGCGGCGT
The DNA here is from genome assembly GCA_964649035.1 of uncultured Rhodobacterales bacterium. Lineage (GTDB taxonomy): Bacteria > Pseudomonadota > Alphaproteobacteria > Rhodobacterales > Rhodobacteraceae > NORP23. The sequence continues at coordinate 3,430 of CAZYMT010000052.1, forward strand.
AAAAACGGGAAATTAACGGAGGAGGATCGTGAAGTTTGGTCAAAAGTTGCCAAATCCACCGATCCCCTGCGTGCGTGTTCCATCCATTCGCCGCATCCACCGGAAATTGATACGCCGACTAGACTTTATTCAAAACCAATGCCGGTAAAGACGTTAACGCGGATTGGTGTGTTTAAATCCGAAGCGCGGGTAACGATTAGTTTGGCCCAAGATTCAATTGGTCATGCTGGCGCACAAATGGACCGCAAAAACTATGATCGTCTGCGCAAAGGTAAATTGCGACCGGATGCACGGCTAGATATGCATGGAATGACGGCAGATCAGGCGCATTCGGAACTTACAGCCTTTATTTATCGGGCGCATGCATCGGGAAAACGTTTAGCGTTGGTGATCACTGGAAAAGGTAGTTCAACGCGCGCCGATACCGGGATCATGTCAACGCGACAGGGAATTTTGCGCCACAGTGTTCCACATTGGCTGAGTGCTGCTAATATGCGGCCGGTAATTCTGGAAATTACAACGGCGCATGCAAGGCATGGGGGCGATGGTGCCTATTATGTTTATCTAAAGCGGCGGCGGGGCTGACGGGTATTTTGATATCATGAAATCTATAATTCTACACATGGGTGCGCCAAAAACGGGAACGACCTCTATTCAGAAAACTCTGTTTAGAAACCGGGAATTACTGAAAGAGCGCGGCGTCACCTATATTGGCGGCCCACATCATTATAAACACCTGATGTCGGCGTTTCTAGAAGATCCAAAAAGGTTGCTTCGAAACGTGAGTTCGAGGTTGAGCGATAGCCAAATATACAAGCGTGATCAGGCAGTATTGGCGGCCCTTAAAAGTGAAATAGAAAACGCAGAAACCGATTGTGTGATCGTGTCGGATGAACATATCGCGATGATGCGACAGGGCGAATTGGAAACGTTGCATGCGTTCCTTTCCAAACTGGGGAAAGTTCACGGGGTTTACTATTACCGAAACGTACATGCGTGGGCTAACTCGTATTCACAGCAAATGGCCAAAATGGGCGCGCAAAAATTTCCGGCAACATATGAAGCCGCAATTGGGTATGTTTACGATGTTCCGTTAAGCATGGCGGAGGTTTTTGGCCAAGAAAACATGAGTTTCATAAGTTTCGAGGGCTCGGTTAAAACCGGACTGATCGAGAGTTTTCTTGCGGTAATCGATGATGGTGCGGTGTCCAATGTTGAGCTGGAGGAGTTTCGGGCAAATAAATCCCTTTCAACTGATGCCGCGCGTTTGATGCATATCTATAATATGTTGATTGAAACATCATCTGCCGCGCGCAGCAAAAGGTTGGGAAAACGAATTCGAAAACTACGCGGACCAAAATACGAGCTGTCCGGATTTACGAAAACGCAGATAGAAGACTATAAAAACAAACATGCCGAGGTGACGAAAAGCCTTGGATTAGTGCTGGATGCGGCCGAAGATATCCCGCAATCAAAAAAGCCGGATGAATTTATTGCGATTGTGAATGACATTATTGAAGCCGCAAATCGGCCAAGTTATGGGCGCGGCGTCAGGATTTTCAGTAAACACTCTGTTCGGGTGTTTCTTGGTGGTATGCAGGATTTGGTGACAAGAAAACGAAAACTTCGGAATGACGACATTGTTTTCATCATTCTGGGGCTTATGTTTATTCATTATGTGGCATTGTTGCTCTAACCCAGCTCTATTCTGATTAGTTTTATGGCAAAACGGCTGTTTTAACCAATTTGTCATCAAGCCAGTCTGGACACTCACGTGCAAAATCCTGCATTACCAGCGTAACAGCGGCTAAACTATCATATATAAGGAACGAAACTATGACTATTCGTGTGGGAATTAACGGTTTTGGACGGATCGGACGCAATGTGTTGCGGGCGATTGTGGAATCTGGGCGGACAGACATTCAAGTTGTCTCGATCAACGATTTGGGTCCGGTGGAAACCAACGCGCATTTATTGCAATTCGACAGTGTGCATGGCCGTTTTCCGGTTGATGTAAAAGTTGAAGGTAACACAATCGACGTTGGCTATGGTCCGATTGAGGTAACTGCCGAACGCGACCCGAAGAAATTGCCTTGGGACGGCATTAATATTGCGTTGGAATGCACCGGCATTTTCAACACACGCGAAAAAGCGGCGATGCATCTGGAAAACGGTTCCAAACGTGTGCTGATTTCTGCACCCGGCGCTGGCGCGGATAAAACCATTGTTTACGGCGTGAATGACGATTTGTTGACAGCCGATGATGTGGTTGTTTCGAACGCGTCTTGCACCACAAACTGCCTAGCGCCTGTTGTATACGTGTTGAATAATGCAATCGGGATTGATCGCGGGTTTATGACCACGATCCATTCCTACACTGGCGATCAGCCGACTTTGGACACGATGCACAAAGATTTGTATCGCGCTCGCGCAGCGGCGTTAAGCATGATCCCGACCTCGACCGGGGCGGCCAAGGCTGTTGGTCTGGTTTTGCCTGAACTAAACGGCAAACTAGACGGCGTTGCGATCCGCGTGCCGACACCAAATGTTTCCGTAGTCGATTTGAAATTCGATGCCGGTCGCGAAACATCGGTTGAAGAGGTTAACGACATCATCCGCAAAGCGGCTGACGGACCTTTGAAAGGTATCCTTGGCTATACGGATCTGAAATTGGTTTCATCTGACTTCAACCACGACCCGCTAAGCTCGATTTTTGCCACTGACCAGACCAAGGTTATGGACGGAAATTCGGTACGTATCCTGACTTGGTACGACAATGAATGGGGTTTCTCGAACCGGATGGCGGATACTGCCGTTGCGATGGGTAAATTTCTTTGAAGGTGATCGAAGCTAAGGCCGGACAGCGTTTAGTTGTCCGCGCCGATCTGAATGCGCCGGTTCAAAACGGCGTTGTTTCAGACGCAACGCGGATTGATCGTTTTGCGGCTGGGATGAAACCATTGCTGGCGGCGGGCGCACGGATTGTTGTGATCTCGCATTTCGGGCGGCCCAAAGGTCAGCGCGATATGGCATACTCAATTTTGCCCATTGTTCCGGCGCTGGAAGCGGCGTTGGGTTGTTCCGTTAAGTTTGTCGAGGATTGCATTGGTGATGTAGCCGTTTCGGCGGCGGATGCGTTGCAAGATGGCCAGATCATGCTTTGCGAGAACTTGCGGTTTCATGCGGGTGAAACAGCGAATGATGTGGAATTTGCGGCTGAATTGGCCAAGTTAGGCGAAATTTACGTGAATGATGCGTTTTCAACAGCGCACCGTGCTCATGCTTCTACGGCGGCGATTGCATCGCTGTTGCCTGCATATGCGGGGCCGTTGATGGCCGAAGAAATTACAGCAATGACTGCCGCGCTGGAAAACCCGAAACGTCCAGCGGTTGCTGTCGTTGGTGGGGCCAAGGTTTCTAGCAAGATCGCGGTGTTGAAAAACCTCGTTCAGAAACTGGATGCGATTGTTATTGGTGGCGGCATGGCGAATACGTTTATGTTGGCTGATGGTCGCCCGATCGGCAAATCGCTTTGCGAGGCTGATCAGGTGCCGACGGTACATGAAATTCGTGCTCTCGCTGAGAAATCCGGCTGTAAGATTGTTTTGCCGGTGGATGTAGTTTGCGCCTTTGATTTTGCCCCGAATGCACGCAATATCACTACTGATCTGGATGGCTGTCCTGACGATGCGATGATATTGGATGCCGGGCCGAAATCGGTTGAAGTATTCAGCGAAGTCTTTGAAAATGCTAGTACAATCTTGTGGAACGGCCCTATGGGCGCGTTCGAGATGGAGCCGTTTGACATGGCAACTATTGCATTGGCTAAGAAGGCAGCGGAATTGACTAAGGCTGGTAAATTGGCGTCAATTGCTGGTGGCGGTGATACCGTTGCGGCGTTGAACAAAGCTGGTGTTGCTGGCGATTTCACCTATGTTTCTACGGCTGGCGGCGCGTTCCTCGAATGGTTAGAGGGTAAAGAGCTGCCGGGGATCGCTGCACTGGGATAAAACGAGAGGGTTACCATGGACCGTAAAATCAAGATTGCTCCGTCAATATTATCGGCTGATTTCGCCAATTTTGGCGCGGAAATTCAGGCGATAGAGGCTGAGGGCGCCGATTGGGTGCATGTTGACGTGATGGACGGGCATTTTGTGCCTAACCTTTCCTTTGGTCCAGCGACTTGCGCGGCCATTCGTCCACATATCAAAACGGTGATGGATGTGCATTTGATGATCGCACCCGTTGATCCGTATTTGGAAGCGTTCGCCAAGGCTGGCGCTGACATTATTTCGGTGCATGTCGAAGCGGGTCCACATATTCACCGATCCTTGCAATATATCCGTGATCTGGGCTGTAAGGCTGGGGTGGCGATTAATCCCGGGACGCCTGCTTCGGCGTTGGAATTTGTCATGGATCAGATCGATCTGATTTGTGTGATGACTGTGAACCCTGGTTTTGGTGGGCAGAAGTTCATTCCGGCGATGGTCGATAAGGTGGCCCAATTGCGGGACATGATCGGGGATCGCGATATTCTGATTGAGATTGACGGGGGTATGACCCCTGAAACCGCGCCGTTAGTTGTGGCGGCAGGGGCTGATGTGCTGGTTGCTGGATCTGCGGTTTTCAAAGGGGGGTCGGTCGAAAACCCATCGCCTTACGGTGAAAATATTCGTGCAATACGCGCCGCCGCCGACGGGGCAGTCTAATGTCTTCGATCCCGCCTATCTGTGATTTTGGCTGGAAAGCGCCGGATTTCAATTTGAAGAATATTGATGGGCGCATGATTTCGTTGAATGAAGCTAAAGCTGAAAATGGCTTGTTGGTGATGTTCATTTGTAACCACTGTCCATATGTCAAAGCAATCATACCCAAGATGATCCGCGATGTGAACGACCTGCGGGCGTTGGGCATCGGGGTGGTGGCGATTAATGCAAATGATGCGGTCAGTCATCCAGACGATTCATATGAAATGATGCAGAAAACCGCGACCGAACACGGGTTTACGTTTCCGTATCTACACGATGAAACGCAGAAAATTGCGCGCAGCTATGACGCAGTTTGTACACCGGATTTCTTTGGTTTTGATGGGGATTTGGGTTTGCAATATCGCGGACGGTTGGACGCATCGCGCGCGGCACCCGCGCCTGACGATTTGCGGCGTGATCTATTTCTAGCGATGAAAGAGGTTGCCGAGACAAGCAAAGGTCCAACGGATCAAATTGCGTCAATGGGGTGTTCTATAAAATGGAAAGGCGCGTGAGATACACGCGCCTTTAAGCATTCAGCACTGAAACTTGCTTACATCGCCTGTTTCAGAATGATGTAGTTATTCAATGAATGGTCGGATTGCCCACGCTTAGCGTAATCAAACGGTGTATTCCCATCCCAATCTTCGGCGTAAATGTCTGCGCCCGCATCCATAAGCCTGGTTAGCGCACTAGGGGAATTGTTAAGTGCCACGATATGAAGTGCTGTTGCGCCACCCTCGCCGGCGGCTGACAAATCTGCGCCAGCATCGATCAATGTACCGATGATATCAGCGTTTTGATTACCCGCTGCAGCGTGCAACGGCGTTGTTCCACGTGCATCTGGTTTGTCCACATCGCCACCAGCGTCGATCAAAATTTGAATAACTTCGGGTAAATCGCTTCCGACGGCGGCGTAATGCAAGGCATATTTGTCGTTGTTGGCACTGCTGGTTGCGTCATTACTTCCCAAACAGGACGTCACGACATCAGGTGTGGCTACTTCCCAGAATTCATAGGTATTCCAGTCCGAGCAGGATTGCGCGAACAATGCGGAAGGGGCTGACATCGCAATCAAAATGGCGAGGTATTTCATATCTTTGATATCCTTACGAATGGGGTGGGGGCTAACAACGACTCGCCAACCATCAAATTTTTACAACTGTAACATAGCATTTGTCAGATAAATCTTGCAACTCAACTTGTTAGATGGCGGAATATTGCTTGGTTAATGGCTTTTTTTGCATAGGGTGTGATTGGAAAGGGCCTCAATTACATAGCAATTTTCGATGGTATTTGTATGACACCTCTTGGTGATACGTTCCAGTTCCGCCTCTAGTTTTTGCAGTTTGGCGATGCGGTTACGTACAGATATTAGATTTTGATTGGCGATGTGATCAGCGTTTTCACAAGGTCGTTCGGGATGAGCGGATAGATCGAGAAGTTCGCGAATGGATTCGATACTAAACCCCAGATCGCGCGCGTGTTTGATAAAGGTCAGGCGTTCCAGTTCGGTGTTGGTATAACGACGTTGGTTTCCCGCCGATCGTTCGGCGGCTTCGATCATGCCAACCTGTTCATAATACCGGATCGTCGGGGATTTAACGCCGGTTTTTCGGGATAATTCGCCAATAGACAACATTATTTCGAAAACCTCTTGAAGCTCTAGTTACTAGAGGGATTACATACATTTCTGAACCAAACAAGAGGATTCGGAAAATGAGCGCAGGATGTGGACACACGCATAGCAGTTTTGATGGCATGTCAGCGGAATATAAACGCCGCCTTTGGATTGTGATTGTGATTAATGCCGTGATGTTCGTGGTGGAGATGACGGCAGGGCAAGTGGCAAAATCGCAAGCGCTGCAAGCAGACGCGCTGGATTTTATCGCGGATGCGCTGACCTACGGGATTTCGTTGGCGGTTATCGGGGCCTCGGTACAGGTGCGAACAAATGCGGCGATGGCCAAGGGGATTAGTCTTCTATTGATGGGGATCTGGGTGTTTGGGTCAACGATTTATAGGGTACTATATATGGGCGTTCCAACCGCCGAGTTGATGGGAGCGATTGGGTTTCTGGCGTTATTGGCGAATTTGGCCAGCGTTGTGTTGCTGGTGAAATACAAGGACGGTGATGCAAATGTGCGCTCCGTTTGGCTGTGTTCGCGCAACGATGCAATTGGCAATGTTGCGGTGATGATCGCCGCGCTGGGCGTTTGGGGAACGGCGACGGGATGGCCGGATTTGATTGTGGCTGGAATTATGGCTGGGTTGTTTTTGACATCGGCCTATCAAATTTTGCGCCAAGCGTTACATGAACGCAAACATGCGTAGTCGAATTGACGGATACCCTAAAGGTGTCTAGCCTTTAGGGACATATTAACGAGGGAAATACATGCGAAATATTGTTCTGAAAATTATTGGCGGCGCTATCATTCTTTGGGGTCTTGCAGATTACGGCGTAAGCCTTGGCGGGTATGATTTGTGGGGGATGGTCGGTATCCGGGTTCCTAGCGCGATATATCCCTACACGCATTATGCGGCGTTCGGGGTTGGGTTGGTTATCTTCTTGATGGGCAGCAAGCCCGCCGATCGTTTGCCTGATGATGACGATGAATAAGTCAAATGTGATCAGCACCCTCAAAAAATTGTTTTGAGGGTGCTGGATTTGTTATTCAGCAAATATGCCAAGATCAATGGACGCAGCCATTGCAGCGTAGCCAGCCGGGTTTGGGTGCAAATGGTCGCCTTTGTCGAACTCTGCCCGGATATAACCCGGCTTGTCGGGATCAACCACGGCGGCGTCAAAATCGATCACGCCGTCAAACGCACCTGAGCGAATAAAGTCGTTTAGCGCTAGGCGCATCGCTTCTTTATCATCATTGTAGTACCCGTCGAAAACCGTGCCACCGAAGGCGTCACCAAACGGGGTTAATGTTGCGCCGATGATTTTCAAATCATTGGCGTGCGCGCGCTCAATCAACTGTTTATAGCCTGCAATGATTTCAGCTACATTTGCGGGCTCATCATCTGGCGCAAGTCCGGTTCCCGGCCAGCCAATATCATTGATACCCATCATCAGAACCACAGTATCGGCGTCATCCTGACTAAGAACATCGCGCTCAAATCTGGCGAGGGCGCTGATACCCATGCGGTCGGTCAGGACCTTTGCGCCGGAAATACCCTGATTTTGAATGGCTATGGTGTTTCCACCCGCCTCTACCAATCGCGCTGCCAACAGATCAGGCCAACGGTCATTGCCATCAACGGTTGATCCATCACCGTCAGTTATTGAATCGCCGAACAGGACAATCGCGCGGGTGTTTTCTGCTGCGCTAACCATGATTTCCGTCAAAAACACACGTTTTGTCATGGTCGAGGCATCAGGTAAATCGTCTGCGCCAGTTTGATCCCCGCCAGTATAATATGCGGTCTGATGTCCGTCCCAATGCATAGTTGTTGTGGGCGCAACTTCTGGGAAAAACAGGCTGACGGATAGTTCTGACAAGGCTGCGACATCTAGATCAATCGGATCAGAAATCGCAGGTGCGCCTGCCGGAATGGTGATGTAATCGAGACCACCAAAAGTCAGTGTTCTGTCGCTTCCTTCAATAATTGCGGCATTGTCGTCGGTTAACGCAATATGCGCCGCCCCAATTGTGATTGGAAATTCCCCGAATTCGTTGGAAACAACGATACGGACTTGATCGCCGCCAATACTAACCCGCGCAACTTGCCGGACAGTTTGGTTCCACATATTGCTGGGCATCCCAAGGCCTACAGGGAAATCGGATTCCCATGCTGGTTGGGCGCTGGCGGTCCAGGTGCCGACCCAGTTTTCGTCTTGGGCCATCACAGTAGTGGCCCCCAACGCCAGCGCGATGATGGTTGAAACGACGGTTCGTATGTTTGTGATATCGTTAATACGCATTATTTCCTCCCTAATATGTTGAAAAATTCTGAACTCGATATTTAGAAGATAGCAACAAGTGCCTAAATGTATCAGATGTCGCGATTAGGCACGGTGACACAAAACCTTAGTGATCGGCTTTCGTCAAGGTTGTATAAAATGCAGCACACGGGACTTATAGGTCTGCACTTGCCTTCAAGCTCATTGCGTGGGTTTCTTCGGCGGGGTCTTTGCGGAACCATTTCAGGTCTTCGTTTAGACCAACAACCGAACCGATGATAACCAAGGCGGGCCCTTGTAAATCTGCTGCTTCGGCGCGTTCAAATAGGTTAGATAAATCACCAATGATTACGCGTTGATTGGCGCGGGTGCCGTTATCGACGATTGCGGCGGGCGTGTCTGGGGCAACACCGCGCGCGATGAATTCCTCCATAAGAAACCCTAGGCTGCTGCGGCCCATATAGACGGCGACCGTTTGGTTGGGTTTAGCGAGGGTTTCCCAATCCAGCGAGAGAACGCCTTCGCGACCGTGGGCTGTGACAAAAACGCAGCTTTGCGCGTGGTCGCGGTGGGTCAGTGGAATACCGGCATAGGATGCGCAGCCAGATGCGGCCGTAATTCCGGGGATAACTTGGAAGGGGATGTCGGCGGCTGCTAGGGTTTCTAGCTCCTCGCCTCCACGCCCGAAGATAAACGGATCGCCACCTTTTAAACGCAGGACTTTCTTGCCCTCAAGCGCCAATTTGACCATCAGATCGCTGATTTCTTGCTGCTTCATCCGGTGTTCATTGGGTTTCTTGCCAACATAAATGCGTTCAGCGTCACGACGGACCAGATTGATGATACCATCGCCAATAAGGCGGTCATATAGAACAACATCGGCGCGTTGCATAAGGTGTAGGGCGCGGAATGTCAGCAGATCAGGGTCACCGGGACCAGCGCCGACTAGATATACCTCGCCCAGACGTTTGATTTTTTGCCCTTTGGCGGCGGCATCGAGATTGGTCATGAAACGGGCTTTGGCGGATTTGACATCATCCGCCAAAAATAAGTCGGCAACCGCACCATCAATGGTGTTTTCCCAGAATTCGCGGCGAGTTTTGGGGTTAGTGATTTTTTCCATAACCAAATGCCGTAAACCGCCAACGAATGTGGCTAGACGACCGTAAGATGCAGGCAAGATCGCCTCGATCCGTGCCCGCAGGATGCGCGCGATGATTGGCGCAGCACCCCCCGAAGAAATTGCGATGACTATTGGGGATCGGTCGATAATCGACGGTGTGATAAAGTCACAATACTGGGTGTTGTCGGCAATGTTTACCAACACAGCAGCATCATTGGCCATGTCGTATAAAGCGGTGTCACGAGCCGGGTTTTCAGTTGTGCCATATGCAACGACGACGCCAACAAAATCCGGTTGCATTGGTGTGCGCTTATGGTGGATCAGGTTGGGGTTTTTACGAAGAATGCGGAACTCGTCACTTAGGCTATCGGCAAACACGTGGACTTGCGCCCCTGCATCCAATGCCCGCTCGGCCCGACGCGCAGCAATGGTTTCGCCGCCATCAATAATGATTTTACGGTTTTTAATGTCGAGGAAAATGGGTAGATGTTCCATAACGCTTACCTGATCTCGTGGGTTTCTTCTGTCTCTTACAGGATTGCACGGGTGGGGGCCATATAGGGATTTGGAAATGACAGCTCAGCATCCATTTGCGAAATATGTTGCCATTTTGGCACGGGGGAAAACCAAAACCCGTTCCTTAACACTGGACGAGGCCCGCGATTCAATGGCGATGATCCTGCGCGGCGAGGCATTGCCTGAACAAATAGGCGCGTTTCTGATGCTACTGCGTTTGAAAGAAGAAACGCCCGAAGAAATCGCTGGTTTTACACTGGGCGCTCGCGATGCGATGGCGTTGCCTAAATTCCCGACCGTTGATCTGGATTGGTCGTCATATGCGGGCAAGCGACGGCAGCTACCATGGTTCATTTTGTCGGTGTTATTGCTAGCACAAAATGGCGTTAAAGTGTTTATGCACGGGACCGAGGGGCACACCGAAGGGAGAGTTTATACACGGGATGTATTGCAAGAGCTCGATATTCCGGTTGCGCGTGATTTATCAGATGCGGCAGACCAAATCGGCCTGACCAATTTTGCATACCTTCCCTTGCAAGGGTTTTGCCCTGATTTGCAGGATCTAATTAATTTGCGCCCTGTTCTGGGTTTGCGTTCACCTGTTCATAGTTTTGCGCGGATGCTTAACCCGATGAATGCTGCGGTCACAATGCAAGGGATTTTCCATCGCGGGTTTATGGATATTCATGCGGGCGCTGGGCTGTTGCTACATCAACCCCTTACGGTTTTTCGGGGCGAAGGTGGCGAAATTGAGCGGCGACCCAATAAACCAACGATTGCGTGGTCAACAAAATCAGGCAGCATCGTAAATGAACAATGGCCAGCGCTGATGTCTGATGGCCATGTTTCGGCAGATGAAAGTATGAATGTTGAAAAGCTGCGTGCAGTTTGGCAGGGACAGTTGGACGAATACGGTGAGATGTCAGTTATTGGAACGCTTGCGGTCGCGCTCAAATTGTTGGGTAAAGCCGATACGACAGAAGATGCACAGAAGCTGGCGAAAACGATGTGGGATGATCGGGATCAGAAGTGGCCGGGACGCGTTAACGAATCATCTTAACACTTGGTCAAATTTTGAGGGATTGGCGGTTCAATAGATTCGACAAATTTATGTCTGGCTGTTCGTAACAATCATCACAACGCGAGCGTCTTCAATACATTATTTACCATGAATCGACAATTAAAAATCGGCAAAAACATAACGTGCATTGAATTTCGCTTAAGTAAAGCAAATGTTAATAGTGTGTTTACTCTTCCCTAGATAAATTAACCGAAACGAACTTCAACTGATGAACAACCCCGCCGTTCACGTTTGTTGATTCAAAAAACAAATTCTGCTACATGTAAAAATTAAAGTAGTAAAGAAGTGTTAAAAAATTACCGTGTGGTGGGGATCAGCGTTAACTTTTTTCGCGTTAATGAATGGTTAAGTATATTGAATTGGTAACGTAGTTGTGTGTCGCAAATACCGAATATAAGGAATGCCTGAAATGAAAATCTTAAAGCTTAGCGATTTCCGCCGTGACGAAGGTGGTTCGATTACTGCCTTCTTACTTGTCATGTTCCTTATTATGGTTGTCGGCAGCGGCATGGCCGTTGACTTTATGCGTCACGAGTCCGAGCGCGTTGTCTTTCAAGATGTATTGGATCGCGCGGTTTTGGCGACTGCATCATTCGATTCCCAGTTTTCTACCGAAGCCGAAGTAGAATTAGTTGTTCGTTCGCATCTGGTGGCTGCCGGATATGATGTTGATTATTTGGATGATTTGTTGATCTATGCAACGGTGACAGATGCTTACCGTCGGGTTGACGTAAGTGCCAACTTTGAGATTAGAACATTTTTCCTCAGAATCATTAACAAACCAACGCTAACATTGGCCGCAAGGTCCACTGCTAAAACCAGCCGCTCTTTGGAACTTTCTCTTGTTCTTGATGTTTCGGGGTCGATGGGTCAGCCTCCAGCTGATTGCGGTGGCGGGTGTGACAGCAAAATCGTGTTGTTGAGGGAATCGGCAATCAATTTTATTCACGCATTGGTGCCGGTGAATAAAGAGGATCAGATTTCGGTCTCTATTGTACCTTTTTCGGCAACGGTTGAGCCTGGTGAAGCGATCGCGAACCAGTTTGGCGGGTTGAGAATGTGGCATCGGTATTCCTATTGCTTCGAGTTCGAAGAAGCTGATTTTAGCACGACGGCTATGCCTCCGTTGGAAACATACACACAGGGTCAAAGTTGGTGGTCGCGGAATACTGGTTCTATAGACTTTCGTTGGTGTCCAAGGTCGGCAAATGCAATTACACCGCTTTCAAACGACCGCGTCGTTTTAGAAGGGGCAATCAATAATTTGGAAATAGAACAGTATACGTCCATTTGGGCTGGGGCTAAATGGGGGGCGGCATTGCTGGATCCCAGTCTTCAGCCAGTTATCGAAGGTTTAACCAATACGATTGTAGGGGGCGTGCCAGTTGTTCATCCAACTTTTGTAAATCGCCCTGCGCGCATGGACAGCCAGACAGCCAAGTATTTGGTAATTATGACCGATGGTGTGAATACGAAACACCGCACAATTTTTCCAGAATCATTCGACCATTTTGATGATATGGACAACCCTCTCATTGCTACCTTCGAGACACAAAGAAACGCCGATTGGTGGGAAGGGTATGAAAATTGTGTGTTCCCCCCGGATCCTACTACTGGGATAAGTCCTACGATTTGGCATGGTGATGAAATTCATTGTGATAAAGTTAATATAAGGAATGAAGACCGCGGATTTTATCATCGTGATGGTAACCTAAGTGCGGATGCCGGCGATGCTGCTTGGAAATTTAATAATAACAGCGACACTAATAACGACTCGTCGCATCCGGAAAATCTGGTTTTTCCCCCAGATACAGTTACAATAGACACTTGGGATAATGATCGTAACCCACATCGTTTTTTCGGCGATAATCGTTTGAACGCAATTTGTAGTGCGGCGAAGAATATTGATCCTGTGTCTCAAGAATCGCTGGAGGATCTTCCGGCGCATCCAATTGTAATATTTACTATTGGGTTTGATGTTCCGGCAGGTGGTGGTGTCGAAACGATGATGAAAAAATGTGCCTCGCATCCTAATAACTATTTCCCAGCAGAGGACGGGGAGGCGTTGGATGACGCGTTTGCGGCTATCGCGGCGGCAATTGCTAAACTGAAATTGGTGGTGAACTGATGTTTGTTGTTGCCCCAATATCATCGTATTGGCGCGATTTCATCGCTAACGAGGAAGCATCTGCTTCTATCGAGTTCGTGATTATCGCACCTATGCTGTTCTGGTTTGTGTTTTCAACTTTCGAAATCGGTTGGTTGATGACGCAACAAACCATGTTGTCACGTGGTTTGAACATGGCGGTTCATGATCTGCGGCGCGGAAACATACACCCTGGTTTCGCTGATCAGACGCCAGAAGAAGTAGCGGCACAGATGCAAGACGAAATCAAAGGTCGTGTTTGCTTCCATGCGCGTATTCTAAGAAACTGTTTTGAACAGATATTCTTGGAGCTCGTGGTGCTAGACCTTCAGAATACGAGCAATCTGTCACAGACTGACGAAGCATAAAGAAGTTTGGTCCAAATATCGGTCTCATTTGCAAGTTGATAAGAAGATATTGAAACTCCAGTTTGCAGGCTTTTTAAATACAATTCCACATAAGT
>CAZYMT010000053.1:0-17237 GCA_964649035.1 uncultured Rhodobacterales bacterium
CCAGTACCAGTCGAATATCCAGTAGTTGATGCCGTGGTTGGCGGCGGCCTCGATTTGCATCAGGATTTCGGGGAGGGAATGGCGGGTTGTCGCATTGAGAAAGGGGCTGTCTTTGACCCAGGCGGAATCTTTGCCCCAGCCAACCCAGTGCGCTCCCGCGCCGTCGCCAACCGTGAGATCAGGGTGGGAGGCCAAATATTCAGGGGTGGCAAAGGCCCCGGTGACATAACGCAGCAATTTACGGCCAATCACGTCATCCTCGACAGAGTTGGCGACGCGGATGGATATGTCGGCCTCCTGCCTACGTAGATTGGCGATGCGGTTGGTGCCGATGATCTCGATATGGATGTCGGGGTAGGCAGCGGTGAAGCTCGCAAGGATCGGCGCGATGAAACCATGGGCGAGCGAGGGTGGTAGGCTGACGCGGACAGTGCCGGAGGGTACGGTATCCAACCCCGCAAGTTTACGCGATATTCGCAGTGTTTGTTGTTCCATCACCTCGGCATGTTCAATGAGTTCTTCGCCGGGTTGCGTAAGGGTCAGGCCGCCGGTTGATCGGTCAAAAATACGTGTGCCAAGGGTTTCTTCAAGCCCTCGAATTGCGCGGTTTACTGTCGCGTGATTTACGTTCAGGGTTTCGGATGCGCCGCGCAAGCTGCCAGCGCGATGGGCGGCAAGGAAGACGCGTAGATGGTCCCAGTCTAGATGTTTCATGGTCGGTCCGTTGTGGATCAAAAACTATCCGCTATGGAGGAATACATCGCATAGCGCATGAGTTATCTATCATTTATGTTTCATCTTGTGAATTAGAAATTTTGAAAGGAACAGGCCGATGGCTGATGTAACTGTGAAACGCGTTGTGAATGCACCCGTCGCGGATGTTTGGGCGAGCTGGGATAATTTTGGTGATATCTACAAGTTCAACCCGAACCTCAAAAGCTCGCGCCTATTGTCGGGCAGCAATGACACCGGACGGGGTGCGCGGCGCCAATGTGATATGGCTGACGGCAAGAACCATATTCTGGAGCGGATCATTGGCTATACGCCGGAAAAGGAGATGGTGATCGATATTTATGATGGCACTTTACCTTTGAAATCGGCCAAGGCCACGTTGCGGTTTGTATCCACCACGAACAACCGGACCGAGGTTTCCATGCGGATGGATTTCGTGCCCAAGATGGGGTTGCTCGGGAAAATGATGATCCCGATGATGAAGCCACAATTTCGTAAAATGTTGCAGGGTTTGGTGGACGCGAACGCAGCGTTTGTTGAGCGCGGCGAAGAGGTTTCGTTGGCTGCATAAGGTCCGTTTGGGCTGGTGCCGATCAACAAGACGTGAAGGCGTTAGCGTTGCTTGGCATCAGTCCTATTCCTATCTTGAAACCAATTTCAGAAGTAGCTGGGGGCGATATGATGACGGTAAATGAAGCAAAATCCAACGTGAGCAGGTCGAAAATGGCGGAATTTTTCGACAATGTACGACAGGGAACATTTTCTTTGACCACGTCGCTATCGCCCGAAGACACAATGCTGCAATCAATGGAAGATGCCAGTCCCGCGAAATGGCATTTGGCCCATACGACGTGGTTTTTCGAGGAGTTTATCCTGAAACCGCGCTTGGCGAACTACCAATCGCCGGATGATCGTTTTGCCTACCTATTTAATTCATATTATGAGCAGGCGGGTCCGCGTCATGCACGAGATAAGCGCGGAATGATTTCGCGACCCGGGCTTGAAGATGTGTGGGCATATCGAACACATGTCGAAGGCGCATTGCGCGATCTGCTAACATCTGATCGTGATGATATGGATGAAATAGCCGCGCTGGTCGAACTTGGGTGTCATCATGAGATGCAACATCAAGAATTACTGCTGACGGATTTGTTGCACGCACTGTCCTACAATCCATTGATGCCAGCCTACCGTGACCCCGAACCCATGGCGACAACGCGTGAACTTCCGTTGGAGTACAAGGCTTACAAGGGTGGCTTGCAACAAATTGGCCATAATGGCACGGGGTTTTCTTATGATTGCGAGAACCCGCGCCATCAAACCTATCTGGCACCATTTCGCTTGGCGAACCGGCCTGTCAGTAACCGTGATTGGATCAGCTTTATGAACGATGGTGGATATAAAACCCCGACATTATGGTTGATGGATGGGTGGGCAATCCGCCAACGCGAGGAATGGAAAACGCCGCTTTATTGGTGGCGAGATGATGGCGAATGGTGGACATTCACCTTGCGGGGCCCGCAACCGATCAATCTTGACGCACCGGTGGTTCATGTCAGCTATTACGAGGCTGAGGCCTATGCGCGCTGGGCTGGTGCCCGCCTGCCGACTGAAGCAGAATGGGAGGTCGCCGCGAGCGGAACCCCCATTGACGGCAATTTTCTAGAAAGCGGAAATTTACGCCCGCTCCCGGATGGCGGCATGTGGGGGGACGTTTGGGAATGGACGCAAAGCCCTTTCACGCCTTACCCGGGCTTTCGCCCGCCTGCTGGTGCGATTGGAGAATATAACGGCAAGTTCATGGTGAATCAGTTCGTGTTGCGCGGCGGTTCATGTGCGACCCCGATTGCCCAGATGCGCGAGTCTTACCGCACGTTTTTCTACCCACACCAGCGGTGGCAAATGATGGGGTTAAGATTGGCAAAGGATGACTGACATGTTCGACCTAAGACTTACAAAAAATCCAGAACTGATCGCCGATGCGCAGGCTGGGCTGTCATTGATACCCAAGCAGATTTCGCCAAAATGGTTCTATGATGCGCGGGGTAGCGCGTTATTTGAGGACATCACAAGGCTGCCTGAATACTATCCGACGCGCACCGAAACCGGCATATTGCGGGCGTGTGTCCCTGACCTGTCGTCGTTGATTGATGACGATACGGTCCTGATGGAACTCGGTAGCGGGGCCAGCGTGAAAACACGAATATTGCTGGACGGTTTCCCGTGCCTAAAGACCTACGCGCCGATTGATATTTCCACAGAGTTTCTGGAGCAAACGGCAGCGCGTCTTTCTAAGGCCTATCCAAATCTTGAAGTTGCTCCGATCAACGCTGATTTTATGGCTCCGATTCCTTTGCCAATAGAATTGTTTACAGCCCCCAAACTTCTATTTTTCCCCGGCTCAACGATTGGAAACCTTGATATTGATCAGGCGCATTCCTTGTTGGCGCAGTTTCGAAATTTGCCAAACGTCCGTGGATTTATTTTGGGGGTCGATTTGGTTAAAGATCCTGACATATTGGTGGCAGCCTATAACGACTCGGATGGTGTGACCGCTGCTTTTAATTTGAACCTACTTACCAGATTGAATCGTGAGGCCGGTGCAAACTTTAATCTGGACAATTTTAAGCATGAAGCACGCTGGAACAACGAATTGTCTCGCATCGAGATGCATCTGGTAAGTTTAATCAACCAATCCGTGACCATTGGGGACAAAACATATGTTTTCGTGGCAGGTGAGAGCTTACACACCGAAAATAGCCATAAGTTCACACGAAATCGTCTTGATAAACTTGCTACAAGAGCGGGTTGGAGCATGTCAAAACTGTGGATGGATGATGATGTGCTTTTTGCCGTTACCCTTTTGACGCCTGCATGATGACACAGGTATCGCAACAGATTTAGTTCAAAATATCTGTATTAACCTTGATCTGATAACAACTCAGTAACGGTTTCTGTGCCAGTTTGTTCTTGCGAGACAAAAGGGGAACGCAATGGCTAGTAACGATAAAGCACCGATTATTATCAAACGCAAGAAAGTCGTCAAAGGCGGCGGTCATCATGGTGGTGCATGGAAAGTTGCTTATGCAGATTTTGTGACCGCAATGATGGCATTTTTCTTGTTAATGTGGCTGCTGAATGCCACCACTGAAAATCAGCGCAAGGGCATTGCGGATTATTTCAGCCCCACGATTCCGGTTTTCAAAATTTCCGGAGGCGGCGATGGAACATTCAATGGCGACAGCGTATTCACTGAAGACAATTTGGCGCAAACCGGTACGGGTGCGTCGGGATTACGTCCCACGATGACTAATCTAGCGGCTGGGGACACAGGTGTATCACCAGCAACGCCAAGGGATGGTCAGGATGGCGAATCAGAACTAAAATTTACCGAGATTGAGAGTATATTTCGGGGCGATAGTGGCGAAAGCTCGGTGGCTGATGAATTGCTGAAACACGTGTTTACGCGGGTTACCGACGAAGGACTAATTATCGAGATATTCGAGCTGGAAGATTCGCCGCTTTTTGATCCACGCACCGCAGAGCCAACCGAAAAAATGACCGTGCTGATGACAATGGTCGGGGATGTAATTTCTATCGTTACTAACGAGGTTGCAGTTTCGGGTCATACCGACGTGGCTGCGGTTAGCGGGGATTCATTTACGTTATCATCAGAACGCGCGTTGTTTGCGCGTAGCCTGCTTTTGGAAACGGGAATTGAGTCCGAACGTATCGTGCGTGTAACCGGAAACTCTGATCGTGATCCCAGTCAACCAGACGCAGACGTCTATAGAAATCGCCGTGTAGAAATCACCTTATTACGCAACCTAAGCCCATAAAATACCGACAATTGAATCTGTTAGGGGGATGTTAAGCATCTTGCCTTGATAGTGATGATAACTTTGTAACAGTTCAGAAGGACAAAAAATGACAATTTCCTCATCGTTGAATGCCGGCGTTACCGGATTGAAAGTAAATGCTAGCAAGTTGGCAACTATTGCCGACAATATCGCAAATTCTGCGACCTATGGGTACAAGCGTGCCGATGCGGATTTCTCGTCGGTTTCTCTGTCTCAAAGCAAGGGGAAATATACGGCGGGCGGCGTGACAGTTAAGACTTTCCGCGATGTGGCTGCGCAAGGTGCGCTACTGACAACATCAAACCCAATGGATATTGCAATTGGTGGACGGGGTATGTTGCCCGTAACCACGACATCGGCTTTGGCAACACCCAATCAACCTTATCCGTTCATGATGACATCCACCGGTTCTTTCACACCTGATAAAAACGGAATTTTAACTTCGCAAAACGGGTTGGTTTTGATGGGCTGGCCCGCGGCAGCGGATGGAACTATTCCAAACCAGCCACGCGATAGTGCCGCTGGCTTGGAACCTGTATATATCAACCTGAACCAATTTGCTGCTAATCCAACAACTGTGATTGGGCTTGGAATCAATTTGCCTGCAGTCGCTACAGAAGCTGGCGCATCTGGCGATCCTTTTGAAATTTCCATGGAATATTTCGACAATCTCGGGACGACAAAAACGGTTACGGCCAGATATACGCCAACTGTTCCTGGCGCTGGGCAATCTAATGAGTGGACGATGGAAATCATTGATGGGGCGACTGGCCCCGCACCGATTGCGTCATTTACACTTACTTTTAACGACACACCAACCACTGGTGGTTCTGTCGCAACAGTCACTCCGATTGCTGGAGGAACGTATGATCCAGCAACGGGTGCGGTAACAGTGAATTTCGCGAGCGGTCCTGTCGAAATCGAAATTGGTACGCCTGGTAGTTCTAACCGAATGACCCAAATGTCGGCTGAATTTGCTCCAATCACCTTGACCAAGAATGGTGCCTCGACGGGGAACCTGACCTCGGTAGAGATTGATGAAAATGGCTATATTTCCGCAATTTACGACAGTGGTTTCTCAAGAACAATTTATCAGGTGCCATTGGTCGATGTGCCAAATTTGAATGGGCTTAACGCGCTTAGCAATCAAGCGTTTACACTCTCGCAAGATAGTGGTCCGATGTATTTGTGGGATGCAGGCACAGGTCCAACGGGTGCAACCATTGGTTTCGCACGCGAAGAATCCACGACTGACATCGCTGGCGAGCTAACTGCGTTGATTCAAACGCAACGGGCATATTCATCCAACGCCAAAATCATTCAAACCGTAGATGAAATGCTACAAGAAACGACCAATATCAAACGCTAATATAGGGAGGTAATCCGGTGAGCATCTCAAGCGCGCTGTCAAATGCATATTCGGGCCTGACTACAACGTCACGGGCTGCTGAAACGGTGTCTAACAACGTTTCTAACGCTCTTACCGAGGGGTATAGTCGACAGATAGTTGATCCAAAAGCAGTCGTTCTTGCCGGCAACGGGGCTGGCGTTCGACTAGATGGCGTAACGCGCGCTGAGGATGTTGTCATGACATCCGCAAGACGGCGGGCCGAAGCTGCAATGGCAAACTCGGCAGATATTGCCAGCGCAATGACGCGTCTTGCAAGTGTGCTCGGTCAACCTGGCGACGAAGGTGCACTTGCTTCGCGTATCGTTGCGTTTGAGAATTCATTATCAACTGCACAATCCGCGCCTGACTCAGTTGCATTGCAGCAACACATACTTGTTAGCGCTAAGAGCTTGGCTGCTTCCTTTGCACGAATTTCGATGGAGACAACAAGGGTTCGTGTAGACGCCGACGCCACAATTGCGCGTGAGGTTGCGACGGTTAATAGCTCGCTAAAACAAATTGAAGGATTGAATGCGGAAATCCGTGTGTTTGCTTTGTCAGGACGCAGCGTGGCCGCATTGGAAGATCAGAGACAAATGTTGGTTGATAAAGTCAACTCTATCATACCAATCCGCCAATCCAAAGTAAGCGAAGGAGAAATCGCCTTATATACAACTGGCGGTGAAATTCTACTGAACGGGTCGGCGCGAGAACTCGGGTTTACGCATACCGGGATGATGACACCGGAGATGACGTTAGCATCAGGTGCATTATCTGGTCTGACGGTAAATGGAAAACCAGTGACAATTGGTGAAGATGGTGGACCACTCGAAGGCGGTTCACTAGCCGCGAATTTCAAAGTTCGCGACACTCTTGCGCCAGAAATGTACCAGCAAGTTGACGCGCTGGCACGTGATCTTATTGAGAGATTTCAAGATCCAACTGTGGATCCAACCCTTGGCGTAGGTGACGCAGGATTATTCACCGATGATGGTTCGGCGTTTGCCGTTATTGACGAAGTAGGGTTGGCGAGACGACTAGCCGTGAACACACTTGTTGATCCATTGGTCGGGGGCGAGCTGTGGCGTATTAGGGACGGGTTGGGTGCTGTAACGCCAGGATATTCCGGCGATGCGACACATTTTGTTCGCATGACTGATGCGTTGAATGCGATACGTCCTGAAACTCCGAATATGGGCTTGTCTGCGCCGATGAGTAATGCAGGATTTGCCGAAGAAATCACATCGTTTTGGGCGTCTGAATCGGCTGATAGGCAAGGTGACCTTGCTTACAAGGTTGGACAATATGACACGCTACGTGGTGAGGAATTGAACGCAACCGGCGTGGATACAGATCGCGAAATGCAAAACTTGTTGGTTATTGAACAAGCGTATGCGGCAAATGCCCGCGTTATTTCTGTAATCGACGGCCTGATGAACACATTGTTGGAGATATAGTATGTTACCTGTTGGACAATCTGATTTAGCGGCCGCGATGGGGCTACGTTCACAAAATGCACGGGTTAAAGCCGCGTTAGGCATAACGGGAAAAGAGCTGTCAACTGGACTAAAGGGAGACTTGGTCAAAGCAACAGGCGGTGATTTGGGGCGGTTGTTTTCGATTGAAAGGACTCTGTCTACATTGATTACCGCTGGCGATGCGTTGAACGTGGCAAATGGTAAATCCTCGCTGATGCAGCTTAGCCTCGGGCATATCGGTGACGCGCTTACTGACTACGGGCCTGAGCTACTGTCGGCCGTTAATCGCGGCGACCAGCAGTCTATGATCTTAATGTCTGGTGATGCTCGCCATAAATTAGAGGCCGCAGTAACCGCATTAAATGCACGCTATGGGCGTCATAATGTGTTTTCAGGCGCGGCGGTGGATTTACCCGCTGTAGCACCAGCGGCAGATATCCTTTCGGACGTTTCAGCAATCGTTGCGGGCGCCGCAAACGCGGCGGCAGCATTAACGGCAATTGACACGTATTTTTTCGCCCCTGGGGGGGGATTTGAAACAAATATCTATCTTGGCGCGCCACAGGATGGCCCATCTCTTCGTGACGAGAATGGCTCTGAAATTAGCTATGCTGTTCGCGCGGACGCAACGGGTATTCGTGAGAGTTTACGTGCGCTGGCTATTGCAGCGGCAGTGGCGGAAACACCGGCGCTGATCGGAACGCCGGATCAGGTTACATTGCTTCGCGAAGCGGCGAACGCTTCCATTAGCGCAACCGGGAGTATTATTGGAATTCGTGAAAAACTTGGCTTCGCTGAGGGTGCTTTGGCAAATGCAACCGCGCGAAATACAGCAAAATCCGGCGCATTCGAGCTGGAAAGATCATCAATCGTAGCTGCCGATCCTTATGAATCGGCAACGATGTTCGAAGCGTTACAAGGGCAACTGGCGACGGTATATACTGTCACCGCCAAACTCTCGAACTTGTCACTTATCAATTTTTTGAGGTAACATGAAACACGTAAATATGGTGGCCTGTATGGCTGCTTTGCTCCTCGGGATTTTTGCTGCAACTGTTGTGGCAGCCGCGGAGGCTCGGATCAAAGATCTAGTGGAATTTGACGGTGTACGAGGCAATGATCTTGTTGGTTATGGCCTAGTTGTTGGATTGAGCGGAACAGGTGATGGTCTCAGAAATGCACCCTTCACAGAAGAAGCCTTGATCAATCTATTGGAGCGGCTTGGCATTAATGTAGCCGGCGAGCAAATCCGACCCAAAAATGTAGCTGCGGTTATAGTTACGGCAACGTTGCCAGCCTTTGCAAGGGCTGGCGGGCAGATCGATGTAACCGTTTCTGCCGTTGGCGATGCAAAGAGTTTGTTAGGTGGCACGTTGATTATGACGCCATTAAGCGCAGCAGACGGTAACATTTATGCGGTGGCGCAGGGTTCGTTAATTGCGGGTGGCATTTCTGCTTCCGGGGATGGGGCCGAAATAACCAAAGGTGTTCCGACAGCTGGCGTAATTCCATCGGGTGCACGAGTTGAGCGCGAAGTTGAATTTGATCTTGCGAGCGTTACCGACATGCGGATGGCACTACGAAATCCGGATTTCACGACAGCGCTGCGAATCGAAGAGGCCGTGAATAATCGATTTGGCCGTCGTGTTGCGACCATGCTTGATTCAGGAACTGTGCGCTTGGATATCCGCGCTTCAGGAGCGCCAAGCCCCGCACATATGATTGGATATATTGAGAATATTGAAGTTTCACCTGCGCAAAAAGCAAGGGTAGTGGTTGATCAGCGGTCAGGAACGATCGTTTTGGGATCGGATGTGCGGATATCGCGCGTTGCAGTATCTCAGGGAAATCTAACATTGAGGATACAGGAAAATCCAATTGTTGTGCAACCAAATCCGTTTACACAAGGTGGCGAGACGATTGTTGTCCCTAATACGTCGATTGAAATTGAGGAAAGTGGGACGGGGCTTGCATTGATTGACGATGCTGTGTCGTTGCCCGAAGTAATTGAGGGATTGAATGCGTTGGGTGTTTCTCCACAAGATATGATCGATATTCTGAAGGCGATCAAGGCGGCAGGTGCGCTGCATGCCGAATTTATTGTTCAATGATTTAACAATTTGGTTATCAGTCCTGATATATTTTGGTAGCCTGCCGAGAACAGCACTTCCTTGGTGAGGCACTCATGAAATATGTACTTTCGATTGATCAAGGCACAACGTCCAGTCGTGCAATTCTATTTGATGAATCGATGAAGATTGCAGCCGTGTCACAAAAAGAAATTACTCAGTATTTTCCAAAATCTGGATGGGTTGAGCATGATCCTGATGAAATTTGGTCAACGACAATAGATGTCTGTCGCGACGTACTGGAAAAGGCTGGAACCACAGCAGAGTCAGTGATCTCAATCGGTATTACAAATCAACGTGAAACAACAATTATTTGGAACCGTCGGACCGGTAAACCTCTTCACAATGCGATTGTCTGGCAAGATCGCAGAACCTCGGATGTTTGCAAGGAATTGAAAGCTGACGGGTTTGAGGCAATGGTATCTAAGAAAACCGGCCTTCTGCTAGATCCGTATTTTTCGGCGACGAAGGTAAAATGGATATTGGACAATGTTGACGGTGCTCGTCAGCAAGCAAAGGACGGAGATCTGCTTTTCGGAACTGTGGATTGTTTCTTGCTGTGGAAATTGACGGCTGGGGCCGCACATTTAACTGATGCAACAAATGCTGCCCGAACTATGTTGTATAACATAAGCGAAGGTTGTTGGGACGCGGACATTTGTCAAATGCTGGATGTACCGAAGCAGATGTTACCGGAGGTAAAAGATTGTGCAGCCGATTTTGGTACAACTGAACCAAGTCTGCTTGGATGCGCCATACCTATTTGTGGTATGGCAGGTGATCAGCAGGCGGCGACCATTGGGCAGGCATGTTTCTCGCCAGGTATGATGAAGTCTACCTACGGCACCGGGTGCTTTGCGTTGCTCAATACTGGGTCTGAATTAGTGCGTTCAAAAAATCGGCTGCTGGGAACGATTGCATATCAGCTGGGCGGAGAAACCACCTATGCGTTGGAAGGGTCAATTTTTGTCGCGGGGGCGGTTGTGCAATGGTTGCGCGATGGGCTTGGAATCATTGAAAATGCGTCAGAAACACAATCGTTGGCTGCGAAGGCGGATAAAGAGCAGGATGTTTATATGGTTCCAGCGTTCACAGGACTGGGTGCGCCGTATTGGGACGCAGAATGTCGTGGGGCGATTTTTGGACTGACGCGGAATACAGGGCCAAACGAGTTAGCCAAAGCCGCTTTGGAAAGTGTCGGATATCAGACTAAGGATTTGCTAGATGCGATGCGTGAAGACTGGGCTGGAGACACCAACGTTCTTCGCGTTGATGGTGGCATGTGTCGCAGCGATTGGACGATGCAGTTTGTGGCCGATATGATTGGAGCACCGGTAGATCGGCCGGAAATAGTGGAAACAACCGCGATAGGGGCGGCGTGGTTGGCTGGGATGCACAAAGGCTTTTATCCGGATCAGAAAGAATTCGCAAAAAACTGGCAATCGGACCAACGGTTTTCACCAAACATGGAAAAAGATGAAAGAGAGCGAAAATATTACGGCTGGAAAGACGCTGTTTCCCGCACTCTATCAGATTATCCTTCAGGCACTGCCCGTTAGGAACTGTGTGACTGTCGAACTGTCCTTGATTGCGAGAATGCAAGATACAGTCAGCGGGTGCGCGTTGTCATCGAACACCCATTCCGCGCCGCCGCCAGTTTGCCCGACAAGTTGGCGCAGCAGGCTAAGCGACAGATGATTGTTTTGGCCGGATAAAATATCATCGTCATTAACAACACATGATATTTTAACGCTACGATCTTGCGTCGTGGCTGCCAGCGATATCGTACCGCCATCACGGCAAATGTTTGATGCAGCCAACACCAGATACCACAAAATACGCCGGGTTTTGGTGGGATCTAAAGTGGCATGATCGCTTGACATGAAACCCGAAAGGTCGAACGCGATTTCACGCTGATCAAGGAAATTGGTGAGGCCGGTTAGGTTTAGAGGATCATTCATACTGGTACTCTCGCTACTGTTAGTGAACATTGCATCGGCTACTTGGAAAATTGACTTGATTTGCTGGCTTTCGGTTATTGTGCCGCTATCGGCAAAGGAAACCAGTGTTGAACCGTCGGGCATTGGGAAAACATCCACGGACTTTTCGATCAACAGATCTAGCGTGGCCACCCACGGCGCGCGATTTTGAGCTTGAGATATAAATGCTTGCAATTTTGACCAAAAACCTGCTGTTTCGGGCCACATTGTCGCAAGTGTACTAATATCAGGCGTGCTCAAAGAGCCCATTGATTTCATGCCGAAAAGCCGATCAAAAGATGCATTGGCGAAGGCAATACTACCGGCCGGGTTTATCACCACGATTGCATCAGATACCCGATCTAGGACAGCCTGATTTAAGGCAGTTTCTGCGAGATGCTGGCGCTCCAAGGTGATTTGCGCGGTTATATCCTCAAAAAGAAATGTAATTGCACCTTGTGCATGGGCCTGCCCAGTGACCTGCAAAGTCGCGCCGTTTGGTAAATTCCACTGATCGGAATAATGCTTGTTGGGGGTTGTGGCATTCATTTCGGTTAAAAGGCGGCGCCATTCAAGGAAATTCTTCTGTTCCGGCAAGTGCCGATTTTCACGAAGCATTTCAAGAAATGTGGACATGGATGGCCGCATTGCCAACCATGTCGGGTCAAGGCCCAAAAGTGCGGAGATTGCTGGGTTGAACTGTGCGAGGGTTTTATCCGCATCGAATATCACCAAGCCGACAGGAAGGTGGGCGAAGGTTGTCGATAGGGTTTCCATCAATCGTCGCAGAGAATTTTCAGCCTTTACCAAATCATCGGCGGGAAGCGCAAAGGTGAATTTCTCCCCGTCAAATGTTACTTCGGAAGTTGTAAACCAACGCTGTTTTCCTTCAACGTTAACCATATGTCGATCAGAAGATTCGGAATCGGAATAGGCGAAAATACCTTCAGGATTGTAATCGAGTCCGGCAATATTGTGGTATTGTGCGTTGGTAAAATTGATACCGTCACCGATGTTGGACCAGATCGGAAACGGGGCATTTTCCATAATATCGCGGTCGGATATTTGTTCGGGAACCGGGGCTGGGGGACGAATTTCTTCAATTTCATCAGGCTGTTGCTTACGCATGCGTGATGCGACAGCGGCGAACGAAATACCGGCGAAGAAAAACATGACTAGAGCAAGAACAGGGAAGCCGATATTGAACATACCGGACGCCCAACCACTGATGCCTTCGCGAATCAAATCTAATGCAGCCATTTCACTTCCTCCAATTGTCGAGGAAATTAGAGTATTAACCTTAACAACGGTTTAACCAACGGCCAGTTGGTTCTCGCCAAGTGGGCCGAGTGGCGGCGTTTCAATGGTTGAGCGTTGCCAGATTACCTCGACTATTGCCCCAGTGGGCAGCGATAGATTTGGTATCGAGGCAGTGTCGGTGCCATTGGCAAAAGTTAAACGCGCGCCGGTACGTTCCAGCAGTGTTTTAGCGATGAAAAGGCCAAGGCCCATGCCCTCGTAACCAGGGCGTTTTTCGTTGCGGTTACGCACAAACGGGTCGCCGATTTTACCGATGAGGTCAGGCGGGTAGCCGTCGCCATCATCGCCGATATGGATTTTAACGATGTCGTCGGTCCATGTCGCGTTGATCCAGACGTTTTCCGTGGCAAAATCTACAGCGTTCTGAATAAGATTGCGCAATCCGTGGATGATTTCAGGATGGCGGGCGATGAGGGGCTGGTTGCTGTCAGCGTGGATATGGACGACTTTGCCGCGATCCATATGAGGCTCGGCAGCTTCGGCGATCACGGCCTCGATCGGGGCGTTTTGCAGGTGGATGTCGTCTTTGCCGATGCGGCCCATATCGCGCAGGATGTCGCGACAGCGATCGGCCTGACTGCTAATCAGTTCAGCATCTTTCTTAAGCTCTGGGTGATCCGCCAATTCATCCGCAAGCTCATACGCGACAAGTTTAATAGTGGCGAGCGGCGTGCCCATTTCATGTGCGGCGGCGGCGACCACACCGCCAAGCGAGGTAAGGCGGTGTTCGCGTCCCAAGGCTAATTGGGTGGCGGTCAGGGCCTCGGACATGGAATAGTTTTCGGACGTGATGCGACGGGCGTAACCCGCAAGGAATAAGGCGGCGATTACCAGCGCCGTCCAGTTACCAAAAATCAGGATCTGTGATTGCTGGATCACGATGCCAGAAGTGGTGGTTAGCGGGATAGAAAACCAGATAAGCAAGGTAATCAAGCTAAGGAAAATAGTGCCGAGCAGCGCGGTTGTTAATAGCGTCAGAGTGGTGGCCGAGATGATCACCGGGGCCAACATCAACACTGCGAAAGGATTAGATAGCCCGCCAGTCACATAAAGCAGGAACGCCAATTGGCATAGATCGAAAAGCAGCGTTAGCATGGCGTTGCGCTCGGTCAGGCGATTATTTTCAGGAAATACTAGTGTGGCGATGATATTGATTGTGGCGGAAATACCTATGGCTGCGAGGCATAGGTCAAGGCGCAAATCTATATCGAGCGCGTAAATAGCGATAATGATTGCGGCGCTTTGGCCGATAATTGCCAGCCAACGCAGCCCGATCAATGTGCGCAGACGCATCCAGTTGCTGCGGGTGGTGGTGTGAAAAATCTCGTTCATAGTGTGTGTTTAACAGGCAGGCGGGCAGGCTCCAAGGGGTTGCGGCAGATTGGCAGCTTGTAGTTTCTAGAGAAAGGGTCGAGATAGACAGCAGGAGGAATTGATATGCGTCGAATTATAGCAGTCCTTGCGGGCTTGGTTGTGCTGGTTATGTTGGGAATTTCCCTATTTTTTGCTATGCGCCCGCTGGCCGAAGACCAGTTTGCGGAGTGCCGCGAATCTACTGTTGCAGGCGGTTCCGCTGCAATCGGTGGGCCGTTCGAGTTGACCGATAACAAGGGAAATAGGGTCACTGACGCAGATGTGATCGACGGCCCGACGCTGGTCTATTTCGGTTATACATATTGTCCTGATGTCTGTCCGCTGGATACCTATCGCAACGCTGAAGCCGTTTCGATATTGGGCGAACGTGGTATGAGCGTCAAACCTGTGATGATCACCATTGATCCACAGCGCGATACGCCCGAAGAGCTGGATGCGTTTGTTGGCTATCTACATGAAGATATGGTCGGTTTGACCGGTTCCGCCGAAGAAATCAAAGCCGCGATCCTTACCTACCGCGTTTATGCCGCCAAAAATGGCGAAGGCGAGGATTATCTGATGGACCATTCAACCATGACCTATTTGATGGCACCTGAACATGGCTTGTTGGAGTTTTTCCGTCGCGATCTTGAACCCGAAGAGCTGGCCGATAAGGTCGCGTGTTTTGTCGATCATCTATAATGCTGGACCATTTGTCGCGCTCCGCATAAAATGCCGCGAAACGAATGGGAGACCAGTATGGTTGAGAGAGAGCTTCTCGAAATTGGTGACGATAATAGTTTGCTATTGTTGGACGATGATGAACCGTTTCTTAAGCGTCTGGCACGCGCTATGGAAAAGTGCGGGTTTGACGTAATTGCTGCGCAAAGCATTGCCGAGGGTAAGGGCGCGGTCGCCAATAAACCGCCTGCTTATGCGGTGATCGATTTGCGGCTTGGCGACGGTAACGGGTTGGACGTGGTGGAAATGCTGCGCGAACATCGCCCTGACGCCAAGGTTGTGGTTTTGACCGGATATGGTGCCATTGCTACGGCGGTGGCTGCGGTCAAAATCGGGGCGACGGATTATTTATCCAAACCTGCCGATGCCAATGACATTATGAACGCGCTTCTGGCGTTGCCAGAGGATCGCCCGCCCGCACCGGAAAATCCGATGTCAGCGGATCGGGTGCGTTGGGAACATATTCAGCGCGTGTTTGAACTGTGTGACCGGAATGTTTCCGAAACAGCACGGCGTTTGAACATGCACCGCCGAACATTGCAGCGGATTTTGGCAAAGCGCAGCCCACGTTAATAACACCTGATTTAGGAAAGACTGAATATGGCTAATCCAAAGGTGTATCCGGTGATTTTATGTGGTGGCAGCGGAACGCGGCTATGGCCTGTTTCGCGTAAAGCCTACCCCAAACAGTTTGTACCGTTATTGGATGATGTTTCACTGTTTCAAATGACGTTATCGCGGCTGACCAAGGGGTTTTCCGCCCCGCTTTTGCTGACCGGAAATGATTTTCGTTTTATGGTTGCGGAACAAACGCAGCAAGTTGGAATATCTGGCGCGACGATCCTAATCGAGCCTGAGGCAAGGAATACCGCACCGGCGATTTTAGCTGCCGCGCAGGTTATTGCCGAAAGTGATCCGGATGGGATCATGCTCGTTTTGTCATCGGATCAGTTGCATCGCGACGAAGCTGCGTTTCTGGCTGCAGTTGATCAGGCCGTAAGCAGTGCAGCCGATGGTGCGATGGTGACCTTCGGGATCAAACCGACACGTGCAGAAACCGGATTTGGCTATATCGAGCTGGAAACTGCGTTGGGCGACGAAAAAACTGCGTTGGATTTCTTACGGTTTGTTGAAAAACCTGACGCGGAAACGGCCAAAGAAATGGTCGCGTCTGGTCGGTATCTGTGGAATTCGGGCTCGTTCTGTTTTTCGGTGAAAAGCGCGTTGAAAGCGTTCGAAGAACATGCGCCAGATTTGCTACCCTCTGTTAGTAAGGCGGTTGCGGATCGTCAGGTTGACCTCGATTTTGTTCGGCTTTCGGATGCCTATAAGGATTGCCCCGATATTTCGGTGGATTTCGCGATTATGGAACAGGTGCAGGGTGGCAAGGTTGTGCCGCTTGATTCTGGTTGGAATGATCTGGGATCTTGGCGCACGGTTTGGCAAGAAAGCGATCCGGACAGTTCGGGCGTGGCGCAGACCGGCAATGTCTGGGCGATTGATTGCAAGGATACGCTGCTACGATCCGAGGATCCAGATATGGCGATGGTTGGCATTGGTCTCGATAATATCGTGGCGGTGGCGACGCGCGACGCGGTGTTGGTTGCCAATATGGACAGCTCGCAAGAGGTTAAGGAAGTTGTGAAACAGATGCAGCTTGCCGGTGAAAAGCAAGCGGTGGAGTTCCCGAAATGCTATCGCCCATGGGGCTGGTATGAAACGCTTGCGCTTGGCTCACGGTTTCAAGTGAAGCGGATTATGGTGAAACCGGGCGCAAAGCTGTCATTGCAAAGCCATGTTCACCGCGCTGAGCATTGGGTGGTGGTTTCCGGCGCGGCGTTGGTTACTGTCGGTGATACGGAAACATTGCTAGGTGAAAATGAGTCCACCTACATCCCGCTCGGCGCGATTCACCGCATGGAAAATCCCGGAAAGGTTGATTTGCACTTGATTGAGGTGCAATCTGGTTCCTATCTCGGCGAAGATGATATTGTTCGTTATGAGGATATTTACGCGCGAACCTAAAGGGATCGGTATGGCGGGGCTAAAAACCAGAGAGAATGATGCGGATGTTACAAAATTTCTTGATGGGGTGACGCATGATAAACGTCGCGCCGACACTGAAATTATTATTGCTCTGATGGAACGCGTAACCGAGTTTCCCGCAAAAATGTGGGGCAAGACTATTATCGGGTTCGACACTTATACCTATAAATACGAAAGCGGGCGCGGAGGGGATTGGATGATCACGGCGG
>CAZYMT010000054.1:0-16906 GCA_964649035.1 uncultured Rhodobacterales bacterium
GTCACAGCTAATGCACACGCTCTGGCTTTTGCGCTCAAAATATACCGCCACGCAGGAATCCTCTGGTTCGCGGGCGGATGCGTAGGGAAGCCCGTCGCGGCGAACTGGAACGTTTGTTGAAATGATCGGTTGCGGCCACCGCTCCGCTCAATTTCGTCACGAAGGTCTCCCATAGTTCGCCCAGGCGAAACTGAAACGCTCCCCATGATTTTTGTGAATTTGTGTGCGGATGCGACCGGCAGGCCATTGTAGGGGACAGGCTTGTTCCATTTCGTTTACCGATTTCATTGTTTCAAATCTTCCAAAGTTTGGTTGGCAATTTTGCGGGTTTCACCAATGCTTTCGCGGCTGGCGATTTTGCCAAGGCGAGTGCGCGCCATTTTCAGTTTTTCAGATCGGTGCTTTTGATGTGAGGCTGGCTTGTTTCACCTGAACCGAATTGGAAGATTGAAAGTATTTTGGGGAATTTCATGCGGCTATCCGATCAAAGCGGCCTTTTCCCGATTCACCCTTTGTTTTTGCTTTGTCTGGGGAACTCAGAACGTTAAGTTGTCGCTTTCCCTGCATTTCACTGGGATTTAAAATCCCCCGCCGCAAGGTGTGCCGGTTCGAGTCCGGCCTCGGGTACCACAATACAATTTCAAATTGTCCGATTGGATTTAGCGTAATCCGACGAAATACCCCCAACATTCCATAAACGACATCAAAATTCAGTTGAGAAAACCTAAATAGGTTGCGGGTTTCTGACGGTTTCTGTGTTGCGGAGTGTGCCGAATTAACGACTGGCGGTGATTTCCGCGAAATTACCAATTTTCCTTCCGTTCTACCTTCAGTAAATCCAGAAATTTGTTTTGCAATCGTGTTGGTTGCCAACCTGATCGTACGGTGACGCAAATAGTTCTCGAAGTTGTCGGCAACGATATATCCAGCTCAACCAAAAGCCCTTGCTGTTCCTCAAAAAGAATGCGCCGACGTGACAAAAGTGTGAGCCGATCACTCCGTGCTAACAAGGCACGAACCACAACCAGCGAAGACGATGAAATCAAACCTAGCGGCAGATCTAGCTCACCAAATAACGTATCAAAATCGGTGCGCGTCGGTGTGCCGGTATGTGGCGCAACCCATGGGAATTCAGCCAGTTGTTTTATGGAAAGATTGCGCGCATTGGCAAGCGGATGACCGGCTCGGGCAAAGACAGACAGACTGTCTTCAAATAGCGGAATTTCTATGACGTCAGCGCTAAGATTTGCCCCCCGGCTCGCACCGATTATCAGATCAAGCTCTGCATGCCTAAGGGCGCGCAGCAATGCATCATACCCTGCGCTTTGGATCTCGACCGAAGCGTGCGAGTACAGATCACATAAATCGCCAATAGCGTCAGGAAGGATGTCTGATCGCGCCAGCGGCATGGCTCCAATTGAAATTTGCCCCGAGGCTACGCCGTGCAAATCATTGATATCTTCAAAGGCTGCGTCAATTTCACGAAGTGCGAGTCCGGCAAAACGCGCCAGATCCTCACCTAGAACGGTCGGTTCAATGCCCGCAGCCGTGCGTTCAAAAAGCTGGGCGTTTACCAGCGTTTCAAGGTTTCGGGCTGCCCTTTGCACCGTTGGGGTCGCTTGATCGAGCTGACGGGCTGCAGCGGTGAAACCCTTGCTGGATGTGACGGCAATGAGAGTTTTCAAATGCGACATTGTCAATCTGTTATCAAAAACAGACCGCCTTCCAAGACCCGATCGCGTATGCATTTGCTGCAAGTGCGCAAGCATACGTTTGACCCGTGTCACCACCACGACTCCGGCGCGATTTAGGTGCATTCCACGTTTGCTGCGATCAAATAATGTCGTGTTAAACAAGGCTTCAACCGATATAATTGCCTGTGATATCGCGGGTTGTGTCAACCCTTCTGAACGCGCGGCAGCGTGTTGGGAACCGATGATCGACACGGCATTAAATATCCTTAAATGCCTTAGGTTCGGAGTGGAAATGCTACTCTTGGCGGATGATTTATCAAATTTCAATTTTAAAACCTTGGTTGCTTAGTTTGGGTGTGACTTAGCATAAACTTATCATAGATGTTCAAGATTCAATTTTCTTTTTTTGATCAGATCACTATCTTCGGTCCGACAACAGCACAGATGTTCGGAATAATCGGAGAGAAGAATGACCCACGGGACGCAACTTAAATTAGCGGATTTGATCGCCTGCGGCGCAATTGCCGTATTTGGCATTGCCGCATTGATGATCGGGCTAGATTATCAGCTGGGCAGCTTGCGTTCTATGGGCCCAGGATTTTTTCCCGTCGCTTCCGCCATTCTCGTAATCTTGTTGTCAGGAGCAACGGCTTATGAAACTTTTCGCGCAGAGCCCGTTGCCCGTGATGTTGCCTGGCGGCCGATTATTTTTGTTTCTCTGGGGATAATCGTCTGGACGCAACTTGTTGATCGTGTGGGTTTTGCGCCTGCGATGGTTGCTTTGATTTTCATTTCGTCGCTTGCCAAGTCGCCATTTCGGCCTGTGTCTTTACTACTAATGACAGTGTTTTTGATAACAGCGGGCTGGGCAATCTTCATCTTAGGCCTTGGTATGCCCTTAACGCTGTTTGGACGCTAGGATGCTTGATACAATTACTAATCTCGGCCTTGGCTTCAAAACGGCACTTTCGATCGGCAATCTAACATTTTGTGCGCTTGGCGTAACGCTTGGAACATTTGTAGGAGTTTTGCCCGGCATCGGTGCGCTCGCCACGATATCCATGTGTCTTCCCCTAACTTTCTACCTCGATCCAATTCCGGCGATGATTATGCTGGCAGGGATTTTTTATGGCGCGCAATACGGATCTTCGACTGCGTCGATCCTGCTTAACCTTCCGGGGTCGGCACCTGCGGCAATCACGTGTTTGGATGGGTATCCTATGTCGCAACAAGGGCGGGCCGGTATCGCGCTTTTCCTAACGACAATTGCGTCTTTTGTCGGGGGCACTTTTTCAATTTTACTAATGATTGGTTTCGCGCCGCTTCTTGCAGATGTCGCGATTTCGTTTTCGTCTGCCGAATACTTTTCTATCATGGTGCTGGCGCTTGTTGCTGCATCAACCTTATCAAACGGGTCGGTTTTAAAAGGTATTACGATGGTGGCGGTCGGGCTGTTGCTTGGGCTGGTCGGGACAGATATATCGTCGGGATCGCAGCGTTTTACGTTTGGTATCATTGATTTGTCAGAAGGGATATCGCTTGTTGCATTGGCGATGGGGCTTTTCGGGATTGCTGAAATCCTTTCAAACCTGTCGCGTGGGCAACATGCCACCGTTGATGCAAAATCCATCACCTTTCGGTCGATGATCCCAAGCCGAGAAGATTGGCGCAGGTTCTGGCCCGCGTCGGGGCGCGGCTCGGTTATTGGTGCTATCATTGGTATTTTACCGGGAACTGGTCCGACGATAGCGACATTCATTGCTTATGCGGCCGAGAAAAAAATAGCGCGTGATCCATCGATTTTTGGCAAAGGCGCGATTGAGGGGATTGCGGCACCCGAATCCGCAAATAATTCATCGGTGCAGGCCGCTTTTATCCCGACATTGACCCTTGGAATTCCCGGTGATGCCATCATGGCCGTTATGCTTGGCGGAATGCTTATTCATGGGATCACCCCGGGGCCGCAGCTTATCAACGATAACCCAGTGCTTTTTTGGGGGGTCGTCGCTAGTTTCTGGATTGGTAATATTCTCCTGCTGATTTTGAACATTCCGTTGATTGGGCTTTGGGTCCGGTTGCTGACCGTTCCGTACCATTTGCTGTATCCGGCCATGCTGTTCTTCATCGTTATCGGAGTATATTCGGTTCACAATTCGTCGTTTGACGTTTTGATGACACTCGGTTTCGGGCTAGTAGGTTTCGCGATGATGAAATTCGACTTTCCAGCAGCACCGCTATTGCTGGGCTTTGTTCTTGGCCCGCTTATAGAGGAGCATTTCCGTCGCGCCTTAATCCTTGCGCGCGGCGATATCACCGTCTTTGTTGATCGCCCTGTTAGCCTTGGATTTTTGCTGGCCACCTTGGTTGTCATGCTGGCCGCAATAGGCCCTGTCCGCAAGATTTTCCGCCGCTTGTTTAAGCGTCGATCCGTCACCACCAATATCAATGAATGAAACCTGAGGAGGATGAAAATGAAACTCAATCTAACCCGCCGTATGTTTACGGCAGCTACCATTGCGATGTCGCTGGCGTTGCCCGCTGCCGCACAGACGGAATACCCGACAAAACCCGTCCGCATTATTGTGCCCTTCGGCCCCGGCGGTCTGGCTGATATCACAATGCGTCTAGCTGCGGAAAAATTAACCGAAATTTTCGGTCAACAATTCGTGGTCGAGAACCACCCCGGCGCCGGTGGTGTTGCTGCTGCGAACCAGCTTTTGAGCTCTGATCCAGATGGGCATACGCTTGTTGTCATGTCCAACGGCACGACCATTGCAGTGTCGCTGTTTGAGGATCTTGGTTATGATCCACAAACGCAGTTTGCCCCGATTTCGACACTGGCATGGTTTGATCTTGGTATTTTTGTTAGCCCGGATTCCGAGCATGAAAATCTTCAGGAACTTGTCGATTATGGGTTAGCCAATCCCGGCTACATTAACATCGGCACGGTGAATCCCGGATCAACGCAGAACCTTGCGGCTGAATATTTCCGCGCTGCCACCAACATCGAAGCCACCATCATCCCCTATAAAACATCGCCTGACATTCTTGCGGCGATGATTCGAGGGGAACTGGACATGGCTATCGAGAGCCCGACAGCATTTGCTGCAGCGCTAGAGAACGAGCAAGTCCGCGCGCTGGCGATTACCGGTGCTAAACGTAACCCGTCGCTACCGGATGTTCCAACCGTAATGGAAGCCGGCATTGAAGGATACGAGGTGTCCGGCTGGAACGCATTATGGACATTGGACGGTGTGCCAGATGATGTGATCGCGGCCCTGCACGCGGCGATTGCTGAAATAGCGGTAATGCCAGATATCCAGAGCCGCTTTGCCGAGCTTAACACCCGGGCTGAATCCCTTACGCCCGAAGAAATGGCAGCGCGCTTTGAAAGCGACCGTCTAATCTGGGCTCAGGTTATCGAAGATTCGGGTATTGATAAAAGATGATCACTTCTGAACTTGCGGCGTCGACACTTGTTGTTGACGCCCATGCCCATATTTTCACCAAGGACATGCCGTTGCGCGATAACCCGCGGCATGCCCCGACTTACGACCACACGCTGGCCGATTTTGAAAAAACTCTTGATGCGCATGGTGTGAACCATGCGGTTCTAGCTGCGGCAAGCCCGTGGGCGGACTATAACGATTACCTTATTGATTCAATCAGCCGCAATCCGCGCTTTCGCGGCACAGTAATTCTTAACCCAAACGTAGAGCGGTATGTGCTGCAACAAATGGCGCAGGAAGGCATTGTCGGGGTGCGCATGCACATGATTGGCCTGCCCGAACTTCCCGATATTTCTACATTTGAGTATCGTCGAATGTTCCGCCGCATTGCGGATCGCGGCTGGCATATTCACCTTCATTGCGAGGGCCAACACCTGCCGGAATTGTTGCCACATTTTGAACGCGCTGGCGTTAATCTGGTTGTTGATCACCTCGGTCGTCCAGACCCTGCTGAGGGGATTAATTCAGCGGGGTTCAAAGCACTGCTTCGCCTGATGGAAAATGGGCGCACTTGGGTTAAAGCTTCTGGCCATTTTAGGTTGGGAAAACCCTCGGCCGATTATTTACGAGAATTCGTCCGTCAAACCGGAAACACACGTTTGATTTGGGGCAGCGATTGCCCCTTTGTTGGCGATGAGGCGAATGCCGATTACGGGTCTTCGCTCAAGTGGTTTATTGACACAGTCCCGGACGAGGCTGACCGTAGTCAGATACTCGGCAAAAACGCAATGGAGCTATTTTTTGAAGATTGACGATTGAAACGTTACCGATTTCAGGTCGGTCTCGCTTACCAGCAAACCGAGGAGGGGGCTTTCCTAAATTGGCGAACGGCAGCAATGGGTTTTCCTATCTGCCATAGTTGCCATTTTGTCGACTAACTACTGCGCGGCGTATGAGTGTCGCTTTTGGTAAGTCGCACCGCCGCGATAAAACACTCGCTCATGGTTCGCTAAGAACTAGTTCCCCCATTGCTTTTCCAAATATCCAAACACCGCTGCTTGCACGCGAGATGATAGGTCAACACATTGCGCCCCGTCGTTTTGTCCAGCTGCGTCGACCATTCCGCGAATGATTGCGATCAGATCACTGATTACAACGTCATCAGTTGGGTAGTCGAGTGCGTTTAGCGCGTGGTGAAAAACAGCTGTGACGTTGTGGACATCATCCGCGGGATCTGGGTGAGTTAGTCCTTAAGCGACGCTGAAATGATGCGAGTACCTCGATTTTCTCAGCATCTGTCATGGAAACGCGTTTCTTCAATCACGCATTTAGCGGGACCCTCCTTGCCAGGAAGGCCCCGTGTTTCATCCTCCGGTTGGCTTTATATTGAACCAACGATTGGGTCTGAGTCCTGTTCACTTGTGAAGTTCGACGCTGAAAGATCAGCGATATCCACACCGACCAGCAGAATGCTTGAGTCGTCTGCATAGCTAAGAAGCGCGCCATCGGCCGTCTGCGTTAGGTCGTCGAAAGGATCATAATCCTCATCCTCAGTGAACCATACCAAAAGGAGATCCTCACTTATATCAAAATCCAGAACCACATCATGACCGCTTCCTGCTGAACCAGATTCGAAGTCAAAGTAGGTTCCGTCAGTGTCCCTAATGACCAAGACCAGATCGGACCCGTCACCAGTTGTGATCGTGTCGTCGCCCAGCCAATTGAACACCATGTCATCGCCAGCACCCAGAAGGATAATGTCGTCACCTGCGCCATCTTCGACAATGTCATTGCCCGCACCCGCATTGATGACAAGCCCACTCTCGACCGTGTTCAGCGAGAAATTGTCGTCAAAACTGGTCCCTACGATTTCTTCAAAGTTGGTCCAGCCTGAGATTAGGGTAAACGTGCTGTGAGGTGCCGCTTGAATGCCGAGCGACGGGTCGAAGGCGTTAATATAGAAATCCATCCCTTCGGTGATTTGAGAGAAATCCACCGTGTCAAAACCTGCGCCGCCATCGACCACGTCACTTTGTAGCCCTGCAATCGCGGTATCGTTGCCGCCCAGAAGGTTCACGCTGGCGGGGGTATCCCCACTTATCCAGATGTCATCACCCTCGGTCCCCGGATTTACCGGTTCCGTCAGCTGTACGGCCGCCAGCGCTATGTTGTTCCCGAGATCACCATCATTGGCGGTATTGGCCGTCACGAATATCGTGAAGTCACCCGCAGCAAGCGCTTCATCAAGCGCAGCGGAAATATTGAGGGTGAAAGCGGTTCCCTCAGCAACATCAGCGCTGCCCGTCCAAAGTGTGAGGTCATCAGTAGAAGCTGTCCCATCGGTTGATAGCGTAACAGTCAGGCCAGCTAGGCTGGAGATATTCCCGAGATTTTCCAGCGTGATGGCAAGGTCGAGGGTGCCGCCGCCGAATCCGATCTCCAGATCGGAACTGGTCAATACCTCGATGCCTGTGACGGCAATGTCGATAACAGGTTCCGGCGGTGCCAGGAATGTAATCGTTTGGATAAGGATGTTATCCTCAGGCGTCGCATCCTCGGTCCCGTCGCCCCATTTGACAACACTGATCAGGTAATATTCGCCCGGCGCGAAATCTTCCTGAAAGTAGTGTATGGTGCTTGGAGAATGGATGAGCCCAGGTCTTGTCCCGCCGGTAATGCCAGTGATAAGCATGTCATCGTCAGAGATCACAGCATCCGTGGATAGGTAAGTGCGCGCCGAGAGATAGGAGAAGTGGTCGTTCGACGCATTCTCGATAACATAGTCGATCTCGATCTGACCACCATCTTCAAGATCAAGGTCAGTCCGGTCACCTAGCCCCGCCTCGAGCAGGATAAGATCCGCGATCGGTTCTTCAACGGTGACCTCCACCCATTGGGTAAGGTTATCGGTTTCGTCTTCCTCGGTTAGGACATCGCCGCTATCGACGCGCACGGCTACCCAGTATGTGCCCGGGGCCAGATCGCCCGGATCAAAGTCAAATGTCGCCGTAGTATTTTCGCCTGTCGCGATGGCGCTAAGATCGACGCTTCCATAGCTGCCGATGATTGTGGTTCCGTTCGGATCAGATGCCACAACCAGCTCCGCGCTGGAAGCTCCAGCGTTTAACGTACCGTTGGAGGCAATCTCCACCGTTATCGTTGTCGTCTCATCAGGTGCCAGCGAGGTATCAGACACGTCAATCTCAGCCGCATCAAGATTGGCTAGGCGAGGGACAATCAACTCCTCAAAAGTTTGGGTTATATCTGCAAATTCAAAGGTTGTGACATCGCTGTAAACCTCCGAGCCCTCTGGTCCGGTTATTTCCACCGTCACGTCATCAATCTGAGTGATGGTATAATCATCGCGATTACCGGGAAAGGCCACAACGTCGTTTGTGTCATCGCCGAAACCGTCGCCATTAATCGAATTCGGCGCAAGATCCTCAGGACTACCAGCCCCAACAAATCCAAAGCTCTGCGTGCTTCCTTCAGCGATATTGGCGTTCCAGTTCAGGCCCTCGATCACATAGGTATCCCCAACATGCGACACGATCCTAGCGCCCCAGATGTTTTGGATATTACCGGAAAACTGGATTTCGAGCTGCCATCCGGAAATCGCTTGCTCTGCCGTGATTGAAAAATTGGCGACGAAACCTGAATTCCAATTATTGGGGATGTCGACATCGACTGTCGCAGTTGAGGATGTGTAGCTGGTCATGAGGAGCCTCGCAAAATATTAATTGATTGAAATACACTAGGCCATCCCGAATTATACCGTTGGTTGAGTGACGCCAACTCAAAGGATATCGACCTACCGGATTTGGTCAAGGTTAAAATCGATTTTTTGTTCTGCGCCAATTTGTTGATATATACGCGGTCGATGCTTCCTGAATACTTTCAATTATTCATCCATATATGCCAGCAGCAAGCTTCGCCCCCTAGGTGAGTCGGAGCAGTTTTGCTACATGATTCTAGCGGGCTCGGAGCCATAATCGGGGCTGGCGTTGGCGTTCATACAAGGCGGCTGAAGTTTGCTCATTGGTGGTGTAGGTGCCGCTCAAAACCCGCCAACAGCTGGCCGGAAGGTGCGCCCGAGCGCATTGGCGGGCGAGTACCGCTATCGGGTTCAAATTTTGAAGATATATTTAGCTTATGTTATTCAATAAGTTACGCTGTTGTTGCGAGGGTGGATACGTCACAAAAAATCGCTGAGGATATGGCATTTGGTGAAAGCCGTGTTCCTTGCTTCGAACGATAACCTTTAGCGGCAAGGGATTTCTATTGGGCGC
Organism: uncultured Rhodobacterales bacterium; assembly: GCA_964649035.1. Taxonomy (GTDB): domain Bacteria; phylum Pseudomonadota; class Alphaproteobacteria; order Rhodobacterales; family Rhodobacteraceae; genus NORP23. Next base: position 9,433 of record CAZYMT010000054.1, read on the forward strand.
AAGAGCTGTCGAAATGGTCTAGGTGAATTCGAAAATGACAAGTCTCTTGCGAAACTACCCGACTCATTGTAGCAATTCGATATAGATTTTTGCTCATATATTGGAGAAAACGATGAATAAGTTACTTGCATCAGCTGCTGTGCTTTGCTTAACCGCTACTTCACCTGCCTTCGCAGGTAGTTTGGTGTTAGACACACCTATCGATCCTATCGTTATAGATGACGCCACACCAATCGGAAGTGGCTCAGGCGCTTGGATTCTTCCGCTTATCGCCTTGGGTGTTATTGCCATCATTGTGGCATCGAGCCACAACGATGATGACGATGAAGGACAGGGTCAAGGCCAAGGACAGGGTCAAGGCCAAGGACAGGGTCAAGGCCAAGGACAGGGCCAAGGACAGGGTCAAGGCCAAGGACAGGGTCAAGGTAATGGCACCGGTGTTCCAGTTAACTAAAGAATTGAAAATACCTTTGTAAGGTACAAATAGCCTTAAAATGATCCGCGTGCATTCATTCGATTGCGTGCGGATTATTTGATTTTGGGGACATAATGTCGATGTTTACGAAAACTATATTTCCTTTGCTTGCCGGTCTTTTGGTATGGATTGCTCTACCGGTTTTTGCTCAAACTGCGGTTTCTACGGAAGCTCTTTATCCTAGACGAACTGATTGGTCCGAGAGCGCCGGACAAGTGAAAATTTCATCGTATGTCTACCATGACTATAATGATAATGGCATTTACGATCTTGGGGATCGTGCTTTTGCCCATATCGTCGCGGCGCTTGGATTTGAGGAGGTCGCGCTGACCTCTGTTCGTACCAATTCAAATGGATTTGCCAATTTCACATCTTCGGCCGTGGTTGAAGGGACCGACTTGTCCAAGCCTGGTCTATATGAATTGGCTATTATTCCACCGCCTGGTTGGAGAATTACCAGTGGTAACGCCATTCAGCCCCGCGAATTGATTGTCGTCTCGGGGTCCAACGGTGGTTTTGGTTTGGCGAATATGCCGGTACCCGTTGGCCTTTCCCAAATCAAATTTGTTCGGGGAACGTATGATGGGGCGCTTCCGGCACAGGCGCGTGTCCTTAAGGATGGACTGGTTGTTGCCGAAAGATCGGTGAACGACGATGGGCAATTTATTGTTCCCGTTTCAACGGGCGATTACATTTTGGAAATTGGCGGAATTCGTCAGAATATTCGGGTTGATCGTTTTCCACTGGATATAGGACTATTTGATGAAACTTATGTTACGGACAAGTCCGAGCAAGAGTATGGGTTTGATGATCTAGCGCCCAAGGGATTGCAGAAAGTTCCCAATGGATATGCCGGCCTAATGTGGTTTAATTTCAACGCACTTAGCTCCTCGTTTGCAGCGCGTAGTGTTGGATACCAGAATGGCGCAACGAGCGGTGAGATAATTTTATATACCAGCTCCGGCCATCCAACCGAACTTTCAAGCGATACACCGTTTGATTTCCTATCCGTAAATCTTTCGGTTGCTTGGCCCGAGGCCGAGGGGGAGGAAGCCATTATTGAATATTATCGTGGTGATAAATTGGTATTGACTGATGCAGTTGCATTGTCGGTGTACGGACCCGTTTCGTATCAGCCAATGATGCGCGACGTCACGCAAGTGAAAATCAGATCGAAACATTATTGGCAAATTGTTCTTGATGATATGGTTGTTGCATTAGACGACTAAATTTTCCCTCGGCACTTTTTGTCATCCATATCGACCGGCGCGTTGTCGCCGGTCAATTTTAAGACAGCAATGCCGTCACACGAAATGCTTTATTGGTATTCAATGATCCCAATTGCCCCTTGAATAAGGTGTGCTGTTCTTTTGTTGTGGCTGCCTCCATCGCGAGATGTTGCAATGAACCCTCTGACAGGTCGAGCATATCGCCGACTTTCAGCCCAAGTATAACCTCCAGCGAGACGGGTATGCGCTGTATTACTGAATCAAGGCTCAGAAGCGCATTTTCAGCAACTTCCGTCATATGGGGTTCCCAAATATTTTGCCGATCGGAGGTGTCTGAACTGGGTGTTACGAAACTTTCGATGCAGGGCAATGGTAAAACCAACTCGATATTTCCGAGAGATTCATTTTGATTGTCCAGAATTTCAATATTCAAAGATGCGTAGCGCGCGTCAGGCAATAGAAAAATGAGCGGCGCTTTTTCGTCGTCATATCCGGCAGTCTCGATCGAGCCGCCAAATGTTTGGTTTAGAATTTCGGAAAAGATAACCCCCGTCAGGGCAACATCGGTTGGAGTGACTGCTCTTTCAGTCTTTTCACTTTGTTTACTAGTCGCGCCAGTCAGCCGCGAAACTGCGGTATCAATAAATTGATCCGAGATACCAACAATGCCGCAATTTCCCTGAATTTCCACAATATTATACAATGAAGTTTTAAGTCGTTCGACGATAAGCGCCGGCGAGTCGATGGTGCGATCTGTGATCTTAACACTTACTTCTTCGTCAATGAGTTCAAGAAACACTTTTGCGGTCGTGTGTTTGATTTCGGAGATCAACGAATGCTGCAACGAGCTTTGTGCTTGGCGTTCAGCGCCTTTTTGTATTTTACTTCTTAGTACATCTACCGACATGTCATAACCGCCCTAATATTACCTTAGGACGGTTCTCGCAGGATTCGGTTTATAATGGCTTAATTTACTGTTGTTCTACAACAGGGCCTTCATCGGATATTTTGACCATGTACAGCGTTTCTTCGCCAGTATCATCTGGTGCGGTTGAACAGGTCACGTCCCAAGCGTTATCTTCGCGCTCAGTCGCCTTAAGCGCATAGTCACAAGGCAGACTGCTTGCTTGGATCAGAATACTGATGCTTGCAAGATAGTCATCGTTTTCATCTGCCAAGGTTGGCATTACGAATATTGTAGAGGCTGCAATAGCCAAAGAAATTCGGGATAGGGTCATAAGATCCTCCTGAGTTGATGTAACATATATAATATTTGCAGATGGGGTTGGAAAGGGCCGTGCGAAAAATCCGGCAGATTTACGCCTAATCCTCAAAATTCCAACGCTGATGAAGCCAATACCACTGGCCCGGTGTTGCGCGCACGCGCTTTGACAGGCTTTTGTTTGCAAGCCTTGTCATTCGCTTGGGGGTCGAGTGTGGGATTGGGGCCTCAAACTCAATATCTATATCAGCGCTACCTTTACGACGGGTTCCGTAAACGGGAATCATCGGGATGTCATATTTTAGTGCCATTTGGGCTGGCGCAATCGAGGTAAAAACCTTGTGCCCGAGAAACTTAATATTTTTGCCTTTACTGTACTTCTGATCCAGCAAAATTGAAACATACCCGCCTTGGCGTAGGTGCTTGACCAAGTTCATTGTACCACGCCGTCCTTTTGGAAAGGTTGGAGTGCCGCTATGGCTAATTTCGTTTTGAAATAACTGGCTGAAATACGGGTTGTTATGGGGGCGATAAACTGCGCCAACTTCAATCCCTTGCCCTTTTAAGTAATGCCTAACCGCATCGGATTGGCCAAAATGGCTGGAGATGAGTATAAACCCTTTCCCCGCATCAATTGCATCGTGAAGCGCCTGCAGACCCGGGCCGGATGCATGAAATAGCTGTTGCTGCTTTACGTAATCCGCCCCATTCAGAGTTTCGATAATAGACTTGCCAAAGGTTCGCCCAACCTCCTTGGTGATCTCGCGGCGTTCATTTGCGTCCATGTCCGGAAAAATATTGCGCAGGTTAATGTCTATCCGGGCCTTGGACTGAGGGAGGTTCGAGATTACAAAACCCAATACCGCCCCCCCAATTTTAATTCGCATAGCGAACGGAAAGAGACGGATTAGCCTTAAGAAAATCCACGTAAGCGCAAATTCCAACCTATAATATATGGATTTTATAGGTGTCACGGATGCAATCCTTAGGGTGTAAATAGGAAAGGCGGACATATACGCCCGCCTTCAATTGATGTTCTATGTGGCCACTACTTAGCTGGATTAACCATCATAACCATCTGACGGCCTTCCATTTTCGGCATGGAATCAATTTTCCCAATCTCGACAATGTCTGCGGCAACACGTTCTAACAAGCGGCGGCCCAGCTCAAGATGGGCCATTTCGCGCCCTCTGAACCGTAAGGTCACCTTAACTTTATCACCGTTTTCAAGGAATTTTGTCACGTTACGCATTTTCACGTCGTAATCATGGGTATCCGTGTTTGGACGGAACTTAACTTCTTTAATTTCAATGATTTTTTGTTTTTTGCGCGCTTCAGATTCACGTTTCTGCTGTTCATATTTGAACTTACCAAAATCCATGATCTTGCATACGGGCGGCTTGGCGTTTGGCGAAATCTCCACCAAATCGAGGCCAACTTCAACGGCCATTTCCATCGCACGCGACGGCGTTACAACACCTACATTTTCGCCTTCGGCGCCAATAAGTCTAATTTCGTCGGACCGGATGCGTTCATTTACGCGGGGTCCAGTTTCGCGCGTCGGTGGCGCGTTATGTGGTCTACGGGCTATGGCCTGTGTTTCCTTTTGTTGTTCGTACACCTCTGCGGGAATCCGCAACGGCTAATGGATAAGTGTATAATTACAGAGCATTCGTCAATAGTTGAGTGAAAAAAAGGACGTATTTATGGTTTTTGGGCCGGAAACGTTAATACTTTAGTAAAAAGCTCCGTATTGCCACAAAAATGTCATAGTTTCTTTATATGGAACGGGTGTTCACAGTCTCATAATTAGCGATTGCCGTGCTTCGACTAATACAACGACGTCGAAGATATGTAAGAGGTACACCGTGAAGAACACCTTAGCCATCATTTGTTCAGTCCTGATAGTCGCCTTGGCGATCTGGGCGTCCTATGGCAATTTCTTCGGCTGACCTGCTGGTTTACACCAGCATAGTCAGTGGATTTTCCAGATAGTCCTTGATGCTCGCAAGGAACTGAGCACCTAATGCGCCGTCAATTACACGGTGATCGACAGATAGAGTGACGGACATCACGGTTGCTATATCCAATTCACCATCCGCATTCACCACAGGTTTCTTAACGCCTGCACCAACGGCCAGAATCGAGGCTTGCGGCGGGTTAATCACCGCATCAAAATTCTCGATACCCATCATACCAAGGTTGGAAATTGCAAAACTGCCACCTTGATATTCATGAGGCGCAAGTTTGCGTTCACGCGCACGACCAGCGAGGTCTTTCATTTCCGCCGATAATTGCGACAGCGTTTTGTTATGGGAATCGCGCAAGACCGGCGTGAATAACCCACCTTCAATAGCCACAGCAACCGCCACATCGGACGGTTTCAGTTTCAGAATCCGATCACCTGCCCAAACTGCGTTGCAATCAGGGTTATCTTGCAGCGCCAAGGCACAAGCTTTGATGACAAAATCATTCAGCGACAGCTTGACGCCTTTGGCTTCTAAAGATTTGTTTAACTTTGAACGAAATGCTAACAGCGCATCCAGTTCGATGCTGCGACGCAGGTAGAAATGTGGAACGGTTTGTTTGGCTTCGGTTAGGCGGGAGGCAATGATTTTGCGCATGCCGTTTAGCGAAACCTCTTCATATTCACGATCCGCGTACATTTTCTTGACGGTTTCCGCATCGGCGCTGGTGGCCAGCGCAGGCGCGGCAGAAGCAGCTTTTGGAGCTACCTGTGCGTTTTCGACATCAGCTTTGATAATCCGGCCTTTAGGGCCAGACCCCGTGATGTTTGCAAGGTTTAAACCTTTATCCGCTGCGATACGGCGCGCTAACGGCGACGCAAACACACGTTCGCCACTGGCAGCTTGCGGAGCCGTCGGAGCAGGGCTTGCCATAGGGGCAGGGGCAGGGGCCGCAACGGCAACAGATTCAACTGGTGCCGCAGCTAAAGATGGGGCCGGTGCATCAGAAATATCCTCAACACTCTCACCATCTTCCAACAGAACCGCAATCACAGCGTTAACCGCAACGCCTTCGGTACCTTCAGCGACAACAATCTTGCCAATGACACCTTCGTCAACAGCCTCGAACTCCATCGTGGCTTTGTCGGTTTCAATCTCGGCCATAACGTCACCGGAATTAACTGTGTCGCCTTCTTTGACCAGCCATTTGGACAAAGTGCCTTCTTCCATTGTCGGGGAAAGCGCTGGCATCATGATATTAATAGGCATTTTAGGCTCTCCTTAACGATAAGTGACGGATTTGACGGCTGCGACGACGTCGTCGGAATTCAGCAGCGCCAGTTTTTCGAGGTTGGCAGCATACGGCATCGGGACATCTTTGCCCGTGCAGTTGATCACAGGTGCGTCGAGATAATCAAACGCTTGTTCCATCAGAACTGCCGAAATGTAATTACCGATGGAGGCTACAGGGAACCCTTCCTCGACCGTTACACAACGGTTGGTCTTTTTGACCGACTTGATGATCGCTTCGGTATCCATTGGACGCAAGGAACGCAGATCGATCACCTCGGCAGAAATACCTTCTTCGGCCAGTTTGTCAGCGGCTTCCAGCGCGTATTGCACGCCAATGCTGAAACTAACGATTGTGACGTCGCTACCTTCGCGCCAAATACGGGCCTTGCCGATTGGAACTGTATAATCCTCGATATCGGGCACATCAAAACTGCGGCCATACATAATCTCGTTTTCAAGGAAGATCACCGGGTTCGGATCACGGATCGCGGATTTAAGCAAACCCTTGGCGTCAGCCGCCGAATAGGGGCTTAGAACCTTCAGGCCAGGGATCTGCGCATACCAAGCCGAGAAATCATGGCTATGCTGGGCGCCAACACGTGCAGCGGCGCCATTTGCACCACGGAACACGATAGGACAGCCCATCTGACCACCGGACATATACAAGGTCTTGGCTGCGGAATTAATAATGTGATCCATGGCTTGCAAGGCGAAGTTAAAGGTCATGAACTCGACAATCGGGTTCAATCCGGCGAATGCTGCGCCAACGGCCAAACCGGTAAACCCGTGTTCGGTGATTGGCGTATCAATAACGCGTTTTGCCCCAAATTCTTCTAACAATCCTTGGCTGATTTTGTATGCACCCTGATATTGGGCAACTTCTTCGCCCATCAAAAACACATCTTCGGAGCGCCGCATTTCCTCAGCCATTGCCGAATTCAGCGCTTCGCGAACGGTCATCGAAACGAATGTTGTGCCTTCGGGCAGGTCGTCCTCGGCAGGCGTGATTGAAACAGGTGCAGCAACCGCTGCAACAGGGGCTGCTTCAACGGTTTGCGGGGCAGGAGCCGCCGCAACTGGCGTATCAATCGCCGAAGCATCTTCACCTTCATCAAGTAAAATCGCGATGGGAGCGTTAACTTTGACGCCTTCGGTGCCCTCAGCCACCAAAATTTTGCCAATGATACCATCATCAACCGCTTCGAATTCCATTGTGGCTTTGTCGGTTTCAATCTCGGCCATTACATCACCAGATTTAACTTCGTCGCCTTCTTTGACCAACCATTTG
>CAZYMT010000055.1:0-16848 GCA_964649035.1 uncultured Rhodobacterales bacterium
CCACTGTATGGCCGAAGGACTGCTGGCCAAACATATGGGCAAAACTAAGCTGATCGCGGAAACTGGGGCGGGGCAACACGGTGTAGCACTGGCCACGGCAGCGGCGTATTTTGGCATGGAATGCGAAATCCATATGGGCGAGGTCGATATGGCCAAAGAGGCTCCGAATGTCACGCGTATGAAATTGCTTGGCGCGACTGTGGTTCCAGTTGGTGAAGGCGCGAAGACTTTGAAAGAGGCCGTCGATAGTGCCTTTGGCAGCTATATCGCGCAGGCGGACCACGCGTTGTTTGCTATCGGGTCAGTCGTTGGACCACATCCATTCCCGATGATGGTACGGAATTTTCAGCGGGTTGTTGGGGTTGAATCACGCGAACAATTCTTGGAAATGACCGGCGAGTTGCCAGATATTGTTACGGCTTGTGTTGGCGGTGGTTCAAACGCGATGGGTATTTTTTCGGGTTTTTTCGAGGATGCGGATGTCGATCTTTATGGCGTTGAACCGCTGGGAACATCGTCGAAACTCGGCGATCACGCGGCGACACTGACATATGGCGAAGACGGCGATATTCACGGTTTCCACACCAAGCTGTTGAAAGATGAAAACGGCGATCCGGCACCGGTGAACACACTGGCATCTGGTCTCGATTATCCAGGTGTTGGGCCAGAGCACGCGCATCTACAAAAAACCGGACGGGTGAATTACACTACCGCTGATGACAAAGAATCGCTGAACGCGTTCTATCAATTGTCGCGCCAAGAAGGGATTATCCCCGCGTTGGAAAGCGCCCATGCCGTGGCTTTTGCAATGCGCGAAGCCAAGAACCATCCGGGCAAATCCATCCTGCTGAACCTTTCTGGCCGCGGCGATAAGGATATTGATTTTGTTACGGAAACTTATGGTTTCGGCGGATAACCATACTCAAAAACTTAGAACTCGGCCTTAGTGTCGGGTTCTATATATCCAATACCACCCAAGCCGGATCATGGTCTGAGCCGTTACCGCCATGCTTGGTACGCCGATCGATATGGGCGGATTGGATTTTCGTTTTCAATGCTTCGCTAACCCAAATCTGATCGAACAACTCATAACGCGGGGTTTCGGGGCCAGATGGGTTGAAACGGTGTGTCCATTGCGGGCTAGTCGGGCCATTGCCTTGCCCCGCCGTTTCCGGTTTGGGCGGGCGCGTCTCGACCGCATTTTCCAAAGCGTTAACTAAATCAACCCCGTCAATCGTCAGCATCGGTGCGATATCGGGCGAAGTTTCCGGATCGTTCATATCGCCGAGGAGCACAAATTTGGCCCCCACCCGCTCCTCGGACGATATGATACGGGCGGTGACTTCGGCTTGGCGCTTGCGTCTAGCATTTGCCGAAGCGGCCCCCGCAATTGGGTCTTGGGTATGTGGCACAAAATGGCTTTTCATATGGGTGTTATATATCGTCAACAACTTGTCACCATTGGCTTTCAAAATCTCGACCTGCAATAAATCCCGCCCGAACACGCGCCGTGCTGGATCATCTGGGTGCGTAGCTGCCTGGTGTGATGTAATTGGACCGAGCGGGTATTTTGACATAATGCCAACATCGATCATGCGGGGATCGTTGCCCTCGATCAACGCGATATGTGGATAAAGTCCGTGCAGGTTATGGCGGTTGAATTTGCGTAGGATTTCGACATGCTCGACCTCTTGCACGGCCAGAATGTCACAATCCATTTCAAGGATACGGCGGGCGATTTCGGCGGTGCCCATGACATTTTTTGCCTTCACCAAGCGGCCCATAAACGTGCGGACCTCGACGTCATCTGCCGTGAATGTCAGCGCTATGCCGCCCGCTTCTTGCGGAGGGATCCCGGATACGACACCTTGGAAATTGTACCGCGAAAAAAGATTATTCAGATTAAACGTACCTACTGAAACAGCCATACGGCAATCCCCCCTGTAATTATGATACTCATTAACCATACGTTAACTCTGTGACTTTTCGCACATTAACTAAAAAATGCTGCGGATGCTGGCATTGAGGTCCTGCAGTGGCTATATCTGCCTGAAGCATTGGGAGATGGATATGAGCGAAGACAAATTCCCCGGTTGGCACGGCACCACAATTGTTGGTGTACGCAAGGGTGGCAAGGTGGTGATTGCGGGTGACGGGCAGGTCAGTCTGGGGCAAACGATCATCAAGGGTTCGGCGCGAAAAGTCCGGCGGATCAATCCCGGTGGGCATGATGTGGTTTGTGGCTTTGCTGGCTCAACGGCGGATGCGTTTACGCTGCTTGAGAGGCTTGAAGGCAAGCTGGAGGCGATGCCGGGGCAGTTGCAACGGGCCTCGGTCGAGTTGGCCAAGGATTGGCGCACGGACAAGTATCTGAAAAACCTTGAGGCGATGTTGATTGTGACCGATGGGCGCGAGCTGCTGGTGATAACTGGCGCAGGCGATGTGTTGGAGCCAGAGCATGACGTGACGGCGATTGGATCGGGCGGGAATTTTGCGCTGGCGGCTGGTCGGGCCATGTATGATTTTGAAGAAGATGCTGAGGTGATCGCGCGGCGGTCCCTCGAAATTGCCGCCGAGATTTGTGTCTACACCAACGGCAATATGACCGTGGAGAGCATTGATGGCTGAGTTCGACATTGATGATGTCCGCGCGGGCGTCGCAGCAGGCGTGATTGACGAAGTGCAAGCCACCAAGCTGATCGCCATCGCCAATGGTCGCCAAGGTCACCGTATTAATATGGGGGCCGAGGACGAGCCGTTTGAGTTGTTCAAAGGATTTTCCGAAATCTTTGTGACGGTTGGGTTGGGAATTTTATTTACCGGAATTTTGTCTATCTCGGCGGCTTTTGGCAATGTCGTTGCCGTGATGGCGTTTGCGATTATCCTTAGCGCAGCATTTGCGTTCTATTTCACCCTTCGTCGTCGGATGACCTTGCCAAGCATTGCGTTATCTTTGGTCTACGCAGGGTCGGTGGCTGTCTTGGCGACGTATTTGATACTTGGCCCAGCGATTGAGGAATATGAATCCAGTGGAAATATTCCAGACGCAGTTAACGCTCTTATTGTTGCCAGTATTTGTGCGGTGGCAATGCTTGTCTACTTCTGGAAATTCCGCGTGCCTTTTGCGATGTTCCTTTTTGGACTTTTTTGCGGTGGCATAGCTTTTTCCATTGCCGGGATTATCGCTCCTGAATCGATATTTGCGGCCGGTTTTATGACCTATATGGGGACAGCGGACGGATTTTTTGACCTTAGTCGTAATCCGACAATGGCATGGACAATGCTGCTATTCGGGTTTGGCGCATTCCTCGGCGGAATGTATTTTGACCTGAAAGATCCATACCGGATCTCGCGCTATTCCTCCTGTGGATTCTGGCTGCATATCATTGCTGCACCTGCGATTGTTAACGTTGTTGCGCTGTCGCTTCTGTCGATCGACGGGGTTCTTGGCTACGTTTATGCGGCCCTCGCGCTAACCATAATCGCCGTTGTGGCATTGGTTATCGATCGACGTTCTTTCCTGACAGCTGGCATCTTCTATATTGGTGTAATTTTGATGTGGGCGCTCAATTCTGCAGATAGCGGCGGTGACGATGGCAACATTATTATTGCCATGCTGATCATGGGCGGGTTCATCACTGCACTTGGCACCTGGTGGGTGCAACTACGGGCATCGTTGATGAAACTCCTGCCGAACTTTCCCTTGAAATCCAAACTACCGCCTTATCGGGAGGCCCTATGACTGACCTTACTCCTCGTGAAATTGTATCCGAATTGGATCGCTATATCATCGGCCAATCGGACGCTAAACGTGCGGTGGCTGTGGCCCTGCGGAACCGGTGGCGGCGTCGCCAGTTGCCCGATGATTTGCGCGATGAGGTGTATCCGAAGAACATCTTGATGATCGGACCGACGGGTGTTGGTAAAACCGAGATTTCGCGGCGGTTGGCGAAGCTCGCGAAGGCACCGTTCCTAAAGGTTGAGGCGACCAAGTTTACCGAAGTTGGCTATGTTGGCCGTGACGTCGAACAGATCGTGCGCGATTTGATGGATGGTGCGATCCTGATGGTACGTGAACAGATGCGTGAAGACGTGAAAACCAAGGCGCATGATGCCGCCGAAGAACGGGTCATCGACGCGCTAGCCGGCGAGGGTGCGCGGGATCAGACCCGCGATATGTTCCGCAAAAAGCTGCGCGACGGGATACTGGATGACAAAGAGATCGAAATTGAATTGGCCGATAATTCCAACCCCATGCAAATGATGGATATTCCGGGGCAACCGGGCGGTGGTATGGGGATGATGAACCTTGGCGATCTGTTTGGTAAGGCCATGGGCGGGCGCGCGACGCGGCGCAAGGTTAAAATTTCGGATAGCTATAAACTGCTGATTGAGGAGGAAGCGGATAAGCTGCTCGACGAGGAAACAGTGAACAAGGCAGCGCTGCGCGCGGTCGAGGAAGACGGGATTGTGTTTCTGGATGAGATCGACAAGGTTTGCGCGCGCTCCGATGCGCGTGGCGGTGACGTTTCGCGCGAAGGCGTGCAGCGGGATTTACTGCCTTTGATCGAGGGCACAACGGTTTCGACCAAATACGGGCCGGTAAAAACGGATCATATTTTGTTCATTGCTTCTGGCGCTTTTCATACCGCCAAACCGTCTGATTTGTTGCCGGAATTGCAAGGGCGGCTGCCTATTCGGGTGGAGCTGCGGGCGTTGACCGAAGAGGATTTCGTGCGAATCCTGACGGAAACCGATAATGCACTGACGCTGCAATATACCGCGCTGATGGCTACCGAAGAAGTGACAGTGGATTTCACAGCGGAGGGGATCGCGGCACTGGCCAAGATCGCGGCCGAGGTTAATCATTCGGTCGAAAACATCGGGGCGCGACGGCTATATACCGTGCTGGAACGGGTGTTCGAGGAACTGAGTTTCACGGCCCCAGATCGGGCAGGGGACGCGGTAACTGTGGACGGTGATTTTGTCGAAAAACATCTTGGCGAACTATCCCGCTCAACCGATCTAAGCCGTTACGTGTTGTAACTAGACACGTTTCATAAATGCAGCCTTCAGAACAATGGTCGATTTGCCGATGCGGCATTCGATCTGTTCCGGATTGCCGGTCAGGCGCACGTTTTTGATCGTCGAACCGCGCTTTAGAGTCTTCGACATGCCTTTAATTTTCAGATCTTTGATAACCTGAACCGTGTCGCCGTCATTAATTTCGGCACCGTTTGAATCGCGCGCAGTCATGATATTTCCTTAGTCTGGGGTCAGCATATAGCCCGCACCACGAACGGTTTGCAAGTAGCGGGGTTGCTTTGGATTGGCCTCAAGTTTGCGCCGTAATCTGGTTACCTGCACATCGATGGCGCGTTCTTGCGCGCTGCCATCACCTTTGCCAAGATCGTTAACCAGTTGTGCGCGGCTGATGGCGGTGTGAGGGGTGGCCGCAAAAATTCGCATCAGGGCATTTTCGGTAGCAGTCAGGCGAACGCGCTCTTCGCCCTGCCAAAGTTCGCTGCGGGTGACATCATAGCGGATTTCGGCCATTTGCAAGGTTTTGGGGGGCTCAATTGTGACGTCGGACTTGGGGACGCGGCGTAGAATAGCGTTAATACGCAACACCAGTTCCTGAGGCTCGAAAGGCTTGGCTAGATAATCGTCAGCGCCTAATTCCAGCCCCCTAATCCGGTCTTCAGCTTCGCCACGCGCGGTTAGCAGTAGGATCGGGGTTGTCAGGGTTTTACGCAACCCCTCGGTCAAAGAAAAACCGTCCTCGCCCGGCATCATCACGTCAATAATCAGCATGTCGAATTCCAACCCGCCAAGGATACGGCGCGCATGGGCCGCATCACGCGCGGCGGTCACCAGAAATCCATTGCGTGTGAGAAATTTTTGCAACAGCGTGCGGATGCGTTCGTCGTCGTCAACGATTAAGAGATGTGCGTCGTCAGTGTTCATTTATTTCCACCTGATTTCAAAACCTTTTCCCGTAACGCGGGGTCAATCATCTGTTCCAGCACTGTCCGAAATCCCTGCACGGCCTCGGGGCCAGCGTTGGAATAGGCTTTGCGCATCCGTTTGCGCTGCGCCTCGGAGAGCTCTTTTTCTAACGCCTGTCCGGTGTCGGTCAAGTAGAGATTGCGTTGCCGTCGATCCTTTTTGCCTACACGGCTATCAACCAGACCGTCATCAACCAGTTGACGAAGTACGCGATTTAGCGATTGTTTGGTGACGCCAAGAATGTCGAGCAGGTTGTTCACCGTCAACCCTTCGCGGCGGCTGATAAAGTGGATGCAGCGGTGATGCGCGCGCCCATATGCGTAGTTTTCAAGGATCATATCTGGGTCGGCGGTGAACCCGCGATAGGCAAAGAACATCAGTTCTACGCCTTGCAGTAATTGATCATCGGTCAGGAACAGTAATTGTTCCGATGTGCTGGGCAGGCGGTTTTGCATAATACGTCCCTCGGTTCATCACAATATATGTCAGTCTTGTTGACTTTCCAAGAATCATTTGTTAGCAAAACGTAGAATTCGTGAAATAAACTGTCGTTGTATGGTTGTCTTGCGCAATAAATGAAAAGGTTGGGCGGTTTGCCCATATATCAGTGGAAGGAATAGAAAATGGCAACTGGTGCATATGATGACCGCGATGGGTATATCTGGATGGACGGAAAACTGGTCGAATGGCGCGATGCGAACGTGCATATTCTGACCCATGCACTGCATTATGCGTCGTCCGTGTTTGAGGGCGAGCGGTGCTATAACGGCAAGATTTTCAAAAGCCGTCTGCATTCAGAACGCCTTCGGAATTCTGCGAATCTGATAGATTTCGAAATCCCCTATACGGTTGATGAGATCGAGGCAGCAAAGTACGAAACCCTGAAGGCCAATAATCTAACCGACGGGTATGTTCGTGCGGTTGCATGGCGGGGCGCAGGCGAAGATATGGGTGTCGCTTCGGCGAAAAACCCTGTCAGAATGGCAGTGGCCGTTTGGGAATGGGGCAATTATTACGGCGACGCCAAGATGAAGGGCGCCAAGCTGGATATCGCCAAATGGAAGCGGCCTTCACCAGAAACTATTCCGTCGGCGGCCAAGGCAGCGGGCCTATATATGATCTGCACGATGTCGAAACACGCGGCCGAGGCCAAGGGCTGTTCGGATGCCATGATGTTTGATTATCGCGGCTATATTGCCGAGGCGACGGGTGCGAATATCTTCTTTGTTAAGGACGGCGAAGTGCACACGCCAACGCCGGATTGTTTTCTGAATGGCCTGACACGCCAGACTGTGATCGGGATGCTGAAAGAACGCGGGATCAAGGTCATCGAACGCCACATCATGCCTGACGAATTGGAAAGTTTCCAGCAATGCTGGCTGACAGGGACCGCCGCTGAGGTGACACCCGTTGGGCAAATTGGCGATTATAATTTTGAGGTTGGTGCGCTAACGCGGGATATCTCTGAAGGGTATGAGAAACTGGTGCGGGCGTAATGTCCAACCGCCAAATCATCATTGATACCGATCCGGGGCAGGACGATGCCGTTGCTATTTTGCTGGCATTTGCTTCCCCTGAACTGGAGGTTCTAGGGATTACGGCGGTTGCTGGTAACGTGCCGTTGTCGTTGACCGAGGTAAACGCGCGTAAGGTTTGCGAACTGGCTGGGCGTCCAGATATTCTAGTGTTTGCTGGTGCGGATAAGCCGCTGGTCCGGGAACTTGTTACGGCAGAATATGTGCACGGATCGACTGGTTTGAATGGGCCGGTATTGCCGGAACCGAAGATGCCGTTGCAAGATCAGCACGCGGTGGAATTCATTGTTGAGACCTTGTTGGCATCAGATGGTAAAGTGACGTTATGTCCGCTTGGACCGCTGACGAATATTGCCATGGCCTTGCAAAAGGCACCCGAAATCACCAGCAAGATTGACGAGATCGTGTTGATGGGTGGTGGGTGTTTTGAGGGGGGAAATGTTACCCCTCCGGCGGAATTTAACATTTATGTTGACCCGCAAGCGGCTGAAATTGTGTTTAAGTCGGGGGTGGCAATTACGGTGCTGCCGCTGGATGTGACACATCAGGTTTTGACTACCAAAGACCGGATCAGGGCATTTCGGGATCTTGGCAATAAATGCGGGATTGCCACCGCCGAGATGATGGAATTCTTTGAGCGCTTCGACGAGGAAAAATACGGCACGGACGGTGCGCCGCTGCATGATCCCAATGTCATCGCCTATCTTTTACAGCCGAATTTGTATCAAGGGCGGCACGTGAATATCGAGATCGAAACCCAGTCGGAACTGACTATGGGGATGATGGTCACCGATTGGTGGGGCGTGACGGACCGCCCGAAAAACGCGACCTTTATGCGCCATGTTGATCATCAAGGTTTCTTTGATTTACTGCTGGATCGATACAAAAGCCTGCCGTAATTCTCAAACCAAACTCATGAATTGGCAGGGGGGGTGCCCCTCGTCAAAGCCTCCACCAACGCGTCGATTTCGGGCAGCAAGAACTCGGACGGGGTGCCTATGTGGCGGCCGTGGAACGATAATTGAACGACGCCGTGGACCGATGCAAACATTGTTTGGGCCCTTAACTTTAGGGCATCGGGCGCAAGGTCGGGGCGTATTTCGGCCAGGGGAGATATGATTTGTTCTATTAGAACGGCGTGTTCCTTTTTATGCCAGTCAGGGATTTCGACACCATCGGGAAGACGGTGGAAAAATATTGCTGACCAGAGGCGTGTGTTGTTTGATGCAAAATCAACATAGGTTCGCGCCAATGCTTGCATGGTTTCTGGCGGCGTCGCATCTGCGGGAACTGCTGCGCGTAGGGTTTCGCCAAGGCGGGCGAGGGTTCGGGAGTTGACCAAGATCACCAGCCGGTCCAAATCCTCCACCACATTGTATAACGCCCCTAGCGAGCAGCCGGCATCTGCCGTCACATCCCGTGCTTTAAGACCGCGTATGCCTTGCGCCGCGATCCGTACTTCGGCGGCATCAATTAGGCGCTTGCGAAGGTCCGCGCGTTTGGCTTCAGCTTTAGTTCCCATTATACCCTTGTAAATAATTTTGAACAATGTTCATAGAAAACCTTGAACATTGTTCACGGCGACATATATCCTTCTCGTGAACAGTGTTCATATAACGGAGGAGAAGATAATGTTCAAACAATTAATCACCTTGGCACGTGGCCGAACGGCTGACGGATCACAAGCAATGTTGGACGCGAATGCGTTGTCGATTTTACGCCAGCAAATGCGGGACGCAGCGAACGGGGTCGAAAAATCCCGTAAAGCGGTCGCGGTTGTCATGGCTTACGGCGAACGTGAAAAAACGTCGCTTAAGCGGGTTGAGGCGCAGATCAAGGATCTCGAAATTCGTGCGATGGATGCGTTGAAGCAGGATCGCGAAGACTTAGCGACCGAAGCGGCGGGAACCATTGCGCAGTTGGAGGCGGAGCGGGACACGACCAGTAAAGCGATCCAAGTGTATCAGGCGCAGATCGCGCGGCTGAAAACCTGTTTGGCAGAAAGCGAAACCTGTCTGCGGGAAATGCAGCGGGGCCAACATTTGGCTGAGGCAAACGACAAGGTGCATCGCATACGTGGTGTGATGCCGTCGGGCCATATCAATGATCTGAAGGACGCCGAAGCCACGTTGAAACGACTGCAGGAGCGCCAAGAACACGCTGAAGCGACGGCCTCGGCAATGGTGGAATTATCGGTTGGGAGTAGTGCTGAGGATATGTCCAAAAGGCTGGCCGAAGCTGGCCACGGCGCCCCGATTAAAACAGACGCGACGGCGGTGCTGGAGCGGCTGAAGAAGAAAATTAAATAACTCCATCAATCTCAATATTTTGACTCTAAAAAGGACTAAAACAATGAATGCATATATCAACAAACCTTCGAATTCCTGGACCATGTTCACATACGCGCAGTTTGCGATTGCGAGTTCAATGATGGCGGGCGGCATTTATTTTCTTGAGGCAAGTTTCGCCGCGAAAGGGTTTTATTCCATGGCCGCGATCATGCTGGTCAGCGCCACGGTCGCGATCACAAAATCGCTAAGGGACACCGAAGAAAGCGGTCGGATGCACAACAAAATCGAAGACGCTAAGACTGAACGCCTTTTGGCTGAAGTCGGTTCAACCGAAGCACTCTAAGGTGAAAATCGCCAGAGCTTCTGAGGAGGCTCTGGCGATACTTTAATATTTCCAATTCAACCAACCGTAAAAAAAATATTATTTTCTCGAAATTGGTTGTTTGGTTAGTTACAGGTTTATAATGAAATTTTATCAGACCAGCCTCGCATTATTTCTATCGTGCATTGTAACTACGTCGCTTGCATGTTCACCCAATGACGGCGAGACATTTGACGTTCTATCTTCCCTAGACACGATCATTGGAAGTGCAGAAGTTATATCTGTGACAAGCGCACCTTGGGGTGGCGCAGGCGCCTGCCTAACGATAGGTTACTCTGGTATTGAGAGTTTTCATGGACAGATTCCTCAATCATTTATGGTCGAGACATGTATTGATGATGCTTCGCCAGACGACGCGTTGCATTCTGATGGGATGGAGGAGATGGGATTTGTCGACGGCGCTATGGTCATCGTTGGATTGGTTAAACAACAATCTGATCAACAAGGTTTCCGATACGCCACCCCGTCTTGTTGGGGGCCGCTTCACTTGCGCCTAGATGAAATTTCAGAAGGTGAACTGTCAGAAGTGATCGAGGCGATAAGGAAAATGTCTGCGCAAGACTGACGACGATTTTACTTCGCAATGCAGAAAATCAAATCAAAAGGCCTCCGTAATTCCCTCGCTTGAGCAATGCATTCGCCTATGCTAAACAATCACAAATATAGCCGGATTTCCCGGCCTGTAATTTAGGAGGACATCGTTCTGTCTGAACGTGTTGACGCAGCCGATAAGGCAGCGATGCTCGCAACTACCCAAGTGGGCGTTAGCGGCGATAAGGACCAAAGTGATGCGATGCTTGCGCTGGTTTTGGACCAGCTTGAGAGTGACAAGGCCGAAGATGTCGTGACGATTCCGTTGTCCGGCAAATCTGAAATGGCGGATAACATGGTTATTGCCTCGGGGCGGTCATCGCGTCAGGTGCAGTCCATGGCGGAGAAGCTGGGCAAGCGGATCAAGGATGAGCTGGGCGTTGTTTGTCGTCAAGAAGGTAAACAATCTGGTGATTGGGTGCTGATTGATTGCGGCGATGCGATTGTGCATTTGTTCCGGCCTGAAGTGCGCGAATTTTATCAGCTCGAAAAAATGTGGCAAGCGCCGCCCGTTGATACCGCGTCCGAGGACTGATGCGGGTCACGCTATGCGTTGTTGGCCGCCTGCGCGGTGGGCCGGAGCGAGAGCTGATTGACGATTATCTGAAACGATTTGATCGAACGGGGCGGGCGCTTAGCCTCGGCCCGATTTCGGTTGTCGAAGTGGAAGATAAAAAAGGTGGTGGGATGGAGGCTGAGGCGGTTTTGCTGCGCAAAGCCATTCCGTCCGGTGCTTTTATTGTGACATTGGACGAGCGTGGCAAGCTGTTAAGTTCGCCGGACTTTTCCAGAAAAGTCGCCGGTTGGCGCGACAGCGGTGCGCGCGATCTGGCCTTTGTGATTGGTGGTGCCGATGGTATCGCGCCAAGCCTGCGGGCCGAGGCGGATTTTTCACTGTCTTTTGGCAAAATGGTCTGGCCGCATATGCTGGTGCGGGTGATGTTGGCGGAACAATTATACCGCGCCACGTCAATTTTGTCTGGCGGTCCTTATCACCGCGCTTGAATGCGGGCGGCTGTCGCCTTACCTAATGATTGACTGAAACGGAGGCTTACCCATGTCCACCCCGAAACCCGTAGTTCTGTGTATTCTTGATGGATGGGGCATGCGTCCCGAGCGCGAAAATAATGCCGTTGCGTTGGCCGATACGCCTAATTTCGACCGGATCATGGCGGAATGTCCGAATTCCACCCTGACCACCCACGGTCCCGTCGTTGGTTTGCCGGAAGGGCAGATGGGAAATTCCGAGGTGGGGCACACAAATATTGGGGCTGGGCGGACTGTCTGGATGAAATTTCCCATGATCAATAACGCGATTGAGGATGGGTCGTTTTTGACCAATCCGGCGCTGAACCGGTTTATTGGCAAGATGAAGGCATCGGGCGGAACAGCACATATCGCTGGCCTTGCCTCGCCCGGCGGTGTGCATGCACATCTCAATCATATTGCCGCGACGGCTGCTGCGGTTGTTGCTGCGGGTATTCCTGTGGTGGTGCACGCATATCTGGATGGCCGCGACGTTGCGCCGACCAGTGCCGCGGGACAGATTGCCGAACTTGAGGCGGCCTTGCCTGAGGGCGCACCAATCGGAACGGTTTGCGGGCGCTTCTATGCGATGGATCGCGATAATCGCTGGGAACGGGTTGAGCAGGCGTTTGATGTAATGGTTTCGGCCAAGGGTAAGGCAGCAGATAGTGCGGCTGCGGCGATTGCGCAGGCATATACGGCAGATGAAACCGATGAATTTGTTACGCCAACAGCCGTTGGTGGGTATGGCGGTATGCAGGATGGTGACGGCTTGTTTTTCGTTAATTTCCGCGCTGACCGTGCACGTGAAATTTTAGCGGCACTGGGCGATCCGGCGTTTGACGGGTTCGATGCCTCGGCGCGTCCAAAATTCTCGGTAATCTGCGGGATAGTGGAATATTCCCTTAAACATAACGAATATATGGACGTGATGTTCCCGTCAGAAGAGATCGTGAATACGTTAGGGCATTGGGTTTCTACGCATGGTTTGAAGCAGTACCGCGTGGCCGAGACCGAAAAATACCCGCATGTAACGTTCTTTTTCAACGGTGGGTTAGAGGCCCCGGAGGAGGGGGAACAACGCTACGTTGCGCCCAGCCCCAAGGTGCGGACCTATGACATGCAGCCAGAAATGTCGGCGGGTGACGTAACCGAACATCTGGTCGGCGCGATAAGGTCCAAGGAATATGATTTGATCATCGTCAACTACGCCAACCCCGATATGGTTGGACATACCGGCGACTTGCAAGCAGCAATGGCGGCTTGTGCGGCTGTTGATGCCGGCGTTGGGCAAGTGCTGGAAGCGCTGAAAGATGTTGGCGGCGCGATTATCTTAACGGCGGATCATGGCAATTGTGAAACCATGGTTGATCCGGTGACCGGCGGGCCACATACGGCACATACAACCAATCCTGTTCCGGTCGTGATGGTCGGTGGGCCAGCGGGAGCAAAATTGCGGGATGGCGGCGTTCTGGGTGACCTCGCCCCGAGTCTGCTAGAACTGATGGATTTACCACAACCTGCTGAGATGACCGGCAAAACGTTGATAACCCACACGTAGCCTGATAAAATCGTGAATGAAAAATCAATTTGAAGGTAGCGTTAATAGTATATAAAATGTCTATATAGACTCTGGCGTGAGATTCTCGGCCCTTTGGGCGACGAAGTTAGGAACAAAGTATGAAAAAGATTTGGATGGCTGCCGTTGGTGGCGCCGTTGCAGGGGTTTTCCTGACAGCGCAATTTGCGGGGCCATTGGTCGCGCAAGAAAACGCGAGCGCACGCAGCACCTATGAGCAGCTTGATCTGTTCGGCGATATTTTTGAACGTATCCGCGCCACTTATGTTGAAGAAGTTGACACTGAGGAACTGATTGAAGCGGCGATTAACGGCATGTTGACCTCGCTCGATCCGCATTCCAGCTATCTGCCGCCAAAAGATTATGACCAGATGCAAATCGATACTAGCGGTGAATTCGGTGGTCTCGGCATTGAGGTTACGCAAGAAGACGGGTTCGTCAAAGTCATCACGCCGATGGATGATACACCCGCAGATGAGGCCGGAATTCTATCCGGTGATTTCATTACAGGTATCGATGGGCAAAGCGTACTTGGCCTGACGTTGAACGAGTCGGTTGAATTGATGCGCGGCGAAGTCGGTGAAGAAATCATTCTGACCATTTACCGCGATGGTACTGACGAGCCTTTTGATGTCACGATTGTACGTGACATTATCGAACTGAAAGCCGTTCGAGTGCGGACCGAAGGACGGGCAATTGTTTTGCGTGTGACGTCTTTCACAGAAAAAACTTATGAAAACTTGGTGGATGGTTTGAATAAGGAAGTCGAAGCCAATGGTGGATTAGACAATATCGACGGATTTATCCTCGATCTACGCAATAATCCAGGTGGGTTACTAAGTCAGGCAATCGCGGTTTCGGATGCGTTTCTTGATGCGGGCGAGATTGTTTCGACACGCGGACGTTATGAAGAAAACAGTGACCGTTATAACGCGCAAGCTGGTGATCTGGCCGAGGGCAAGCCGGTCGTTGTCCTGATCAATGGTGGTTCGGCCTCTGCGTCGGAAATCGTTGCTGGTGCGCTAAAAGATCATCAACGGGCAATCATTGTTGGCACAAAAAGCTTTGGTAAAGGTTCAGTGCAGACAATCATGCCACTGCAGGGCGACGGCGCGATGCGCTTGACCACAGCGCGGTATTACACGCCGTCAGGTCGATCAATCCAAGGGCTTGGCGTTATGCCGGATATCTTGGTTGAACAACGCCCACGCCCAGATAGTGACGAGGAAGATGATACAGCCCGCGCGACCCGCTCCGAGGCAGATTTGCGTGGCTCGATCAGCAACGATTCCTTGACCGAGGAAGAGCTGCAACAGCTTGAAGCCGAACGCGCCGAGCAAGAAGAAATCGCTGCCCGTCGTGATGATGATTATCAATTGTCCTACGGGATGGATATTCTGCGCGGCCTAGCCGTCATAGCATCGCGCTAAATTAATTGGCGGGGTTTTCTGACCCCGCCGGTTTGAAACGGGTCATCATGACAGAAGAAGAACGCCTAGCACTGCCATATCGGCCTAATGTTGGTTTGATGGTTGTAAATCCTGTCGGACATGTGTTCGCCGGGCAACGTTTAGATCGCAACAGTGACGCTTGGCAAATGCCCCAAGGCGGGATCGATAAAGGTGAGCAGCCATTGGCCGCGGCAATGCGGGAACTTGGTGAAGAAACCGGTATTGCTGCGAATATGGTTGAGGTGTTGACGCATTCGGTCGATTGGTTGCGTTATGATTTTCCGGTGGAACTGGCCGCACAACTTTGGCGTGGCGGGTATCGCGGGCAAGAACAGCGATGGTATTTACTGCGCTACCTAGGTGACGACGCCCAGATTAATATCGCAACCGAAGAACCTGAATTTTCAACTTGGCGATGGATGGAACCCAACGAGTTGCTAAACAATATTGTGCCGTTTAAGCGCGATATATACAAATCTGTTTTCCGTGAATTTTCGCCGCTAGTGGGTTAACAGCTTCGCTTCAAACCGTTTTAGGAATGATCTGGCTGCCGGAAATTTACCCTCATTTTCATAACCAACAAGTCCAGGAAACAAGGCAAGTAGTTCGTCTCGAGTATCACGTTCCAGCCCGTTTAAGCATGTTTTCCCGGGGTAGAAGCTTTCGGTTAGGGCACCTTCGGAATACACGATTTCATGCTTTTCAAAAAGAATATGAAAATAGGTAATTTCATCGCTTTCGGAGGAATAAATCGTATCTCCGTTCACCAAGTGTTTGGCTGCAACCAGCACCTCGGATTCTCCGAATAGCAATTCGGCCCGCCAGTCGCGGACCAACACGCGATGTTGCGGTGACAACCTTAGTTCGCGCTTATTCCCGATTGCACCTTTCTGGAATATGATGGGCGCGAAAGGTTCTTTCGCTGGCACGGTTCGCTGACCTATCCATGCAATGGGTTGAGCGCCGTTATCCAGAGTTTCAACCAAATCTCCAACCGCTAATTCTTCAACCGGTATTTCGTCGTTAGGGGTGGTCAGCCGTGTACCTTTTGCAAAACAAAACAAAAATACATTTTCGATCCCTTGAAAACTGAAGGTATCGCCATTTGCCAAGGTTACTTGCCCAGCGGTCCCGCCGGGCGACCACGTTATAAACGTTGCCCCATCAGGCAAGTACATTGTGTCTATACCGCTTCCACCATCTACAAAAGTCGTGTTATCACCAACATATATTGTGTCGTTACCCGCGCCACCACTTAGGTTTCCGCTGCCGGAATCTGCATAAAGGGTGTCGTCGCCATCATCCCCATACAAATTGTTATTGCCACCGCCGCCATGGATAATGTCATCGCCGTCATTGCCATGAAGGTTGGAGTTATTTCCGCTACCGCCAGTGATGGTATCGTTGCCATCGCCACCCGATATATCGCCACCAGTTGACCCGCTATCTACCAAAGTGTCGTCGTCATCGCCACCGATGTACCCGGCGCCGTCCAAACCGGTGGAACCACTGACGTTGCTGTCACCATCATTACCAATATATTGAACGATGGCACTAAATGAGCCGCCGCCAAGATCACTGTTGGTGAACGACGCGAGCACATTTCCAGCAGGGTTGGTAAAAGTAATCGAACTATCGGTAATCGTAATATTGATGTTACCATTTAACGCAGATGCATCGATGGTGCTAAAACCGTCAAGCGTCACATTGCTCCAAGTGCTAAGCGAATTGTAGTTAGCTTGGGTTAGCGTAATTTGTGCGGCCATTCTGTGTACCTTAGATGCAGGAGATGGTGGGTTGCAAAGGTATCGAAACCATATGAACTTGGTCCAATTTAGATCGAATCTGCCTAAAAATCAAGAGCTTCGCTGGAAAGGTTGATTTTCAGCAATTTCCTTAACCCTATCCAGCGCCCCTATTTCGGAGCGCTGTTCAATTGTCAATTGTACTATTCCGCATCCGTCCCAAACGTGGGAGGGACATC
>CAZYMT010000056.1:0-16494 GCA_964649035.1 uncultured Rhodobacterales bacterium
CACGGTTTACCCATTCGCCGTTGAATTCCTTGATGGAGCACGCCGAAATTCTGGTTGCGGCCACTTCTTTGCCAGTTTCTGGTGATTTCGAAAACGGGTTCGGTCACGCACCAGACTATATCGCTGAAACCATCCGCCTGTCGGGCGAGGTTGGGCTGGCTGGTTGCTCGATCGAGGACATGGTCCTGCCTGACAACAAAGCCTATGATTTTGATATGGCAGTGGAACGCATCGCCGCTGCCGCATCTGCCGCGCGCGCCCTTCCCCAAGATTTCATGTTGGTGGCCCGCGCCGACGGCGTCATGAACGGCCTGTACGACACAGACGAGGCAATACGGCGCGTCATTGCCTTCGCCGATGCAGGTGCAGATTGCGTTTATGTTCCAATTCCACCTGAAATGTCCGACATCGCACGGGTATGTAAATCCGTTTCGGTCCCCGTAAACGCGTTAGCGGCCGGACCTTTCACAAAATACTCAAAGGCCGATTTTGCCAAGCTCGGCGTTGCCCGAATATCCGTGGGATCAGCGCTGGCCCGTGCCACGCATAAAACCATCATTGACGCAGGCAGCGCGATGATTAACGGCGATTTCACCGGACTGGTCGGGGCAAAAGACGTTGACGCATTATTGGCCAAAGGATCACGGTGAATTTACGCTTGAAATAAAGCATATAAGGCGTTACCTATCCGCTTTCGATTGGGGAATAGGTTAACGGTAGACCCGCAGATTCTGATTCTGTTAGTCCAGGTTCGAATCCTGGTTCCCCAGCCAATCCCCGAAATTTCGGTAACAAAACACCATAACTCGTCATTGACCAAATTTGACCTAGCACGCATTATCATCGGATGTTTCATGATGCCTTCCTCCTGTCAAAACTAACTATTTTCGGCCTAACTTGTCTGTTTTGGGCGGGCGCAACCTCAGCCCAAGATGGGGAAAGCCTGGCGCGAACGTGGTGTTCGTCTTGCCATCTTTATCCCGAACCCGAACTTTTGGACAAAAAAACGTGGATTGATCACGTTCTGCCAGACATGGGGCTTAGGCTTGGGTTTCTTTCATTTCGCGGAGAAGTTCAAAGCCCAAATCCAAATGCGCCTAGGGGAATTTACGCGTCAGAACCGCTAATGGAAATCGATGAATGGCAGGAATTAGTAGCTTGGTATGAAACGAACGCGCCCGATCACCTAGCTGAGCTAGAACCCCCAATACGCAGCCAGTCGGATCAATTTGAAATCGAACTGCCTGCGACTAAAGATCACGATTTCCCCACCAACACGGCAATTCATATTGACGCAACTTCGCATCGGTTGTTGTTGGGCGACAGCTATGCCTTTAATTTGGACGTATATTCAGCGGAATTAGTGCTTGAAAAAGAAATCCCCTCGGGCGGCGCTATTTCTCGTATCGTTACTGCGCCCGAAAACACCTATCTGGCAACATCAATGGGCGGAAATATAGGGCAATCCGAGGTTCCGCTTGGGTTATTGATTAAGATTAATGCAAATACGCAAACGCCGTCGGCAATCAATAGATTGGTCCAACGTTTGCACCGCCCGGTCGATGTCATTGCCGATGATTTCAATGGTGACGGAAAAACCGACTATGTTATCGCTGAATTCGGGGCCTATGCTGGAAAGTTGAGCCTACATCTAAGCCAACAAGACGAGGCATTGCATGAAACTGTATTGCTAAACGAAGCTGGCGCGATCTCGATCGCCGTTGCTGGTAACGACCTAATGGTTTTGGTTGCGCAAGGAGATGAGAGAATTGTGCGTATTAATGATTTCGCCGGCAATCAGCCAATCAGCCAAACCCTCCTGAGATTTCCGCCTTCGCAAGGGTCAAGTAGCATGAAAATGCTGGACTTTAATAACGATGGCTTGGCCGACCTGCTTTATACGGCGGGCGACAATGCTGACATCTCACCTATATTCAAACCATATCATGGCATTTATCTATTCCTTGGACAGCCGAATAATTCATTCCAATTGGAAACATTTTTCCATCTTGACGGTGCGTATGGGGCCGTCGCCGAAGATTTTGATCAGGACGGTGACTATGACATCGCAGCAGTTTCGTATTTTCCCAATATAAGTAATGGCTTAGACGAAACCACATTCGTCTATCTCGAAAACACCAACGGAAATTTTGAAGCCAAGTATATTGAGGGGATAGGCGGCTTGGGTAGGTTCATCGCCATCACGGCTGGTGATATAGATAATGACGGCGATCTGGATATCGCATTAGCAAATTTGGCTTTTGGCCCGTACGGCCCCCTTAGCGTAACGCCCGAGTTGCAAAAACAATGGTTGCGCGGAACCGGATTTATCTTGCTACGAAACACGCTTCACTAAAGTTTCCAGCGCAAGCGTTTGCATTTAATATGCTCACGTTGATTTTGCGTATCAGTCAAACCAGCAATTAAACCGAAGGCATCCTGTTCCAAGCGTCGAGAGCGGCAATTTTATAGGCTTCCGCGAGAGTTGGGTAATTGAAGGTGTTTTCTACAAAATATTCGAGCGTTCCTTTCAAATTGATCACGGCCTGCCCAATATGAATTAGTTCGGTTGATCCTTCACCAACAATATGACAGCCCAGAAGGCGTCGTGTTTTTAACGAGAAAATCATTTTCAACATGCCAGTGCTGAGCCCCATAATGTGCCCACGAGAGGTTTCGCGAAAACGCGCAATCCCACATTCATACGGAATTTTGCGCTCACGCACTTCTTCTTCGGTCATGCCAATTGTCGACATTTCAGGGACCGAATAAATACCGTATGGAAAAAATTCCGGTGGATCATAGGCCTGCTTTCCAAGAGCATGACAAACTGCAATGCGACCTTGTTCCATTGACGTTGATGCTAGGCTGGGGAACCCGATAACATCACCTGCGGCATATATGTGCGGAACGCTAGTCTGAAATGTATCTGGATCAACTTTCAAACGACCGCGGTGATCGCTCTCAAGACCACAGGCAGAAAGGTTCAGGCTTTCGGTGGCGCCCATTCGACCAGCTGCAAATAGAACCATCTCGGAACGGATCGTGCGGCCCCCTTCCATGTCAATTTGACAGGTTCCGTTTTTCAATTTGGTGATTTTTTTGACACCGTTACCAAAACGCAAAACCATTCCACGATCACGTAACTGGTGTGTGAAATCATCGATCAGCTCCCGGTCGATAAAGTCGAGCATGGAATCGCGAGGTTCAACCAGCGTTACATGTACATCAAGCGCAGAGAAAATCGTGGCGTATTCAATACCGATAACCCCCGCACCAATGACAGTCAGAGAGCGCGGCAACCTCGACAATTCAAGAATTCCATCACTATCAAAAACGGATTCACCATCGAACGGAACGTATTCTGGGCGAAACGGAATCGTACCAACTGCCAGTAGAAACCTGCCACCCTTGAAGGAAAAGGTTTCGCCTTCTTCGCCGATCACCTCGATGGTGTGTTCATCAATAAAATGTGCTTCACCGCGCAATGTGGTCACTTGGTTTCTGGCGAATTGATGTTCCAACACTTCAACCTCATGACCAAGCGTCATATCCAGACGCGCCCGTAAATCATCAGCACTAAGGTCCTGCTTCACGCGGTACGAACGTCCATAAAATCCTCGCTCACGCAAACCCGACAGGTTTAGCGCGGTTTCACGCAATGTTTTGGATGGAATTGTACCCGTGTGAACAGACACGCCTCCGACACGATGCCCACGTTCAACAACGAGCACCGTTTCACCGAATTTTGCTGCTTGGATGGCTGCGCGCCGGCCTGCAGGACCGCTGCCGATTACAATTAGACTATATTCTTCCATTCGGTTTCCGATTTCTATTGCCTAGATGAAATCCAATAAACCAAGAACGTATCATGATTATTAATTTCACATACACAAATATCCGAATTCCAACTATTCAGGATAAACCGTTCTTTCTATTAAACCTAATCGACGACCAAAATGACAAACCTATAAGGGAAACCCCGACCAAACCTGTGACCATTTCGGGAATTTCCACGATGCTTTGCGCAAACATGATTAGAGCCAACGCAAGAATTGAATAGAAAGCGCCATGTTCTAGGTATCGAAATTGTGCCAGCGTCTTTTTCTCGACAATCATTATCGTCATCGAGCGCACATACATCGCGCCAATCCCCAACCCAATTGCGATCAGGAAAAGGTTCTTCGTCAAAGCAAATGCCCCGATAACGCCGTCAAAACTAAACGAGGCGTCAAGGACTTCAAGATACAGGAATCCCCCCAGACCAGCCTTGGCCACACCTGACGTGCCGGTGCTATTGTCAAGAAAACCCCCAAGAAACTCGACCAATACAAACGTAATCAAGCCAGCAATAGCCGAGGTGAAAAAAACAGTTTTCTCGGGGTTTTGTAGGTAAAAGGTAAAGCCTGCGATGATTATCAACACCAATACCACGGAAAACCCGCGCATTCGTCCGCAAATGCCAAGGCGACGTTCAACCGCTGAAATCCAATGGATTTCCTTTTCGCAATCAACAAAAAAGCTAAGCGAGACCATCATTAGAAAAGTCCCACCAAATGCCGCAATGGGAAGATGAGACTCGTCCATTAAGCGGGCATATTCTTGGGGTTCAGTTGCCGCCATTTGTATGGCTTCAAGCGGGCCGACATGCGCGGCAATGGAAACGACAACAAGCGGGAAAATAATCCGCATTCCGAATACAGCAATTAGGATACCCCAGGTCAAAAACCGCTTTTGCCATTTCGCCTGCATGTTTTTTAACGTGTTCGCATTCACAATCGCATTATCAAAGGACAGCGAGATTTCAAGCGCGGCGAGAATAGTTCCGATGAGCAAAAACTGCCCTGCCCCAAGCAACGTTCCTGTAAAAACCCAGCCCAACCAGCATGCCCCGACAAGACCAGCAAATGTAACAATGAACGCGCCAGTAAAGTAACTTTGGGTGGTTCGGATCAACTGGTGGCCTCATCAATCAGGTGGCAGGCAGCGGGTATCGCTATCTTTCAGGTTGGATAGGTTCGCGCGTATATCGGCATTGCGCGTGGACTGCATGTCCGGAAATAGCACCCACTTGATGGATTATTAAGGCTTGGGATTTCAAGCGTCAATATCATCCATAAAAAAGCACCGCCCAATAAAGGCGATGCCAAAATTTTCGAGGTGTTCGCGGGAACTAGTCCAGCCGAACGTCCATGCTTGCGCTGCGAGCAGAAGTTGAAAACCCTGCGCTTCCCCAATATGCCGAGGCAACGAACGCGATGGTCAGTGACGCAATAATCGCAAGTGTTATCATACGCATATCAGTCTCCTCATTCCGCCGGGGTCGCGGCCGCGTTCTTGGCCTCGACGTCTTCTAGCCAAAGGCTGTGATGTTCCTTGGCCCATTGTTTTTCGACCTGACCTTTACCCATTGCGTCATAAGCACCCTCCATACCGATTGAACCGATATAGATGTGGGCGATGATGATCGCGATCAGCACAAAGGAAATGATGGCATGCCAGAGCATGGCCAACTGCATTTCTTGATGCGGTAACAATTCGGTCGGCAGGTTAAAACCGAAAGCATTCAGGATGCCAAAAGTTTTGGCAAATAGCGGAATTTCAAACGGGAATAGCAGTGACAGGCCGGATAGAGCGATGGACCCACCTAGTACAATCACCGACCAGAAGATCAGTTTTTGGCCAGCATTGAATTTCTTTGCAGGTGGGTGCGAGCCTTTGGTGAACAAACCGCCCGCTTTTAGGATCCAGCCAATATCAGTGCGAGATGGCAGGTTGTGTAAAACCCAAGACAAGAACACCCAGATCAAGCCAATAATGAACGCCCAAGAGATGTTGTTATGCACCCATTTGCCCATCCAAGCGTAAGACGCGAATGCCTCATGCCCGAAAATCGGAATCAGGGCCACGCGACCAAATAGCGATGCAAGACCAGTGACGGCAAGGATCATAAACGAGCTGGCCAGTAACCAATGCCCGAAGCGTTCCAAAGCTTTGAAACGTTCAACGGTAACGCCGGTCTTTTCGCCCTCAATGCGGATTTTACCGCGTATAATATAGAATGCCAGCAGTAGCACAATCATGCCTAGCAGCAGATAGCCGCCGTAAGTCCGCAAGGGGCCGGCACGCAAAGCCAGCCATTTCATGCCACTATCTTGAATAACGATTTCAGCGCCCGGTGTGCGGGACGAGACGTTGATATCAACCTCGCCAAAGCGGTAGCCACGGAAAATGTCGGCGTCGGATGCGCCGCCCAATGGGCCGAGCGCGCCAGACGGATCGTCAGCATTCGCCGAGTCGCCCAGTTGCGCGCGCCGCGCGGAATCGTCAACGGGCAATTCTGCCTGACGATTCAGAATATCTTGTAATGTTTGCGACCCGTCGGAGGGCGGTGTCACACCAGTTTGGGCAGCCCCAGCGGTCGCGCAGAACATCAACGCGAAACTCGCGAGCAATAAGGCCCTTAACATACGGAATACAGGGTACAGGTTCATGTTCACACTCCCTCAAGATCGTGCAGACGGAAACGGTGTGTAGCGGGCCGCAATAAATGCAGCCCGCCAAATATCACCAAACAAAGGCTGTATTAGCCTCCGTTTTTCCGATCATACGCTGTGCCCCAACCCCATGCGCCGGAACCGAAACCGCGCGAAACCACGCGTTCACGATAGATGGCGGACACGTCGTCTCCGTCACCAGCTAACAGGGCCTTGGTTGAACACATCTCGGCACAGATTGGCAGCTTGCCTTCCGCAATACGGTTACGACCGTATTTTTGGAATTCAGCCGAGGACATGTCTTCTTCTGGGCCACCGGCGCAGAATGTACATTTGTCCATCTTGCCACGCGAACCGAAGTTGCCAGCCTGTGGATACTGCGGCGCGCCAAACGGACACGCATAGAAGCAGTAACCACACCCGATGCACAGATCCTTGGAGTGCAGCACGATCCCGTCTTCTGTTTGGTAAAAACAGTCGGTTGGGCAGACGGCCATACATGGCGCGTCCGAACAGTGCATACATGCCATCGAGATCGAGCGTTCACCAGGTGTACCATCATTGATGGTTACAACACGGCGACGGTTGATGCCCCAAGGGACCTCATGCTCATTCTTACAAGCGGTGACACAAGCGTTGCATTCGATACAACGTTCAGCGTCGCAGAGAAATTTTACTCTAGCCATTTCGTTGCTCCTTATGCTGCTGTGATTTTGCAGAGGGTCACTTTTGACTCCTGCATTTGTGTTACCGAGTCATACCCGTAGGTCATCGCGGTATTGGCGGATTCACCGAGCACATAAGGGTCAGCGCCATCAGGATACTTACCCCTTAGGTCCTCACCTTGGAAATGCCCACCGAAGTGGAACGGCATGAAGACAACGCCCTCACCGACCCGTTCAGTGACCATGGCCATAACTTTGACCTTGCCACCTTCGGCACCTTCAACCCAGACCTGCTCGCCGTCACGAATACCCAGATTATTGGCATCACGTGTCGAAACTTCTACGAACATTTCTTGCTGAAGTTCAGCCAACCATGGGTTGGAACGGCTTTCGTCACCACCACCCTCATATTCGACCAAGCGACCAGTTGTCAGGATAATCGGGTAATCCTTTGAGAAATCCTGCTTCTGGATCGAGGCATACATAGTCGGCAGACGATAGAACTTTTTGTCCTCGTATGTCGGGTAATCCTCTACCAGATCGCGACGGTTGGTATATAGTGGCTCACGGTGAATTGGCACTGGATCCGGGAATGTCCAAACATTGGCACGCGCCTTAGCGTTACCGAATGGCGCACATTCATGCATGATGGCAACACGCTGGATACCACCCGAAAGGTCGGTTTTCCAGTTAGTCTTGTCACCAGCGATACCTTCAATAACGGCGGTTTCTTCTGCCGTTAGATCGCTATCCCAACCAAGTTCTTTCAGCATGGCCATTGTGAACTCAGGATAACCATCCTGAATTTCGGAGTCTTTCGAATAGACCCCTTCAGCCAGCAGGTTCACACCATCACGTTCAACACCGAAGCGTGCACGGAATGTCAGACCACCTTGTGAAACAGGCTTGGACATATCGTAAAGGTTTGGCGTGCCCGGGTGACCCATTTCAGGGGTGCCCCAACAAGGCCAAGGTAGACCGTAATACTCACCGTCATTTGGTCCACCAATCGCTTGTAGCGTGGTTTTGTCAAATGTGTGCTGGTTAGCCATATGCGATTTGATCCGCTCTGGCGCCCAACCGGTATATCCGATTGTCCACATACCGCGGTTGAATTCGCGGGTTGTGTCCTCAACATTCGGCTGGTTCTCACCATCCATGGAGATGTTGCGGAAGAAGCGATCAGCCCAACCAAATTTCGTGGCGAACATTGCCATGATGTCTTGGTCTGGTTTTGCTTCAACAAATGGTTCGAACACTTTGTCACGCCACTGAACCGAACGGTTCGAAGCGGTAACAGAACCGCGGGTTTCGAACTGCGTCGCCGCTGGCAGAAGGTAAACACCATCTGTGCGATCATGCAGAACAGCCGAAACAGTAGGATATGGATCGATCACGACAAGCATGTCGAGTTTCTCCATCGCCTTCTTCATTTCAACGCCGCGTGTTTGCGAGTTCGGTGCGTGACCCCAAAGAACCATGGCGCGAACATTGTTCGGCTGATCCATGTTTTCCTTGTCTTCAAGCACACCATCGATCCAGCGTGATACCGGAATACCGGTCATATTCATCAGCGCTTTTTCTTCGCCAGCCGCATTGGTAAGCGTATCGAACTGACCTTTTAGCCAATCCAGATCTTCTTCCCAAACGCGTGCCCAGTGAGCCCAAGACCCAGCAGACAGACCGTAATAGCCTGGTAGAGAGTGCGAAAGGATACAAAGATCGGTCGCGCCCTGAACGTTATCGTGGCCACGGAAGATGTTTGTGCCGCCGCCGCTAGTACCCATATTACCCAGTGCAAGCTGCAAGATGCAGTATGCACGCGTATTATTGTTACCAGTTGTGTGCTGCGTGCCACCCATGCACCAAATCACAGTGCCCGGACGGTTATTTGCCAAGGTGCGTGCTACACGCTCCAACTGGCTGCCCGGAACACCGGTTACGCGTTCTACTTCGTCAGGTGTCCAATTGTTCACCTCGGCGCGGATATCATCCATGCCGTAAACACGTGTGCGGATGAATTCACTATCTTCCCACTTGTTTTCAAAGATATGCCATAGCAGACCCCAGATCAGCGCTACGTCCGTACCGGGACGCAGGCGAACATATTCGTCAGCATGTGCAGCGGTGCGCGTGAAGCGTGGATCACAAACGATCAGCGGTGCGTTATTTTGCTCTTTCGCTTTCAGAAGGTGCAACAGCGAAACAGGGTGTGCTTCGGCTGGGTTACCACCGATCACGAAGATCGATTTGGATTTCTGAATGTCGTTAAAGCTGTTGGTCATGGCGCCGTAGCCCCATGTGTTCGCAACACCGGCAACAGTAGTAGAGTGACAAATACGCGCCTGATGGTCGACGTTGTTTGTACCCCAGTAAGCGGCAAATTTGCGGAACAGGTAGGATTGTTCGTTGCTGAATTTAGCAGACCCCAACCAGTAAACGCTGTCTGGACCGCTTTCTTCGCGGATATCGACCATCTTGTCGCCGATCTCGTTGATCGCTTGCTCCCAAGAAATGCGTTTCCATTCACCATTTTCTTTTTTCATTGGGTATTTCAGGCGGCGCTCACCATGCGCATGTTCCCGAACTGCCGCACCTTTGGCGCAATGCGCACCAAGGTTGAACGGGCTGTCCCAACCGGGCTCTTGCCCTGTCCATACGCCATTGTCCACTTCGGCTATAACGGTACAGCCGACCGAACAGTGTGTACAAACTGATTTGATTGTTTCAACGGCACTCATCGCAGATGTCTGCGCTGTTGCCTGTGTCACGGTACCACCCAATGCGCCCACAGTTGCCAAGCCACCAATGGCTAGCCCCGAGGACCGCAAGAACGAGCGGCGATCTACAGATGTTTCTGAAATCCGTGACAGGATAGAATCCGTACGGGGGCGTCGCGCAACCCCATTGGTCTTTTTCCTGAGCATTTCATTTTCTCCCTTGCTGGGCTTTTATACCTAGCTTGATGATTAATTTACCGGTGTCAGGGCGTCACGCAACCGTCGCCGGGCCTCACTAAATACCTAATACGAATACAATGACGTCCGCTAGAAACGGGCGCTTTCCAAATATGCTTTCACGTGGTCAGTCATTTGCAAACCAGCATGTTTTTTGGGTAGCTCACTTGCTACCGCTTCGGTACCTGCAACTGCCGTAAGGGCTGCTGCCGGAACAGATGCTGACGCAAGCTTAAGAAAATTACGGCGTTTAGTGTCTACGCCTTTTTCCTTTTTGCTCATTGCCTTCTCCTCTTCTAAGGTTACCCGAAAGTAACCGGTTAAACCGAGCTGTCGCCCGCCATTCTAAATGCTTCTTTCTCAATCTCCATAAACACGGTGCCAACAGTGCCAACAGGCGCATAAAGAACCGAGTTCTTTGCCCCTTCAAGATCACTGAAGAAATGACTGGCCCAAGGGCCGATATGTTTATTGAAGAAATCACGTTGACGGGTCAGGTCGGTTGGATCCCCGAAACGTCCGCGAATAATTGCCGCCATCATTTCGCACAAGGAAGCGATGTTATCCTCTGGCTCAAACACGTTTGGTGCGCGTTCAATCCCCAGCCCCAGCATATCGCGCCTAAGCGCCGCCAAAGGCTTTTCATTCAAGAAACCAGTTAGGTAAAAACTTGCATATGGCAGAATTTCACCGCGAGCCATGCCGATAAACAGCGCGTTAAATTCCCGCTCTGCCCCCGCTGGTGTGGTGATCTTCGCCAAACGCGACAATGCATCAATGGCCCGACCAAGGTCAGTATCATCGCCGCTTAACGCTGCCGTATTATCTAAAAGAGATTGCGCAGGAGGGTTAGAAAGCAGCGCAGCCAAATAATCATAAAGGTCCGCCCGAAGGAGGTCCTCGTCTGGAATTGAAATTGCTTCCGCTGTGCTCGTCAAAAAACTCACTCCATCAATGTTGGCTAAAGGTTAACGGTAATATATCAATTCGCACAAGTAATATTTTTGCAAATTGCGAAAAAAATACCAGCAATTTCAAAGACATATACCCAAGCATTTTACTTGGGTAATCATTCGAACGAGAATTGCATCCGTTTGCGCCTTAAAATTATGGGTTCTGCATCAGCTCGCCGCATGGCGACCTCAGCTTCGTTTTCATGCGCAGTTTCTTTGACCATTTGGTCGCTTTCAACAGCTTCCTCGGCCACCGGCTCGATTTCCTCCTCAACGGCCTCCTCTTCGAGCAAAGATTCGGGATTCGCTTCTAGTTCAGCGGCCGTTTTAGCAGCAGCCTCTGCCTCGGCCTTTTCTTCGGCCGCCCACTTATCCTTATATCCTTTGCCAACCTTATACGCTGACACGATTTTTTCGACCGCCGCGTTCGGATCAATCGTATAATCCTCGCCGTAATCAACCAAATTATCGATATTCGCCAAAACCGGATTGCTTAGCCACAATTTCCGCAATGCCCGGTTTTTCAATTGTTGGGGTATAGCCTTGCCCATGAAGACCGAAAAATCGTCCCCTGCGACCATTTCATCGGGATCTTTCAACCCCAATTCTTCCAACAGCTCGGCTTCGGTTTTTTCGGGCAGATCCTCGACCTGCTCTTCTACGTCGTCAATCGCAACTTCGATTTCCGCCTCAGCCTCGTCCTGAACGGCCTTCTTTCGATCAGACCAGCGCGAGGCAAAATTTTGTTCGTCACTCATTGAATCGTCCTCTTTTTCGATGCAGGCGCGCGGTAGACATCGGCAGTTTGCCGGATACGTTCATCGCCAATCCCGTCATCAACATCCTTGACGCCGTATTTATCGCGCTTCCGCTTCACAAATTTTTCTTCAACATGGTGGAAATCGATCCACTCACGCACCCATGCAACCATACTGCCGGGCATCGGAACTTGTTCAACGATTTCTTCGCCAGTATCCGCGTAATCCTGCGCCTCGTATGCTGACGCCGTCACCAGCAACAAATCAAACGGTCGATCAGGCTCCTCGGAATGGCGCATCACCACGTATACGCTTGGCGGCGTGTTCGCCAGCGAGACCATGTAAGCCTCGGTATCGGTCCGGTGTAATTCCAGCGATATCGTGTCCATATGATATTCGACAGTTTCCCCGTCACGACGCATTTCGCGCCAGTCCGCAGGCCCTGCCCCCGGGATGATCGCAACCGTCTTCCAGGCCCATTTCGCCCATCGTGTCACACCCGGAGTTTTCCGAATAACTACCCCGACTTGCATTGATATAGATTTTTCGGCCATCAGTCCTCAAACACAAATTTCCACTTTCCATTCGAGTATTAGACGGCTAGCAATGCAATTCAAGCCCTGAAGTGGATGGAGATTTTGATGACCAAAACCCTGATGTTATGTGATTGCGGCGGTTCTCAAACGCTGGATCGCGACGCGATTTCCAAGGCAACTGGCCTTAATTGTTCCCGCATTAACAACGGGTTATGCACATCTGGCTTGGATGTGTTGGCAAAATCCATGTCCGATGGCGACGTGATCATTGCTTGCATGCAAGAGGTCAGTATTTTTGATGAACTTGCGGATGAATTAGAACGACTGGCACCCGTTTCGGTTGATATCCGTGATCGCGCCGGTTGGTCGGAGGAGGCAAAATCCGCCACTCCGAAAATCGCGGCGCTGGTCGCGGAGGCTCAATTAACCCCACCCGCGCGCCGCGCAATCGACGTCGAATCCGATGGCCTGTGTTTGGTCATTGGCCAAGGCGAAATTGCGCTGGCTGCCGCCGAACAATTGGCGGGCACTATCGACGTGACCTGCCTCATTACCGAGATTAACGATATCACACCCGCCTCCGGTGGCGACGCCGATATTCTGGTTGGAACCATCCGATCGGCATCCGGTTCCTTGGGCAAATTCTCCGTCCAAGTTGACGGTTTGCGCAGCCCGAATCCGTCGGGGCGCGGCGCCTTCACTTTCAGCGATCCAAAGAATGGTGCCAAATCCGAATGTGACGTCATCCTCAACTTATCCGGCAACGCACCATTATTCCCCGCCCATGAAAAACGCGACGGATATTTGCGGGCTGATCCCGGTAATCCACTGGCAGTTGCCAAAGCGGTATACGAGGCTTCTCATATGGAGGGCACGTTCGAGAAACCTTTATATGTGTCTTTTGACGAACAAACCTGCGCCCATTCCCGCGCCAGCCAATCCGGTTGTAATCGCTGCCTAGACGTTTGTCCGACTGGCGCAATTTTGTCGGCGGGTGACGCGGTTTCAATAGACCCGAATATCTGTGCAGGCTGCGGTTCCTGCGCGGCCGTTTGTCCATCAGGCGCAGTGACCTATATCGACCCACCAGCGAATTTCCTGTTCCAACGCCTGCGCACATTGTCAAAAGCCTATCTAGACGCTGGCGGCAAAACCCCGCGGCTATTGGTTCACGACCCGGAACATGGCCGCGAAATGATTTCGTTAGCCGCCCGTTTCGGTCGCGGCCTACCCGCCGACGTGATTCCGTTTGAGGTCAGCAATATATCCGGCTTTGGCCACGCTGAAATGCTGGTGGCACTGGCATCGGGCTTTGTCGCCATTGACATCCTGACCGGTCCGAAAACCGAAATGGATGCGTTAACGCCAGAAATGGCAATGTCCGGACAAATGCTGGCAGGTCTTGGGATTGAGGGTGAACACCTCCGTATTCTCAACCTTACCGACCCCGACGCGCTGTGCGAAACACTATACACCAGAACCGATCTGCCGTCCTTAACCGACAACCCGATCCTACCCCTTGGTGGACGGCGCGAGGCAACCCGCCTTGCAGTCAAATCACTGGCCGAAAAATCCGGTATCGCGGGGCCGATCACCCTGCCCGAAGGCGCGCAATACGGCGCAGTTCTGGTCAACACCGATAGCTGCACCTTGTGCCTTTCCTGCGCCAGCCTTTGCCCCACCGGTGCATTGGCCGATAACCCAGACAAACCGCAACTGCGCTTCCAAGAAGACGCCTGTTTACAATGCGGTATCTGCGTCAGCACTTGCCCTGAAAACGCCATCTCGCTAGTTCCACAATTTGACTTTACCGAACAAGCGCTTAGCCAGAAAATCGTGCATGAAGAAGAACCTTTTGCCTGTATAGAATGCGGTAAATTATTCGGTGTCAAAAGCACCATTGATCGCATTGTCGAAAAACTGGATGGAAACCATTCCATGTTCACCAATAGCGACAACACGCGCCTTATAAAAATGTGTGATGATTGTCGTGTTTCCGTGCAATTCCAGCGTGACCAGCCTATGTTCGGTGGTGAACGCAATCGTGTGCGGACAACAGATGATTATCTGAAAGAAAAGAAGCCTAACTAGTG
The DNA here is from genome assembly GCA_964649035.1 of uncultured Rhodobacterales bacterium. Taxonomy (GTDB): domain Bacteria; phylum Pseudomonadota; class Alphaproteobacteria; order Rhodobacterales; family Rhodobacteraceae; genus NORP23. The sequence continues at coordinate 14,460 of CAZYMT010000056.1, forward strand.
TCGCAGTTTTTCCCATTACCTATGTAGCCAAGGAGTCGAACGTGAGTGTAACCCGCGAGCAAGTTCTCGAAACTCTACGCAAAATTGATAACCCATTCGGAAACGGAGATATCGTCGGCGACGAAATCGTCCGCGCCCTAACTGTGGAAGACGGCGCCATCCGTTTCGTGATGGAGGTAGACGCCGATCACGGTGTTGCCATGGAACCCGTCCGCGCCAATGCCGTCGAGGCGCTAGAGGCGTTGGACGGCGTCAAAAGCGTTTCGGCATTGTTGACCGCGCATTCGACCCAAAAGGCCCCGCCTGATTTGGGTACTGGCAAGAAAGCCGCCCCCTCCGGCCCGCAGAAAATCCCCGGCGTCAAGAAAATCATCGCAGTTGCATCTGGTAAAGGCGGCGTTGGCAAATCAACAGTGACCTCGAATTTGGCTGTGGCGCTGGTCGCCGAAGGCCTGAAAGTTGGCCTGCTGGACGCTGACGTTTACGGCCCTTCGCAACCTCGCATGTTGGGGATTTCTGGGCGCCCGTCCTCGCCCGATGGCAAGACTATTTTGCCGCTTAGAAATCACGGTGTAACCCTGATGTCTGTTGGCCTAATGACCAAAGAAGACGAGGCCGTAGTATGGCGCGGTCCGATGCTGATGGGCGCGTTGCAACAGATGTTAAATCAGGTGCAATGGGGCCAGCTGGATGTGTTGCTTGTCGACCTGCCACCTGGCACGGGTGACGTGCAATTAACGCTGGCACAAAAGGCCGAACTTAACGGCGCTATCGTCGTTTCTACGCCGCAAGACATTGCCTTACTTGATGCTCGTAAGGCAATGAATATGTTTGAAAAACTTGACGTGAAGATCGTCGGAATGATTGAAAATATGTCAACCCATGTGTGCTCCAATTGCGGGCATGAGGAACATATTTTCGGCCATGGCGGTGCCAAGGCTGACGCCGAGAAATTCGGATTACCATTCTTGGGTGAGATCCCCCTAGATATCGACATTCGTTTGGCCAGTGATGGCGGTGCGCCGATTGTGGCCTCCAAGCCTGACAGCCCCCAAGCAGTCGCATTCCGTGACATCGCCCGCAAGCTGATCGAACAGGGCGTGGTTTAATGGATGACAACCTGCGCAGCGAACCGGATTTCCCGCCGCTTTTTCGCGGCGAGGCTGCGGGCGCTGGCGCTGATCCTTTTGTCAAAGCAATCGCCGCCGCAACCATCGGTGTTGACCCCGGCCTGATCGTGTATCAGCTGGAACCGGAACGGATGCGGGCGGCGATGGTTTTGACACCAGAAACCTCGCTAGAGGACGCGATGGCCATGGCCTTTGCCGCCAGCCTTGGGTTCGGCGACGCGCTTGGCGTGTTGGCCCCACCCGAAGTTGGTGTGCATTTTGATTGGCCCGCCGGATTGCGGGTGAACGGCGCGAAATGCGGAAAAATTGAGCTGGCGGCGTCATCGAATGACCCGACGGCGGAACCTGATTGGCTGGTCATCGGCCTAGATCTGGCAATATTTCCGTCCGAGGGCGATCTTGAACCCGGCGAAGACCCTGATCGTACATCTTTGGTCGAGGAAGGCTGCGGCGAGGTTTCCCCTCCCCGTCTTTTGGAAAGCTGGGCGCGCCATACATTGCTCTGGATAAATACCTGGCTTGAGGACGGCATGGCGCCGCTGCACGCTGACTGGCGCTCAAGGGCTTATAGTATGGGGGACGAGATTTCGTTAACCCTGAATGGCACAGATTATTCCGGCACTTTTGTTGGGATCGACGAAAAGGGCGGGTTGTTGTTGCGCAATGGCGACACCACTGATTTGCTGCCACTTACGGCAATGTTAAAAGGGTAATTTGATGAAACTCGCGAGAACCATCCATTTCGACAGCTCCGACCAGAATGTCTTTGCCCGCCCTGCGGAAACCGGGGAATGGGCGGTTTCCGGCGGGTTTGAATTTTCCAACTGGACCGACGCTGATCTGACTGGCAAGGCGCGCCAAGCTTTTGCCAATGGCTGGCTGGGCTTGGACAGTTTTGGGCGCGC
>CAZYMT010000057.1:0-6919 GCA_964649035.1 uncultured Rhodobacterales bacterium
AAAAAACCGGCTGTGGTGCGGTTAAGCTGGAGGGCGGGGCGCGGATGGCGGAGACCATTCATTTCCTGACCGAACGCGGCATTCCGGTGATGGCGCATATCGGCCTGACCCCGCAATCGAGCCATGTGATGGGCGGGTTCAAAACCCAAGGGCGGGACGAGGAAACTTGGGACGCGCATATCGCTGATGCGGTGGCTGTGGCCGAGGCCGGAGCGTTTGCGGTAGTGGTCGAAGGCGTGGTGGAGCCGTTGGCGGCGAAGATCACCAAGGCGGTGGATATCCCGACGGTCGGGATTGGCGCATCGGCGGATTGTGACGGTCAGATATTGGTGCTGGAGGATATGCTGGGCCTGAACCTCTCGCCACCCAAATTCGTAAAGGTTTACGGTGATCTGGGGAATGCGATCGAGGCCTCGGTCAAGGCATATGCAAAAGAAGTGCAGGATCGGTCGTTCCCCGAGGAGGGGAATGTTTATCGGTAGGTTGTGAATTTGGAAAATGAAGTTTCAACCCGTTGGGATACCGCAACATATTAACCATGCTCAACGCGCGTAAGGACCCCTTTTTGGGCTGACGTTAATAGCGCCTCGATCAGGTAATGCACGTCTCGGGCGGTTCGACCGTTTGATACGGGGTCGCGGTTGGCTGCTACGGCCTCAACGAATTCAGTTATTTGGGCGCGGTGCCATTCGTGCGGGAATGCCATGCGGTTGTCGCCGCCGCCTGTCGCAGCCTCGGTGCCGATGGTTTCATGGCGGCCATCGTGCCAGTCGATGGTTAGCACACTGCCTTTTAGTGTCATTGTGGCGTTGGCACAGTTGAAAATTATGTATTCTTGGCCGCCGGGATAGGCGGTTGTTGTTGCCATTATCGACCCAAACGCGCCATTTTCAAAGCGGATGCCAGCACCGACAAAATCTTCGACTTCGATATTATGCAAGCTGGATGTACCTGACATCGCCTGCACTTCGCGGACCGGGCCGGTTAGGGACAACATCAAATCGAGAGAATGGATGGCCTGTGTTATCAAAACACCGCCGCCATCTTGTTCAAACGTGCCACGTCCTGGCTCGTCGTAATATTCACGTGATCGCCACCACGGGACATTCAAAATCACGCTGGCTAAGGAGCCGAGGGTTCCGCCTGACAGGAGGTTTTTGGCGGCTAACGAGGCCTCGCGGAAACGGAACTGGAAGGTTATGCCCAGTTTGACGCCAGCATTTTCGCAAATTTCAACCAGCTCACGAGCTGCTTGGCTGGTCCGTTCAACGGGTTTTTCCATAAAAATATGTTTGCCGGCCTCTGCCGCTTTTCCTACCAATTCCTTGCGGGCATTGGGCGGAGTCAGCAGGATAATGGCGTCGAGATTGTCGTCGTTGAGCAGCGCTTGATACGTATCAACGGCCGGAAACCCGTATTTGTTGGCAAAAGCGTTTCGGTTGGTTTTGTTGCGGGCATAAACGCCGCGAACGTCGATAATGTCGCTTAGGTCATTCAGGGATTTTGCGTGTGGTGTTACCGCAGCGCCAAGCCCGACAATACCTACACCAAATTTACGCTTTCTATTCATTTTTCCCCTCCAAAATAATTTTAAGGGATGCTATCACCCCTCGATAATTTCCGCGAGGGGGTGATGATCAAGAAACATCCAACCGCTGTCCGGAAACTGGCGAGAAATAAGAAGCCTTGGAGGTGTCAAACGCTAACCCAGCCATCTCGCCAACTTGTATCGAGGCATCGGCCCGCAAGCGTGCAGTCACATCTTTTCCACCAAGTTCGGTAACAGCGAAAAGATCGGATCCGGTGGCTTCGACGGCATTGACCAAGCATTTTGCGGTCTGGGCATTTGGTGTCGGTTCGGTGATATCTTCGGGGCGTAGTCCGAATATGACCTGCATTTCGTCACCGGCGCGAAGCGAGGGTATATGACGGGTGTCTTGCAGCTCAATCGGTTCGCCTTTTGCCCGTTCAATCCGGATCGAAACGCCGGATTTTCGAGCGATCAAGGTGGCCGGGATCAGGTTCATCGCGGGCGAGCCCATAAAATCGGCGACAAAAAGGTTTGTCGGTTGGTTGTATATTTCCGCGGGTGTGCCGACTTGCTGGATACCCCCGTCATTCAAAACCACAATTTTTGTGGCCATGGTCAGCGCCTCTATCTGGTCATGCGTGACATAGATAATAGACGAGCCCAGTGTTTTGTGGACACGCCGAATTTCCGCCCGCATCTCTACACGCAGTTTGGCATCGAGATTGGAAAGCGGTTCGTCAAACAGGAACAATAACGGATCACGCACAAGCGCACGGCCCATCGCGATACGTTGACGTTGACCACCCGAAAGCTGACTGGGTTTGCGATCCAACAATGCTTCGATCTGTAGCAGTTTCGCGACTTCTAGCGTTTTCGCTTCGCGGATTTTTGGATCGATATTGCGGACCTTCATCCCGAAAGTGATATTTTCGGCGACCGTCATATTCGGATAAAGCGCGTAGGATTGGAACACCATCGCGATATCACGATCCTTGGGCGGGACGTCATTCATCCGCTTGCCGTTGATCGTCAAATCTCCCCCCGTGATTTCCTCCAACCCGGCAATGCAGTTCAGCAGGGTGGATTTTCCGCAACCGGACGGGCCGAGTAAGACGAGGAAATCACCCTTCTCAATGGAAACGCTGATATCTTTCAGCACTTCGACATTTCCATAGCTTTTGGACAGGTGATCGATTTCCAGTATCGTAGTCATAGGTTTCTCGTATCAGTTCGGGGGTGGCGCGGTCGATTCACGCACGATCAAATCGACAGGAACCTCGCGTTGGGTTGGTGTCGTGGTCTTTCCATCAACAATATCCCGTAACATTCCTGCCAGTACGGTTCCCGCCTCGCGGATCGGGGAACGTGTGACCGTTAGCGGCACCAGAAAATTCTCCGTCTTCATCGAAGACAGGCCGTCATCATGGCTGATGATTGAAATGTCCTTACCGATAGTCAGATTGGCCTCGCGGATCGCGCGATGCGCACCCAGCACCAATATCATCGAGGAACAAATAATGGCAGTAGGCGGTATTTCTAGCGCCAACAGGCGTTTCGTGTTCGTATACCCAATCTCTTCCGTCATCGGCGCTTCGGTGACATATTCCGCGGGCGGTGTGATATTTCCGACACCAAGCGCCTGCATGAACCCGTCATAGCGTTGGGCCGTAAACATCGCATCGGCGGGACCATTCAGGAATGCAATACGCCGATGGCCCAACTGCATTAACAAGTCTGTCGCCTGCTCAAATGCGCTTTGATTGTCGATATCGTAGTAGCTGTAGCGTTTGCTGGTTTGGCATTGCCCGTGGACAACAAAAGGGAAGTTCATTTCCAGCAAGGTTTCAATCCGTGGATCAACTTTTTTCGGTGCCGAGACGATAAATCCGTCCACTTTGCCCGAATTCGCGAATCTTTTGTAGGTTGAGGCCTGATTTTCAGGTGCTGCTGCCGTTAGTACAATATCGGTATCGGTTTCGGCCAATGTCCGGGTCAAGCCTGCCAAAAATTCGGAAAAATGTGGGTCGATCAGCATTCCGTCACCCGCAGTAACGATCAAGCCAAAGGCCCCTGCCCGCCCTGTGGCCAACCTTTGCGCACTGGAGTTCGGGCGGTAATTTAACAGTTTGGCAGCTTCCTCCACTCGGGTTCGCGTTGTTGGTTTAACTGTGCTATATCCGTTCAGCGCACGGCTAACTGTGGCCTGCGACAGTCCAAGATATTCTGATAGTGATTTTAAATTTGTCAAATTTCCAGCCCCGATGAATTGGGGAATACTATGGAAAGCGCTTTATATTTTGTCAAACAATCTCTTGAATTATTTCATATCCTAAAAATAGTAGCTATATTTTTATAGCTATTGACAGATTTGCATTCATACGCTTTTTTGAAAGCGCTTTAATAAATAGCCGGTCGCGCGATCGGTATAAATCCTTGGGAGGGGAATATGTTCAAGAAATTAACGCTGACGGCGGCGCTGGCCACCGCGACTCTGCTATCTAGCCCCGTGATGGCGCTGGAAGACGGGAAGCTTCTGATCTGGATTAATGGCGATAAGGGGTACAACGGCCTGCAAGCCATCGGCGATCTATTTACCGAGGAGCTAGGCATCGAGGTTATTGTCGAGCATCCCGAAAACGTCACTGACAAGTTTCAGCAATCTGCGGCTAACGGCCAAGGCCCTGATATTTTCATCTGGGCGCATGACCGTTTTGGCGAGTGGTCTGCTGCGGGTTTACTTACCCCTGTCGAACCTTCCGATGCGATCAAAGCCAACACATTTGATTTCACTTGGGACGCGGTAACCTCGGATGGTAAAATCTGGGGCTATCCGATTTCCGTTGAGGCCGTCGGCCTGATCTATAACAAAGACCTAATCGCCACCCCGCCCGCAACGATGGAAGAAATCGCTGATCTGGATATCCCGGGCGTCACGGCAAACATCATGTGGGACTATAACAACACCTATTTCACTATGCCGTTATTGATGGCTGGTGGTGGTTATGCGTTCCAGAAAGTTGATGGCGTTTATGACCCAACCGACACTGGCGTGGCTAACGCTGGTTCGATGGCTGGCGGTGATTTGATCCGTGGTATGATTGACAATGGCACTATGCCAGCCGGTCTTGATTACGGCGTGATGGACGCCGCGATCAACAAAGGCGAAACCGCGATGGTCATTAACGGGCCTTGGGCGTGGTCGAACCTTGAAACCAGCGGCATCAACTTTGGCGTGGCGCCGATCCCGTCAGTTGCGGGTCAGCCGTCGAAATCATTTGTCGGGGTTCTGGCGGCTACGTTAAATGCCTCTAGCCCGAATAAGGATTTGGCGGTGGAGTTCATTGAAAACTACATGCTGACCGATGCCGGTTTGAAAACCATCAATGATGATGTGGCGCTAGGTGCAGTTGCCAGCATTTCCTTCGCGGAAATCGTTGGAGAAAACGCCAATGTTGCGGCCACTTTGGAAAATGCCAAAAACGGCGTCCCAATGCCGTCAATTCCGGCAATGGGTAAGTTCTGGTCGGCGATGGAGCCAGCCTTGACCGCCATCACATCGGGTCAATCCACGGTCCAAGAGGCCCTGGATGGAGCTGCTGCTCGTATTCTCGCAGAATAAGTGCAACGGTGGATTGGAGCGGTGCCCCCACTGCCGCTCCAATCTTAAATTTTAGGGATGTCGGACGTGCTTTTATCCAACGCTATGAACTGGCGAAAACTGGTTAGTAAAACGCTGATCTTGCTGGTGGCGTTCGCGTTTTTGTATCTGGTTTGGGGCCTTTACCTGTTAGGCGAGCCGCTATTCGCAGTCATCACCTTCGCCATTGCTGCGCTGGGTGTCATGTTTTTCTGGTCGCAGAAATATTACCAATTACGCTTTGTTTACCCCGGCATCGCGGCGGTTTTCCTGTTTATCCTGCTGCCGGTTTTATACACGTCCGGTATTGGCTTCACGAATTACGGCGCGCGGAATTTACTGTCGCTGGAACGGGTGCAAAACTATCATCTGTCACAAACCAACACCGACGCGGACAGCAAACGCCCGTTTGCATTGGTTGCCGACGGGGCTGGATTTCGGATATATTTCCCCGAAAACGACGGCAAGCCCGCACTGCTGACAAGTATTCTGAACGGCGTTGAAGCCAACGCAACCCTAACCACAGAAACGCCAGATACCTTGCCTGTTAAGGCCGCAATCCAGAACCGCGATATGCTTTCGGCGCTAAACATTAGGACACCTGATGGCACAATTCTGTCTATGTCTGGCTTGCGGGATTTTGCAACCTCGCAGCCTGCTTTTACTTTAGGACCTGACGGAATTTTAACATCGAGCATTGACGGCAGTATCCTAACGCCCAACCCCGAGACCGGATTTTACCAAACCGTCGAGGGCGAACCGGTATCGCCGGGCTGGCGCGTTGGTGTTGGTTTTGCCAATTTCACCAAAATTCTAACAACGGACGGCATCAAAGGCCCGATATTCAAAGTCTTCGTTTGGACGGTGGTTTTCGCGTTCTTGTCGATGCTTCTAACGTTCTCGCTGGGCTTGGGATTAGCGGCAGTGTTGGAATGGAAACACCTCGCGTTTCGCAATGTCTACCGCGTGCTGCTGATCCTGCCCTACGCGGTTCCTGGGTTCATTTCTATCTTGGTTTTCCGTGGCTTATTCAACCAGAATTTCGGCGAGATCAACCTGATATTATCGGCATTGTTTGGCATCGCCCCTAACTGGTTTAGCAGTCCAAATTTGGCAAAAATCATGCTGTTGATCGTCAATACATGGCTTGGATATCCCTATATGATGCTATTGGCCGCGGGGTTCTTACAGGCAGTTCCGCGTGACCTATACAAAGCCGCCGCGCTGGAAGGTTCGGGCGCAATCCGTAATTTTTTCTCGATCACTTTGCCGCAAATTCTGCCGCCATTTGTGCCGCTTCTAATCGCCAGCTTCGCCTTTAACTTCAACAATGTTGTGCTAATCCTGCTGCTGACACGTGGTGGCCCGAACATGCCGGAAACCTTGATTACCGTCGGTTCAACGGACTTGTTGGGATCATTCACGTTCCGCATGGCTTTCCAAAGCTCTGGTCAAGATTTCGGCATGGCTGGTGCGATTTCTACAATGATTTTTATTGTCACCGGTCTTATTGCCTATGTGAATTTCAAGGCTATGCAGAATTATGCGGCGAAAAAAGGGGCTGGGCACCATGGTTGAAGACCAGAAATCCCTATGGATAAAGAAGCTGTTCGCCCATGCGTTCTTGCTCACATTTATCACCCTGATCATGTTCCCGTTCTTGATGGTCCTCTCAATTTCGTTCCGCGAAGGCAATTTTTCAACGGGCAGCTTGTTACCCGAACACCCAACGCTGGAACATTGGTCATTGG
>CAZYMT010000057.1:7019-16045 GCA_964649035.1 uncultured Rhodobacterales bacterium
CATTGGTCATTGGCCTTTGGCATCCCATATGAGCGCGCCGATGGCACAATAATGGAGCCGCCCTATCCCGTCCTCCTGTGGTTATGGAATTCCATCAAAATCGGGTTGATTTCTTCGGTGGGGATTTTGTTGCTGTCAACAACGGCCGCTTACGCGTTCGCACGGATGAAATTCAAAGGCCGCAATGCAATGTTGGACACCTTATTGATCGTCCAGATGTTCCCCGCAGCCTTAACCGTCATCGCGATATACGCAATTTTTGATGCGCTCGGCCAAATTGTTCCGTGGTTATCAATCGACAACCATCCAGCGCTGATCCTGACATATCTGTCAGCAATCACCCTGCATATCTGGACCATCAAAGGGTATTTCGAATCCATTGATCCCGCCATAGACAAAGCCGCACAGATTGACGGCGCAACACCTTGGCAGGCGTTTCGCTATATATTCTTGCCTCTTTCCGTCCCGATTCTGGCAATCGTGTTCGTCTTGTCATTCATCTTTCTGGTCAACGAATACCCGGTCGCGTCGGTGCTGCTGCGCCAAACCGACAAAATGACATTGGCCGTCGGGGCCAGACAATACCTGTACGAACAGCGCTACCTCTGGGGAGATTTCGCTGCCGCTGCGATACTGTCCGGCCTGCCGATCACATTGCTGTTCCTTGTTAGCCAACGGTTCCTGATATCAGGATTGTCCGAAGGCGGCGTCAAAGGATAAGCGTTAAGCCGCAACGGAAGCGTAAGCAGAATCGCTCGTCCCCAATGAAAGCACAGCGTATTTCCGACCATCTTCGGGGTCCGCGTAAGCCGTTCCCACCTGATTTGCCATATACCCAAGTTGCCGAAGCGTCCGCCGCATCAATACTGGTGACAGCGATATCAGTTCGCTTGCGCCCTGCTTGGCCGCGATATCGATCATACCATCCATAATCAGCGACAAGCATTCTGCGCGTTCGGAGTGATTGGTCAATTCTTCGGAAATGGCCAGTCTGGTAACCTCCCAGACTTTTGGGGTTGATAAATCATCGTCCAATAAGTTGCTTGGAATATAGGGTAATTTCCCCAACGCCGCATCGCGTAACATATATGTCGATTCCCCCCAGACCGATGTCGTTGGCATAACACGCCCGCCACCGATGACGTTTCCGTCTTGCAGCACAAGCGAATAGTAGGCCAACGGGTTATCATACTGGTCCATCTCGACGATACCGTTATTGGGAACATCCCATTTTAGCACATCGACAAATATACGCTTTCGTAGTTTTAAAAAGTCATAAAAAGCCGGGCCGTGAAGATGAAGTTCTGAGAAATCGAAGGTTACATTTTCCATATTTGCTCTCCTTTTTGGAGAGTAAATTAAACACCGCTACCGTTAAAAAGTAAAAGATTCTTCAAATAAGACCAAAATCTGAGGCAATTGACGTCGCATGGGTGTTGGTTTTAGCCGAAAGTTTTAGCTTGGCATTTTTGAGCCGCGCTTTGATTGCGCTTTCGGATACGCCTAATGTAGCCGCGATTTGTTTCATCAAAAGCCCACGTTTTAACAGGCTCAAAACCTCAAGCTCAGCTTTGGTCAAATTGCTCGGTGGGCTGTTGGAATTATGTAGGGCAATCAAACCTCGATAGAGAATATCGATTTCTGCGTTGGTAAACTCGCGGTCGGAACGAGCGAAAGACCCCAGCGTTCTTTGCCCATCAGTACCTTCAGCACGATAGGACGCGATAATACCAAACCGCAAACCATGCTCATGCGCGAGGCACATAACATTTTTGTCGTCAGCAATTTCAAGCGCACTCCAACGGCAATGCCCGGTATTCTCGTATGCCCAGCGAATTACGGGATCATAAAGCATGAAGCCGCGTTCGGTGTATAACTTTATCCATTTTTCGGGGTAGTTATTGTATTCTTCGAATGGCGCAACAAACCCCATTCTACAGGCAACATAATAGCCTGCAGGAGCGTGAAAATCAAAATTAAACTCGCCAATAGTAGGCATTAAATATTCTGCTCCGAGTGGTTTTAAGAATACTCACTACTACCTAAGCGGTTATATTACCGTTTGTTGCGCAAGACGCAATGCGACAAGTTTTCAAAGTGAATTATGTTGACGCGCAACTAATTGTTCAGCATTGTCGCGTTATGCAAAGCTCGCCGGAAACTGATGCTCTTATTTCGAAACTTGAAGCCCTGTCGCCTAGCGGGCACGCAATTGGGCTGCATATACGGTATACAACCCCAACAATACTTCTACAGACTTATGATCCCGAGTGGATTAACGCTTACACTACCGCTGGTTACGTGATGAGCGACCCAACAGTGCATTGGGGTTTTGGCAATACAGGTTCCATCCGTTGGAGCGCTATTGAAATCCCTGACCCAAACGATGTTATGGGGAAATCGGCGGCTTACGGAATGAAATACGGTATCAGCGTAGCGTGTGAATTTGACGGTTCGCGGTCCATATCCAGTTTCGCACGCGCAGATCGGGAATATCTGGATGAAGAGATTGCAGAGATAGAAGAAACGCTGATAAAGCTACATCACGCAACTGTGCCGTCGGAATAGGACCGCACTTACCCCACATTGTAATAGGAAATCCGGAATGCTTACACTTGCGAAATCTATGGGCCGGCTTGGCACTGAATCTGCCTTTGATGTTTTGGCCAAAGCGCAGAAACTGGCGGCTGAAGGTAAGGACATTATCAATCTTGGTATTGGCCAGCCCGATTTCCGCACCCCAGATCACATTGTCGAGGCAGGCATCAAAGCTCTGCAAGACGGCCATCACGGGTACACCCCTGCCAATGGCATTCCTGCTTTGCGCGAAGCGGTGGCCGCGGATTTGAACAAACGTCACAATGTCGAAGTTAATCCGGATAATGTGGTTGTTGTGCCAGGTGGCAAGCCAACAATGTTCTTTGCGGTTCTGATGTTTGGCGAACCCGATGTCGAGATCATGTATCCCAACCCCGGTTTCCCGATCTATGAATCGGTTATCAAATACAGCGGCGCAACACCTGTGCCCATCGCGCTGAAAGAAGAAAACGATTTTGCCTTTGACGCGGATGCGTTGCTAGCACAAATCACCCCCGCGACTCGTTTGATTATCATCAACAGCCCCGCAAATCCTACAGGCGGTGTGACACCTAAGGCTGAGATCGACAAGCTGGTCAAAGGTCTGGAGGCCCATCCAAATGTCGCCATCCTGTCCGACGAGATTTACAGCCAAATGCTCTATGACGGGCGCGAGCATGTCAGTTTGCTGCAATACCCCGAAATTCGTGATCGCCTGATTATGCTGGATGGCTGGTCGAAAACCTATGCCATGACTGGCTGGCGTTTGGGTTATGCGGTTTGGCCGGATCAACTGGTTGGCGCGGCGACACGTCTTTGTATCAACGACCATTCTTGTGTGAATGCGGCCAGTCAATATGCGGGACTTGCCGCGTTGACCGGACCACAAGATGCCGTGACGAAAATGGTTAGCGCCTTTGACGAGCGGCGAAAGATTATTGTGGCGGAACTGAACTCGCTACCCGGTTTCCGATGTGCGGATGCGGCAGGTGCTTTCTATGCTTTCCCGAATATCGAGGGCACTGGCCTGAGCGCCCAACAAGCCCAAGATAAATTCTTGAACGAGGCAGGCGTGGCCACCATCGCTGGCACAAGTTTCGGGGCGTGGGGCGAAGGGTATATCCGGTTCTCTTATGCCAGCAGCATCGACAATATCCGCGAGGCCATCACGCGCATTCGCAAATGCCTGTAAAACTACGGCACTGAGGTCTGCAAGAAATCGCGCGGCGTTTTGCCAAAGAAGCTTTTGAATTGCCGGTTGAAATGCGACAGGTTTTGGTAACCGGCCAGCTCGGCGGCGACATAAATCGGGTCGTCGCTAGTCATCATATGCCCAACGGCAAAATTTAGCCGCGCCTGAATTTGGTAATCAATCAGCGATTTCCCGATGCGTTTGGTGAAAAACCGCCGCAAGGTTCGCGGGCTCATATTCATGTGGCTGGCGATGGCGTCAACGCTGTGATTTGCCTCAAAATCATGAAGCAGGGCGAAGATTTCATCAAGGCGCGTACGTTCCGATCCGGCCTTGGCTGAATCGCCATAAGCGGAATTCGATAGACTGCTAGCCGCGCCCAAATTTTCCGTCAAAAGGTTAAGCGCTTCGATCAGCAACGCAAACTGTTGTGGCTCGGAGGCTTTACTAAGCGCCTTGGCAATCCGGTGATATTTTCGGGCGGTTTCTTCGTCAAAACTAGCCCCGTGGCGCGATTTTTCAAGCAGGGCTTGGTACGGTTCGAATGTCGCGAACCCGTCGATCAATTTGCTTAGGGTTTCTTGAGTGAACCAGAACACAAATGCCTCGTGATAAGGGTCATCACTGACGGTGCGCTCGCCGTGCCAACTATGCGGAACGTTCGGGCCAAGCAAGACTAGGTCAAATGGCGCATAACTTGCGTGATTATCCCCGACGACCCGCCGCCCTTCGCTGTTTAGGGTCAGCGTCAATTCGTATTCGCGGTGATAATGCCAATCAAACGGGAACGCCTTTAGACGGCGATGAAAAAACTTGAAGGTCTCACCATCATAACGGTGCAGATTTTCGATATATGGCTTCATGCGGTCACATATAGCAGATGTTTGGCCGTATAGTACCGCAAATTGTCACGAAACGCCGTTTCAGTATCCTTTTATTTTAGGCCAGTATCCAGAAAACCAAACGGGAGAGATAAATGGACGCGCTTCAAGATATAGCTGACAATGCCGGAAATGCCGACGCAACGGGGGTCAGCATTGACCTTCGCAAAATCAAAAAGAAACTACCGCTTCGGGTGCTGACACCTGAACAATTCAAGACATGGCAAAGCTATGGTTATATCATCGTGCCACAAGTTGTGCCGATGAAGCAGGTCGAAGCGTTAAAATCCTTTCTGTGGGAGTTTCAGGAAATGGACGCAAACGACCCTAAAACTTGGCAAAAACCACAGCTATTGCAATACGGCCTAAAAGATCTGAACGGGTCAGGCATGGTCGAGGCATATCACCACCAAACCCTATGGGATAACCGCCAATCGAAGAAGATATACGACATTTTTGTCGATATTTGGGATCAAGAGGATCTGTGGGTCACCATTGATCGCGCCAACCTGAACCCGCCAAATCGCGACAAAGGCAAATTCGACGGGTTCCTGCATTGGGATATCGATACCGCGCGTGATCCGCTGATCCATAACGTGCAGGCGATTGTGACTTTGGTCGATACGACGCCGGAAATGGGCGGGTTCCAGTGTGTGCCGGACCTGTTCCATAACTTCGATGAATGGGCAAAAACTCAACCCGCAGATCGCAACGGTTTCCTACCGGATCGCGGTGAATATGAACTGGTGCATCCGCAACTGAAAGCGGGCGATATGCTGATCTTCAACTCGCTTATGGCGCATGGGATCAAAGTCAATAATTCCGATCAGGTGCGGATGGCGCAGTATATTTCGATGTTCCCCGCGCAAGAAGACAATGCCGAGCTGCGCGACACCCGCCTACGTCTATTCGACGATAAAATTGCCCCCGCAGGTCAGGCATTTTGTGGGGATCCACGGCGGTTAGAACGGGACAAATATCCGTCCGCTGAGCTGAATGAGTTGGGTGAAAAGCTGCTGGGCCGTAAATCCTGGCGCTAGCTTAATCGAACTACCCGCCCTTACAAATCGAAGGGCGGGTAAAGATTTAGGTGTTGGTCAAAACCGCTGCCAGCGCATGGTAAGATGCCTTCGGTGTGCGCTTCAACGTATCAAAATCCACATGCACCATGCCAAAACGTTTGTCATAGCCCAAGGACCATTCAAAATTGTCCATTAGCGACCATGCAAAATACCCCTCAACAGGCACTCCGTCGCCAATAGCGCGTTTCACGGCGTGCATATGTTGGTCCAGATATTCGATCCGGTCAAGGTCGTATACCGAACCGTTTTCAACCTTATCATAAGACGCCAGACCGTTTTCAGTGATGTAGATCGGCGTGTCACCCGTATAGTTTTCTTTCAACCATGTCAGGATATTATACAATCCATCCGGCATAATCTCCCAATCCATAGCAGTCTTTTTCAGATTGCCCGGCTTGTCAGCGATATGAGGCCATTGGCTGTTCTTATCCTCGACCACACGACGACAGGTATAGTAATTCACCCCAAGGAAGTCGACCGGAGTGCCGATGGTGTCCATGTCGCTTTCCCAGCCCTTAGGCATGTGCGGGCCAAGCCCCTCTAGCACGTCTTCGGGATAGGTTTTGGTGAATGCGGCCTGCACAAACCAGCGATTATAAATGCTGGTGTACAGATCCGTCAGGCGCTTGGCCTCCTCGGTATCATCACCCGGCATTGCCCATTCAAAGTTGGTCACAAGGCCAAGGTTTTTCATGCCCATTGCCCGCATCGCTTGGATTGATTTACCATGGGCCAGCAGAACATGGTGCATGGCATGGGCCGTGGCACGAATGTCGCGCAGGCCGGGCGCGTGGTGCCCCATAAAATGGCTAAGCCATGCGACACACCACGGCTCGTTAATTGTGGCCGTCGCTTTCACACGATCCCCAAGACGCTCCATCATCACAACGGCATAATCGGCAAACCAGTTTGCCACATCGGGATTTTGCCACCCGCCCTTTACAGCCAAAGCCGAGGGCATTTCCCAGTGATATAGTGTCAGATACGGGTCAATCCCGCGCTCCAACATGCCATCCACCAAACGGTCGTAAAAATCGAGGCCCTCAGCGTTTACCGGCCCCGTACCTTCGGGCAAAACCCGCGCCCATGACGTCGAGAAACGGTATGAATCAAATCCCGCGGCTTTGATCAGATCAAGGTCTTCTTCCCAGCGATTATAATGGTCGCAAGCGATGTCACCATTTTCACCGCGCACCACATTTCCCGGGGTCGCTGCAAACGTATCCCAATGCGTTGAGCCGGCTCCGCCAAACTGGTGGCCTTCGATTTGGTAGCTGGACGTTGCTGTCCCGAATTTGAACCCTTTTGGGAAATCGTCGCGTTTAAATGTAAGTTCCATATTTTCCTCGCCCAATATTTGTTTTGCCTCCAATAGCTTGCATAGCCGGATATTTCCAGAAGCTTCGCCGATATTTCGCCCAAACCCTTGACTTCACCCTAATTCACCCCAACCTGTCAGTGCAGATTTGCTGCGTTGCCATCCAAGGAATATTTATGTCTGATCCACGCCCCGAAGTCCTCGATTTCCTGCTGACCCGCCGCTCGCGCCCAGCGAAAACGCTTGTAGGGCCGTATCCGACCGCAGACGATTTAGGACCGATATTGGAGGCCGCAGCCCGCACCCCCGACCATGGCAAGCTTGAACCTTGGCGGTTTATTGTATTGCAAGGGGATGCCTTGAAACGGTTGGAAAACTTAACATTGCAGCGCGCCGAAGCGTTAGGTTTCGATAGCTTTAAGGCTGAGAAAACCAGCAAGCAATTTGCAGATGCGGGCATGGTCGTGGCCGTGATCGTATCGCCAAAAGCGTCCGAAAAAGTACCGGAATTCGAACAAATATTGTCCGCTGGTGCCGTTTGCCTTGCGTTGCTGAATGCCGGCCTCGCCAGCGGTTGGGGTGCCAACTGGTTGACAGGCCCAATGGCCGAAGATCGCGTTTTCCTGACCGAGGGCCTGAACCTTGAAAAACATGAATTTGTTGGAGGTTTCATGCATCTTGGCACCGAACGCACCGCACCGCCCGAACGTCCACGCCCCGACATGTCGGCAATCGTAGAATGGGTATCTAACTAACGTGTTCCAAGATATCCAAACCGCGATCTCTCAACTTAATGACCGAAAATTCCGGTCGGTTTTGCTGCGTTCAATCGGTCTGACGATCATCCTGCTAATCGCAAATTACGTTGGGTTTACCTACCTGTTGGATTGGCTAATTCCGGAAACAATCACCCTCCCGTATTTCGGTGAAATCACATGGTTAAGCGACGGGCTATCCTACGGCGCACCCATCGTGATCGTGCTGCTCTCGGCGTTCCTGATGTTCCCTGTCGCATCCGTTTTCATCGGCTTTTTTCTAGACGACATCGCCGACGCAGTAGAGGGTGAACATTATCCCCACCTGCCCCAAGCACCCCGCGTACCGTGGTTTGAGGCGCTGATCGACGCCATAAAATTCATGATCATACTAGTATTGGCCAACTTCGTCGCACTGCTGATCTACCTATTCGTCCCGCTATTAGCCCCCGTCATTTTCTGGATCGTAAACGGCCATCTTCTGGGCCGCGAATATTTCCAACTAGTAGCCGCCCGCCGCCTCGGCGCAACCGAGGCCACCAAGCTGCGCAAACGCCATTCCGGCGTGATTTGGCTGACCGGTATCCTGATGGCTATCCCGCTGTCGATCCCGATCATCAACCTGATCGTCCCGATCTTGGGCGTGGCCACATTCACCCACCAATTCCACCGACTGACCCGTAATTCCTAACCGATAAAAAAACCGCTTGTGGACTCCCGTCACTTCCGGCTAAACCCCTCCTCGGAGACGTGGCCGAGTGGTCGAAGGCGCTCCCCTGCTAAGGGAGTATACCGGGAACGGTATCGAGGGTTCGAATCCCTTCGGCTCCGCCATTTTACACTTTCCTATGTGAAGACCCTCTAACACCTTGAATGGTAAGGTAGTTTTTGGGGTTCGAAGTCCTTCATTTCGGCAGTATGCAATACGCTCCGAAAAGGCCAATCTCAGCACAGTTCTTTTAAGGGTCAACTGACCTGATTCCCATAGTTTCCAAGGGTTTGCGAGGAAATTTGTAGCGAGTTCGAACAAATCGTCGAAGCTATGCGCTGGCTGCACCCCATTTTGCTGTTTTTCCGCTAAAACCAGTTTATCTGTTTCCAGTTTAGACAGGCGTTTTTCGTATGCTGCGATGACTCGCGGGTTTTCGGTTTCCACAAGACGATCCAGCAGGCTTTCGATTTTCTTATCTACTTGGACAGCTTCACGCTTAAGGCCGTGCA
>CAZYMT010000058.1:0-15812 GCA_964649035.1 uncultured Rhodobacterales bacterium
CCGCCCTGTTCCAACATCTGCACCGCAATCTTGGCGGCTAGTGGATGCGAAGTCGCACACATACCGTTTTCGGCAATAACGGTCGAGCGACCAGGAAGGTGAAAATCTCTCATGACGGAACCCATTTGTTAACGTTAACCTATGGTAAACGGAAAATATCATGAGTATCCAGCTAAGATTTAGCGCGCCGAAACGTCAGCAAAAACTTCCTTGGCGGCAAACATCCCGTTTAATGCTGCGGGGAACCCAGCATAGACGGCCATTTGGATAATAACCTCGACGATTTCATCGCGCGTTAGGCCAACATTCAGGCCCGCCTCAATATGGACTTTTAGCTGTGGTGTCGCGTTGCCAAGCGCAGTTAAGGCCGCAATGGTGGCGATTTCACGTTCACGCAACCCCAGCCCTTTGCGGCTGTAGATGTCGCCAAAGCCGAATTCGATTACGTAGCGGGCCAAATCGGGGGCGATGTCGGACAAAGCGTTAATCACGTTTTCCCCTGCTTCGCCGTCAATTTCAGCGAGAGCACGGGTGCCACGTTCAAATCTGGTTTCATCGCTCATGATTTTTCCTTTGCGTTGTCGTAAATGCTGATCTTGGTATCAAGGACAAGAAGGCAGTCTTGCAATTCAGCCAGCTTCAAACGAACCCGCTTACGATGGGCCACGAGCAAATCCTGACGCGCAGCTTCGGTTCCAGCTCCCGTCTCCCGCAGCTTGGCATATTCCAACATTTCGCGGATAGGCATGCCGGTGGATTTCAGACGGCCCAGAAACTCGGTCCAGACCAGAATCGAGGCGTCATAATTGCGATGCCCGGAATAGTCGCGATCCGCATAGGGTAGCAGTCCGATCTGCTCGTAATACCGGATTGTATGGGCAGAAAGCCCCGAGATTTTGGCCAATTCGCTGATCTTCATAACGCACCCCTTTGTCCTAACGCAGACAGGTATAGGGGTTCGAGCGCGCTCTAAGTCAAGGAAGGTTCAGACAAAAAAGAACCCCGTCCAAAGACGGGGGCTCAAGTTGATATCAGGGAGGTAGTAATCGGTACCGCGTATCGGGGTGGGGGCTGATAAGCGCGGTACCGATTGAAGCTAAAAGCTACAAGTATCGTTATGATGTAGGAACAAGGCCGTGAATCGACTGAAAGGTGACCAATTTATGAACAATTATGACCAAACTATGAACGCCCTTATTTACTTGCCATTAACCGCAGTTTGAGGGCATAATTTTTTTATGACTATCACTATTGTTGGCAATGGCTACCTACAAAACAGCACTCCGGACGTGGTGAGCTACCACCGAACGGAGCTTGCAGTGATTCTTTCGCTCTATGGGCGGATGGTTGCTGCGGGGGAATGGCGAGATTATGGGATCTCGGCATTGCGCGATGTCGCCGTGTTTTCCATTTTTCGCCATTCAGCCGAAAACCCGCTTTACCGGATCGAAAAGCGCCCCAAGCTTAGAAACAAGCAGGGGCAATATGCGGTTATCGGCATGAACGGGCAGGTTTTGAAACGCGGACGCGATTTGAAAACCGTGTTGGCCGTGCTGGAACGCAAGATGATCCGCGCGGTTTCCTAAAGCGGCGCGCCGTTAGCATAAAAATCCGCATCCGGCCGAATGAACCCTGTGTCCATTTTACGACGGTTCAGGATTGGCGGGCGCAAGCGTTTGATAGCGGATGGATGATCCACCGCCAAAACCCCTAGCCTGACCAAAATTGCCGCCATAGCGGATTCAGAGGCGCGGGTTGCGCCATCCTCGATCTTTAACGCCACACCGAGGCCCTGTTTTGGCAGAATCGCGACAAACACCCCTTCGGCGCCGGTTTTGACGACAACATTGTCCATTGCTTGCATCAATTCCGTGCAAGCGCGGGTGGTTCCGGCGACGAGCAGCGGGTGTTCCATCATTGCGGATACTAATGTGCGGGCGGCAGTTTCGCGGGCTACACCAAGGCCGGACGGATCAGCCATGCGGGCCATCGCACGGGCTAAACCTGCAACGGTGGTGGCAAAATTCGGGGCCGAACACCCGTCGATCCCAAAACCCGGGGTGTCCATGCCGGTCATTTCCTCAAACACGGTTTTGACGGCTTTTTGGACAGGATGGTCAACCTCGACATATTCGCTTCCCCCTCCCAGATGTTTGTTCAAGGTCAGGAAACCGGAATGCTTGCCGGAACAGTTATTATGTATCTGGCAAGGCGTCCCGCCAGACCGGATCATTTCATGACGTACAGAAACATCCGACGGGGGTTGGGGACCACAGCGCAAATCATCCTCGCCCAGATCAAGATCGGACAGCCATTTGGTCACCCGTTCGGTATGGATCGCCGAACCTTGATGTGATGAACAAGACAGCGCCAATTGTTCGGTGCTCAGTCCAAAGGCATTCGCCGCGCCGCTTTCGATCAGCGGCAGGGCTTGCAGCATTTTACATGACGAGCGCGGCAGAATCATTTCATCCGAATTACCCCATGCAGCGCGAATTTCACCCGATGCGTCACAGACCACAGCATGCCCACGATGCACACATTCCAGAAACGGCCCACGCCAAATTTCCACCAAATTCACTGCATTCGTCATCACGACACCTTTTTTCTGTCAAATATAGGGTAAAAGACAGGCATAACCACGCCTATGCCCACGTTTTGGGCTAGCATATTGCCCTTATCTGCGGCTAGATTAGGCCCGCAGGTGATTGGAATACAAGCCGTCCGATGCAAAACGTAGAAAATACGATCCGGATGTGCATAGAATAGGGGCTATTATAATGAGCTTTAAGAAATTTATTGGTGCAGCGATACTCGCGACATTGGCAATGGGCGCACAGGCGCAGGAATTGGAGATGGTTGAAGCCGTCACTGATTGGAGCGTTTATGTGGATCAAGATCCAAAGGTCTGTTTCATCGTTTCCAAACCCACAACTAGCGAAGCACGTCGTAACGGCCAAGCCGTTACCGTTAGTCGCAGCGAAATCCGTTTCCATATTTCAGTGATCCCGGGACAAGGTATTGCTGGCGAGCCTAGTTTTCTGGCTGGATATCCGTTGAAACCGGACGGTGCAGTGAAACTGGAAATCGGCAATGTGAATTTTGCGATGTTCCCTGATGCGTCAGTTCATGCGGAATATGCTTGGCCAAACCCAACGGATGACGCCAACCTGATCGCAGCAATGAAGCGAGGGTCAGATGCAGTTATAACGGGTATTTCCAAACGCGGGACAACAACAATCGACACCTTCTCGCTACGCGGATTTACCGCCGCCGTTGATAAGGCCGAAGAGCTTTGCAAGTAAGGGCACTGGCCCGCACTTAAGTTATATGATACGAGTTTAACGCGCCTCCTGCCAAAGCTGGGGGCGTGTTGCGTTTTTAAGGATGAGTGCCATGGCGACCACCTCAATTGAACCGGATGTAGTAACAATTCCCCGTAAAGATACGGGTGGGTTGCCAAATTTGGTGGGGCTAACGCGCGACGCTATGCGCGAGGCGCTGATTGGCATGGGCACGCCGGAGAAGCAGGCCAAGATGCGAGTCGGGCAGATATGGCATTGGATATATCAGCAAGGCCTGACCGATTTCAGCGAAATGACCAGCCTATCGAAAACATATCGCGCCGAGCTGGCCGAGGTTTTCTCGCTGGAGCGGCCTGAGATTGTGACTAAGCAGATCAGCACCGATGGCACCCGAAAATATTTGTTACGGATCGCTGGCGGGCATGAGGTCGAGGTGGTGTATATCCCCGAAAAAAATCGGGGGACGCTTTGTGTTTCGTCGCAAATCGGCTGCACGCTAACCTGTCCGTTCTGCCATACAGGCACGCAAAAACTGGTACGTAACCTGAGCGCTGGTGAAATCGTCGCACAAATTCTTGTTGCCCGCGATGATCTGGAAGAATGGGGCAACCTGCCGACCGAGAAACGCAAAATTTCCAACATTGTGCTGATGGGTATGGGCGAGCCGTTATACAATGTCGATAATGTCCGCGATGCGATGAAGATCGCGATGGATTGCGAGGGTATCTCGATCTCACGCCGTCGGATTACCCTATCGACATCCGGTGTGGTGCCGGAAATTGCGCGGGTTGGCGCAGAAATAGGCTGTCTTCTGGCGGTTAGTTTCCACGCAACGACCGACGAAGTGCGTGACGTTCTGGTGCCGATTAACCGCAAATGGAAAATTGCGGAATTGTTGGAGGCGCTGCGGAATTACCCAAATGTGTCTAACTCCGAACGGATCACGTTTGAATATGTGATGCTGAAAGGTGTGAATGACAGCGACGCAGATGCGCGGCGGTTGGTTGACCTTATTTCTGGCATTCCCGCCAAGATTAACCTGATCCCGTTCAACCCGTGGCCGGGTTCGCCCTATGAACGCTCGGACCGAAAACGGATTGAGGCGTTTGGCGATATCGTCAACGCCGCTGGCTATGCCAGCCCTATCCGTCGGCCACGCGGCGAAGATATCATGGCAGCCTGTGGTCAGTTGAAATCAGCTACTGAGCGGGCGCGCAAATCCCGCAAGAAAATCGCCGAAGAAGCTGGCCTCTAAACCATCTAGCCTTTACGCGACGTTCATGTATGCTGTGCCTAATATCGGGCGTAAGACCCGCGAAGCAGGCAATAAAAGCAGAGTTATCATGATTAAAACTATCCGCGCCGTTCTGGCGGCAATTTTTGTGCTGTGCACAATCCCACAATCTCTTAGCGCCGAGACTGTTGTCTCTAGCGTTTCAACGCCAGTGGCTGACCTGATCATGGTCTATAAATCCAGCCGTCGTATGGTGCTGTTCAACAATTCAGTGATGATTGGCGATTACCAGATTGAACTTGGCGGTTCACCTGACGGCGACAAAGGACAATATGGCGATGGGCGCACACCCGAAGGTACGTATTTCATTGATCGCCGCAACCCCAACAGCGCGTTTCACCTAAGCCTTGGGATATCTTACCCGAACGCAGATGACGTGGCCGAGGCCGAGGCACTGGGCATTGATCCAGGTGGTGATATATTTATCCATGGTGGACCCACACGGTTCTGGGACCGTTTCAAAGGCGATTGGACCGCTGGATGTATATCCGTGACCAACCGCGAGATTGAAGAAATTTGGGCAATGGTGCCGATTGGCACCCCTATTGTAATTGTGCCGTAAGCAATGGCACTGGCGCTATGATCTGGCCAATAACCTGAACCCACCACAGTTTTCCGTTTGGTTCTTGGAACCATGCAAAACCGATATGGGATGCCTGCGCGTCCAGCATTACCGCGCGCGATGCGGTGTCACCCAACCATGCCTGTAGAACAAAGAATTCACCTTTGAATGTCTCGGCAACGTTTTCACCGCGAACAACGCCGGGATATCCAGCGCGAACGGCGCGTGCTTGTGGTGAAGACCCGTCAGAGCCAAAATCCCACGCGCGCTCCTGTGCCGCCATATCGCGTGCGTGCGTAGCGGCCGCGGCGATAAGCTGCGCGGACATTTCCAAAGGTTGCATTCCACGTTCAGTACGAAGCGCGTTGACGCTATCAAGATGGCGCAACCGGATCGGGCCCGTATCAAAGGCAGTAATCCGCCCGTGTGCGCTACCGTCATAGGAACCATCGGTTGGTATCGTCGTACAGCCGGAAAGGGCCAGTAATAATGTAAACAATATTGCGGTGACGCGAGTCATACAGTTACTCCAGAATAACAATTTCGATTCTACTTACAGTTAAAAGACCTAGGTTTCAAATGGCAGTTTTTATGTGAGAAAAGTCATGAACTATCTGTGAATTGCCAATTTTCGCCGCGTCTCCTATGTTGCGGACTGATTACCAAGTAGGAATGATTCTATGAAAAAGACAGATTTCAAAATTTCGCGACGTAAATTCGCGACAAGTGTAGCCGCTTTCAGCGTCGCTGCGCCTGCGGTGCTGCGTGCACAAGAAACTGGTATCGTCGATCCGGACACTATCGATATTCGGATAAATACCTATTCGATCAAATCTTGGCATGGGCATTTTAGTTCGCTACGCAACGGGGCAATCCTTGTCGATATACGCGGCAGGACCTTGCATTATTGGCCTTCTGACGATTCCGCACATATGATTTTCCCTGTAAGTGTTCCACTGACGCGTGAAATGACACGACTGGGTCGGACAAGTGTAACGCGTAAAAAGGTTGGCCCGGACTGGCGGCCAACACCGTCAATGCTAATCCGCAACCCTGAATATCCGCCTTATATCGGCCCCGGACCTGAAAATCCACTGGGCACACATGCGCTTTATCTCGGGTGGCAATATTACCGGATTCACGGCACGAACGACACACGCAAAATCGGGCGGCAATCGTCTAATGGCTGTATTGGCCTCTATAATAACGACATTGAAGAGCTGTTCGGCCATGTGCAAGTTGGTGCACAAGTGTTGCTAATCTAACACAAATCTATAATCGAATTGAACATGGCGACACTTTCGGGTGTCGCCATTTTTATGTTAGCGGCTCCAAGACTTCGATATTGATGAACCCGCGCGCTGGACCCGTCCATTGCAGCGACTCCCAGACCAGTCCGTCCTTATCAACAAGATAGACATTGGTGAATTTGGTTCCGTCTTTGGTGGTACAATTCTCGATCATCTTCGTCACATCATATGTAACTTCGACAATCGTGATCTGACTGTCTTGACCGCGTGCGGTCTCACATGTCACTGAAATAACAATACCCGCTGGACCATCGCCCGGGAACCGATAATCGCGACGAACCTGGCTTGGCCAGTCAGCGGGTGGTGTAAAATTAACCACCGGATCACCGGCAAACTCCGCGACTGATATCAAGTCGCCTCCAAGGCCGCGCGTTGCGGTAACAAGGTTGCCTTTGATGGTAATTGTTTGCTGAAATGCTGACACATAAGTCACGTACCCCTCATTTAGGGAGGTGGCCGTAAGAATATTAGTTACCTCTTCACCGTCAAGCTGGGCACGAATTAACGCCAAACCGCTGGCTGTAATTTTTTCACGTGTAAGCCCGCCGCCACCGTTTGTAACAGCACCCGCACCTTCGTCACCGGACGAAAAAACCAGCCCCTTAATTGCTTTGAACACAGGGCTCGTTCCACCGGAAGAACACCCGCCAAGCAGGATAAGAATGCAGACAGCCGTGAAGGCGCGGATCATTGCCAGTAGGCTCCCCATGTGTCGTTGAAATCGCGGGTGTCGTAATCACGAATAATCCGGTTCAAGCGATTGCCGATTGCCAGCTGATTACCACCAGCACCATATGTGCTTAGACCAATTTTCATTGTCGAACGCGTTTCATTTGGCAAGGTCCAGCGCAACGGTATTCTGATCGCGATGCCTTTGGCAAAATTCCCTTCGCCAAATTCATCAAACGATACGTCTGTTGCGGTCACATAACCGGAAACTTCCCAACCGTTAGAGAACCTGCGCGTAAGCCGCATGGTGGAACCCCAATCCTCACCGAGGTATCGGCCCACATCCAATTGCGCCTCTAGCCCGTGGAAACCTGTATCCCAATAGATCGACCCGTGACCGGTCACCGTGCTGTAATCCCCAAACCCAAGGAAACTGCTATCGCGGCGCTGAACAGCGGCGAGTTCCAGGCCAAGGCCCCAGCTGCGGTTTGTTGGTTTCCACAAGACTTCACCGTCGATACCAGCGTAACCCGATGTCAGGTATCCACCGGAAACCCGACCATATGTGGACGGGGAGATTTTGAATAAATAATCTGCCGATAGGCGCGTTAGCCGTGGTCCGCGTATTTCTTCGTCTTCAAAGCTTGAATACAGACCCTGCGTTAGCGCACCGCCGACAGAAAGACCGCGCGAAATGCGGTAATTTGCTGTTGCCCGCAACCGCAATCGGAACGCGGCAGCTTGACCGCCAGCCGCCAATTCGATGGGTACCTGTGGGTTTAAGGACCAGCTGAAATTAGGATATACATCACGTTTCCACGCGGCATCCCCCAAGGTGCTTTGCGCGTCTGTGAAACGGGTTGTGCGGAAACTATCTGGTCCGGCATTCGGGCGATCGACCTGTGCTTCAAGGTCCGAGCGCTTGATTTCAACCGTTGTCGTCGGCAATTCACCAGCCATAGGCGTGATCCGGAACGTCTCGATTGAATGTGGCAATGCCACCGACAATATTCGCACAATCCGACCAATAGCTTTGGGCGTTTGCGGCATTCTACTATTTTTAATGTAAAGGTCTATCGAGGTGCCGGTTAACCGCGCTTCCTCGATTGAAACACCTTCTTCTCGCAGCAACGGAATTAACGCCGTGATAACTGTGTCCAGCGCCGCCGGATTATTCGCCCAGCTTGGATCAGCATTATATCCTGCAGGACGGGCATTTACGGGAACCGGTCCACGGCCAAGATCGGGTGGTACGATGGGGCGATTAGGATTGCCCGAAAGCGTGATCCGTAGCCCGAATTCTGATCCATAATTGTAATATGCGCCCAATGAAACGCCGCCTACTGGCACATAATCGATACCAAAGTTGAACGGGGATTCAGGCTCAAAACTGCCGAATTCTTGTTCGCCCGTATACGCATCCGACGAATATTCGGCTTTTACCGAAAGACCGCGAACGGGGGTGTGCCATTCAACGCCTGCGAAGGGCGCAACGTCACCACGAAAGAAGTGATCGAAATCAACGCCAGTGCTTGTTGCTGGCGGACGGTCACCAAAATTGCCGATTGGATTATTGCTGCCCAGACGGCCCCAGCCGAGACCACCGGAAACAACCAAACCATAACCGATATCCTTGGTTGCAACGATGTATTCGCTGCTAAACACACCGTTGGAAAGGAAATCCCTGAATCCGAGGGCAAGCGACGGGCGATACCCGCTTTCTTCGAAAATCTGGTATTTGAAATCAATGCTCTGATCAAAAAGCTTGCCGCCGTCCCAATCGGAAATTGTTGTAAAGTGAACGGTTGTTTCCAGCTTTGGTAGCATCTGGAACGTCAGCGCGCCGCCGACAATTTGACCTGTGGACGTAAAGGTCCACGCGTTCTCACCATCCGGCAGCGTTTCCGCCGTCGGCATATCGATCAGTCCGGTTCCGCCGTTAAGCGCATAGCTCGCGTCTTGCGCAAATGTGATGGCAGGCAAGGCAGCAAAACCAACCAGAAGAAAACCAAATAATTTCATTATAAACCTACAAGCAGAATTTTCGTTTTACCTCGGTGAGCAGACCGAATGTCGTGTCGCTTTTACTACGTCGGTTTTGGTAATGCGAGAAGATTCAAAGGGGCCGTGGCCGATCTAGGGCGATTCCTTCGCCAACAGTGCAGAAAGGCCACTACGATAGTCCGGATATTTCAGTTTCACACCCAGTTCTTCGATGATTCGACGGTTGCTTACTTTTTTCGATTCGGCATAAAAACTTCGTGCCATCGGCGTCATTTCAGCAGTTTCAAAGGGAATCTCTTTGGGGATTGGCAGCCCCAACATCCGCGCCGCCTCGGCAATGACATCTTGTGGCGGGGCTGGATCATTGTCGCATACATTATAAACTGCATCAGGATTTGGCTGGCGCATCGAGGCGTATAAAACCTGGGCGATATCTTCGACATGCGTGCGGCTAAACACCTGACCTTCCTTGATGATCCGACGTGCGGTTCCGGCCCGAACCTTGGCAAACGGTCCCCGATTGGGCCCGTAAATCCCTGCCAACCGGAAAATATGTGTCGGTAATCCGGCCTCGCGCCATGCTTGCTCGGCTGCAACGCGCCATTTCCCACGCTCTGTTGTTGGTCTAAGCTCCGAATTTTCGTCAACCCAATCGCCGTTTCTGTCCCCGTAAACGGCGGTTGTGGACAGGTATCCAAGCCATTCCACGCGCTTGGCATTCTCACAAAGAGCACCACCAAGTTCTCGTAAAACCGGATCGCCATCTTTTGTTGGGGCCGCGGAAACAAGAATATGCGTCGCGACTTTCAAAGCCGCAGAAATATCATTTTCCGGCCATAAGATGGGCTCAACACCACTTCGCTGCATGTCGGCGAGTTTTTCTGGTGAAAGGGTAGTTCCAATGACCCGCCAACCTTTCGCAAGCAACTGCCGCCCGAGAACGCTAGCTGTATATCCATAGCCAAAAACCAGTAACGTATTCATCGAAATCCTTACCTATGTTCTGCGCCCATAAAAAAGGGCCGGAAAACCGACCCTTTTAAGATTATATAATCAACAGCTTACCGGTTAGGAGTGATGAAAATCTCAACACGACGGTTTTGCTGGCGACCTTCGCCTGTTGCGTTTGACGCGATTGGGCGGGTTTCACCGGCACCAATAGCAACCAGACGACGACCTTTGACGCCCCCAGCGCGCAAGATACCGCGAACGGCGCGGGCGCGTTGCTCGGAAAGCTGTTGGTTGTAAGCAACTGTTCCGGTGTTATCCGTGTGACCAACGATCTCAATCGTAGTGTTTGGATATTCTTTCATGCTGGCGGCAAGCGTATTCAGGCTACCAATCATGCGGGATTTCACGACCGCGCTGTTAACCGGGAATGTGATTGCTTCTGGTAAGGAAACGATCAGCTGGCTACCAGTATTCACGATACCAACGCCATTACCCATGGACCGACGAAGAGCTGCCTCTTGTTTGTCCAAGTCAGCGCCAATAGCGCCACCAAGAACACCGCCCGCGATTGCGCCAATTGCGATAGCTTCTTCTTCGCCGTCGCCGAATGCGCTGCCCAAAAGCCCGCCAACAAGAGCCCCGACACCAGCGCCCGTTCCAGTATTATTTCTTGTGCCGTCAGAATTCGTACAACCCGACAATGCGATTGTGCTTACGAGAGCGAATACACCTAGTGATTTCAAAGCAACCATTTTCAATAAATCCCTTATATCTGGTTAGTTTACATTCCTTGCGCCCATTAATCCAAACACAGGCACGCATTGCAAGCCAGAATAAGCGAACCATTCCATCAAGGGAAGTAGGTTAAGCGAAGTTTCGCTTAACTTGCCTCCAAACGCGCAGCTTCATAGGCCAGCATGGCGCGTTTTACAGGTAGCCCCCAATGGTATCCACCAAGCCCGCCTGACTTGCGTAAAGCGCGGTGACACGGGATCAGCCAGCTAACGGGGTTTTTACCGACGGCAGTGCCAACGGCCCTTACTGCCTTGGGGTTACCGATGCTTTGGGCAATCTCGGAATAGGTGGTCACATGGCCCGACGGGATGGTCAGCAGTGCCTCCCATACTTTGATCTGGAATGGGGCACCGATCAGGTGCAGCGATACCTCCCCTTCCTGCCCCAGCGCAGCACCCACCCAAGGCATGATCGCAGCAGCGTTTTCGCGGAATTCCGCTTGTGGCCAGCGGCGTGTTAGATCCTCCATCGTCCAGTCGCGCCCGAATTCTTCGCTGAAGGCCATACCGCAGAGGCCACGATCCGTGCCCATCGCCAGAACCTCGCCAAATTGCGATCCAAACCAGCCCCAGTTTATCACCAACCCCGCGCCACCTTTGGCGTATTCACCGGGGGTCATGGCCTCCCATTTTACAAACAAATCATGCAGGCGACTGGAACCGGACAGGCCAGTTTCTTGCGCCGTGTCCAGAACCGAAAACCGGTTTTTCAACAAATCCCGCGCGTGTTCGAGGGTTAGATATTGTTGATACCGTTTCGGACTAACCCCCGCCCATTGACTGAACACCCGTTGGAAATGCGCGGGCGATAGGCCAACTGCGGCGGCGGTTTCTTCCAATGACGGCTGATCCTCAACCCGATCCCCGATGAAATCGATGGCGCGGGCGATGACGGCGTAATGATAGGCTTCTTCTTGGCTCATATTCATATCCTTTGCCCCAACCTATCCGATTCCAAAATCATAACCACCCGAATCCTGCGGATACAGAGGCTCCCTAGTCCCAAGGGCGCTTCGATGTTAAGCAAGCCCTCCGGTTTGATCGGGGGTGCAAAAGTTAGTGCTAAGTATGGAGGCTATAGGATGGTAGATGTAGTATTTTTTGAAAACCAAGAAGAGTTTAGCATTTGGTTAGAAGAACATACTGACGCCAATGAACTTTGGGTGGGCTATTTTCGGAAAAGCACAGGTCGCGCTAGCCTTACGTGGCCTACATCAGTAGATGTCGCTCTTTGTTTTGGGTGGATCGACGGTATCCGGAAAACCATTGATGAACAAAGCTATAAGATACGGTTTACGCCGCGCAAAATAAAAAGTGTATGGAGCGCTGTGAATGTAAAGAAGGTAGAAGCACTCATACCGCTTGGAAAGATGAAACCAGCAGGAATGCACGTCTTTAACAACAGGTCTGATGTCCAAGGTTATTCGTCTGAGGATAGAAACGTACCACTCGCCCCCGAGTTTGAGGCGCAAATCAAGGCCAACCAACCAGCTTGGCTATTCCTTACTAATTTAGCTCCATCCTACAAAAGAGATTCTATCTGGTGGGTAATGAGCGCCAAGAGAGAAGAAACACGGTTAAAAAGGCTCGCCGTATTGATCGCATCATCTGAAGCAGGGCTAAAAATACCATCAATGCGAAAGAAAAAGTGACTTGCAACAGAAGTGTTTAGGTTATCTGCGTTAGGTTGAGAAGCTATGGATCAATATTCCTATCCTTGGTGCCAACCTACCCGATTCCCAAATCATAACCACCCGAATCCTGCGGGTTTTGTCGCCCCGCGAAATCCGCGTTATCCGTCTCGTCCGGGTTCGGCTGGATCGCTGGAGAACAATGCAATCTTGTTACCTTGAGGGTCGCGAAGGTAGCCAACATAAAAATGAGGTCCATACGAAGCGCGAAAGCCGGGCTGGCCTTCGTCAAAACCGCCTGCAGCAAGCGCGGCGGAGTGAAGGTCACGAACCTGCTTTTGACTGCGGGCCTCAAATGCGGTCATAGCACCGTTCCCAGCAGAGGCCGGATATCCATCGAAGGTTGGTTTAACGTAGAAATCCGGCAGAGCGGCAGACTGACCCGATTGTACGGGCAGCGCGTAGCTTAGACCCTCAGGCCCCTCCTCCAACCCATAATCAAGGGCTGGCAGGAACGCAGAGTAAAACCGTTTCGCGCGAGCGATGTCGTCAGCACCGACGGTGACGTAGGCAATCATGCTGCGTGTTCCTTTCCGGAAGTTTGGTTATTGGCACTAGTTTACTGCATTATGGTAGGCCATCACACATTTCGGTTCAATAGTTGCTGCACGAAACGCTGTATGCCCAAGCGTTAGATACTGTTGAGTATTCAGTCAGGATTTTGATCTAATTCAACGATTCTTTAGGGTCTACTGAGAAGTCAAACGGACCGATGGCATTAGCCATTAAAGCTGCACACGGCTCAATCCTAGGTGCTTTCGGTATATTTCCATGACTTGGTGAAAGTGCGGTTTTTGTTCAAATTTGTATTTGGAGATTGTCAAAGGAATGTTTGCTGGATTGACAGATTCTGCAACATCGAAGTCAACTAACATCTGCTGGGTCGCGTACATTATTTTTGCGAATATTTCAGCATCTATCTCTTTGAAAGCGAGTTTGAAATCTCGTGCCTTCACATATCCACCGATACCGAGGATCACAATTGAGTCATACCTCGCAGCTTCGAGTTTCTTTTCCGAGCAATTTTTCATGTGAATAAGCCTAATTGGGCAGCCGTTAAGGAAATATTACAGTTAAATACCATGATGGTGACTAATAAGACAACTGACGCATCAAGTTGTCCTGATCAATGACCGCTTCGTCCGCGCTGCGGATCATCGGTCAACCATTTTGGGCGCACTCCACTTGTTTTAGGAACGCAAACACGCATAGATAGTGCCAAATGAAGACGTTCGAAAACCATTTGGAAACCCCAACCACATGCCAGATCAGCTAGACTATAAAGCCATCAAAGAAATCTTTCGTCGTTTTCAAGAAAGCGAGCCAGAGCCGAAGGGTGAGTTGGACCATGTGAACGCGTTCACGCTGGTTGTCGCCGTTGCCCTGTCTGCACAATCCACCGATATAGGCGTGAACAAAGCCACACACGAATTGTTCAAAATCGCGGACACACCCGAAAAAATGCTGGCCTTGGGCGAGGCAGGTTTGATCGAGCATATCAAAACCATCGGCCTGTTCCGCAACAAGGCGAAAAACGTCATCAAGCTTAGTCAAAGGTTGGTGGATGTGTATGATAGCGAGGTGCCGTCTTCGCGCGCCGCCCTCGAATCCCTGCCCGGTGTTGGGCGCAAAACCGCCAATGTTGTGCTGAATATGTGGTTTAACCAACCCACTCAGGCGGTTGATACGCATATATTCCGGTTTGGCAACCGAACAGGTGTTGCCAAAGGTAAGGATGTCGTGTCAGTAGAGCGCGCTATCGAAGATCACATTCCCGCTGAATATCAACACCACGCCCATCACTGGATGATTTTGCACGGACGGTATATATGCAAGGCACGAAAACCCGTTTGTGCCAACTGCATTATTGCTGATCTCTGCGAGTTCGAGGAAAAGACAACATGACCAAGAAGTTTCAAGTTATCGGCATGGGGAATGCCATCGTTGATGTGCTCTCGCATATCGAAGATGATTTTCTGATCGAAAACGGCGTTGAAAAAGGCATCATGCAGCTGATCGACCGCGACCGCGCTGCGGAACTTTATGGTAACATGGGCCCCGCGGTTGAAATATCTGGTGGGTCTGCGGCAAATACCATCGCTGGTTTGGCCGCGTTGGGGGCTAGCACGGCCTATGTGGGTAAGGTCAAAAACGATCAACTAGGTGAAATTTTTGCCCATGATTTACGTGCGCAAGGGGCAGTATTTGATTCCGTTATGGCCGATAAATTCCATGCCGAAGAAACCGCGCGCAGCATGATTTTGATCAGCCCCGACGGTGAACGTTCTATGAATACCTACTTGGGTGTTTCCGCAACACTCGACGAGACCGACATCATTCCCGCCCAAATGCAAGATACGGATTGGCTGTATATGGAAGGGTATTTGTACGACAAACCCGCCAGCCAAAAGGCGTTTGATACCGCCGCCGCACAGGTCACGGCGGCAGGTGGCAAGAACGCCATCACGCTATCCGACCCGTTCTGCGTTGAACGGCACCGCGATGCGTTCCTGAAACTGATCCGTGCCAATGTCGATCTGCTATTTGCCAATGAACACGAACTGAAATCCCTATACCAAACCGACGACCTAAGCATTGCCATGACCATGGCACAGGGCGACGTTGATATCGTTGCCTGCACCATCGGACCCAAAGGGGTTTATGTGGCGCAAGGCGGCAATGAAATTCACGCCCCTGCAGCCGACGCAATCATGGTTGACGCAACCGGTGCTGGCGACATGTTTGCCGCCGGTTTCCTATTTGGGCTAACATCTGATAAAGACCTATTAACATGTGGTCGCATGGGCTGTCTCGCTGCTGGCGAAATCATCAGCCATACAGGCGCCCGCCCCGAGGCTGACCTACGTAAAATTTTCGCGAACGAGGGGCTGATCTAAGCCCTCCTCGCATTCTGAAGGATACAAAAATGACCGAATTCGAAGGCGTCGTACCGGCGCTGTCTCAGGCGTTGACAAAACGCGGATATGAAAAACTAACCGCCGTGCAGCTCGCTGTTATTGCACCTGAATTGGCAGATGCCGACATGCTGGTCTCGGCCCAAACCGGATCGGGTAAAACCGTTGCTTTCGGCATGGCCATCGCACCGACCTTGCTAAAAGGCCAAGACAAAATGGCCTATGCACCGTCGCCCTTGGCCGTGGTCATTGCTCCGACCCGCGAACTGGCCTTGCAGGTTAAGCGCGAATTGGAATGGCTATATGCCGGAACGGGT
>CAZYMT010000059.1:0-15720 GCA_964649035.1 uncultured Rhodobacterales bacterium
AGTTGGCGCGGCCGCTGCCGAGGAAAATCTTGAACAAATCATCGACCAGTTAGCTGGTTCGCATATGTGTTTCATCACCGCCGGAATGGGTGGCGGTACGGGAACTGGCGCGGCACCGATTATCGCGCAAGCCGCGCGGGAACTGGGCGTTTTGACGGTTGGTGTTGTGACCAAACCTTTCCAGTTTGAAGGTTCGCGCCGGATGCGTCAGGCCGAAGAAGGCATTGAGGCATTGCAGAAAATGGTCGACACGCTGATCATTATTCCAAACCAGAACCTGTTCCGTCTTGCCAATGAAAACACCACCTTCACCGAAGCTTTCGCTTTGGCAGATGACGTTTTGTATCAAGGTGTTAAGGGCGTGACCGACCTTATGGTTCGCCCCGGTATCATCAACCTAGACTTCGCCGATGTGCGTTCCGTAATGGACGAGATGGGCAAGGCGATGATGGGTACTGGCGAGGCATCCGGTGAAGATCGCGCCATTCAGGCGGCTGAAAAAGCTATCGCGAACCCGCTGCTCGACGAGATTTCGTTGAACGGTGCGCGCGGCGTATTGATCAACATCACCGGCAGCCACGATATGACTTTGTTTGAACTGGACGAAGCTGCGAACCGTATCCGCGAAGAAGTGGACGCAGACGCAAATATCATCGTTGGCTCCACGCTGGATCCATCCATGGAAGGTGTGATGCGCGTGTCCGTTGTGGCAACAGGGATTGATGTGGCCGAGGCCGCTAATCCGGTTCCAGCACCGCGTCGCACGATGGCAGAACCTTTGGCGCCACAAGTAGTGCCAGCTGCTACAACAGAACAGGTGGCTCCGCAAACTGCGGCACCTGTAACTGCGACGGCGGCTCCTGCACCTGTGGCTAGGTCAGCGGCACCTGCTGCCGCACCGCAAACTGCGCCTGTAAAACAGCCTGATACGGATTTGTTTGCAGGGCAAGCTCCGGCACCTGCCGAGCCAGTAACTGTCAGCCAGGCAGGTGGAGCATCGCAAGATGCGCTGCTTCGGTTACGGACTGCCATTAGTAAAGTCCCTACGGCGGAAGAGGTGGAAACACCTGCGAAAGTTGAAGAGGCCGAAGGGCAAGGCCGGTTCGCGATCAACAATCTTATCAATAAGATGACAGGATCATCGGATACGCCAATGCCACGCAGGCAACCGCTTATCAGTCACCCTCCGGCTCAGACGTTTGAGGATATTAACGAAGACGAACAGGAACGTGTTGAAATTCCAGCGTTTTTACGTCGCCAAGCCAACTAGGGCACTGAAATACAGAATTGAAACGAGGCCTCCCAATGGGGGCCTTTTTTCTGGGCGTAAGCAAGCTTGAGCAGTTGTTGCAATTCGTCACAAAGCGTGTGTTGCACCAATGACCACTCGGCGTTATTCCATTTGTTAACTTTTTGTGAATGGGGTTCGAGTCGTGCAGGCAACAATAAAAACAGAGTTTTCCATGGTAGGAACCGGATTGCATTCCGGTCGTGCCGTGCGCTTGCGTGTTCTCCCTACATCCGCAAATGTTGGGGTTATGTTCCGTCGCGTTGATATCACTGATCGCGACAATCTGGTGCCTGCACGTTTTGATGCCGTCAGCGATACCAAACTTTGCACACGCATTTGTAATGACGCCAGCGTAGAGGTTTCGACCATTGAACACCTTATGGCGGCGCTTGCCGGTTGCGGTGTGCATAATGCGATTGTTGAACTTGATGGCCCCGAAGTACCGATCATGGATGGCAGCTCCAAGCGGTTCGTACATGAAATTTTGGCGGCTGGTGTTGTCGATCTGAATGCACCTGCAAAAATCCTGCGTATTCTGAAATCGGTTTCGATTTCAGATGGTGATGCTTTTGCCGAAATCTCGCCCGCTGATGAATTCGAAATTGACTTTACGATTGATTTTGAAGAGCAGGCAATTGGTGTTCAGCAACACACAATGAACATGAAAAACGGTAGTTTTGCGCGTGAGCTTAGCGATTGCCGGACATTCTGTCGGCAAACTGATGTCGATAATATGCGGGCGGCCGGGTTGGCCCTTGGTGGAAATCTGGATAACGCGGTTGTTGTTGACGGCGACGATGTTGTTAATGCCGAAGGGTTCCGTCGTGCAGATGAATGTGTGCGCCACAAAATGCTGGACGCGCTTGGCGACCTTGCGCTTGTCGGCACACCGATCCTTGGCCGTTATCGCGGTGTTCGCGCTGGCCATAGCATTACAAACCAGTTGCTGCGCAAGCTATTTGCAACGCCGGACGCGTTTGAAATCGTCGAAGCTGACGATAGCGAAGCCGCGAAATTACCTGGTGTTGGGCTGACTTTTGAAGAATTTGCGTTGGCGGTTTGATCACCCGCGCTGATTTTCGCCACTAAGAATCCTTTTTCCCTTCAAAATCCTGTGGTAATCAGCTAGCAACAAGCGGCTACACTTATATTGAGGATTGGTATGTCAGGCGCATTTCAGGGTATTCGGGGTCTAATTCTTGTATCAACGCTAGCAATTGCTGGGTGTTCCGGCAATTCGGTGAATACTGTCGGCGAAGGCACATCCGCGCCGCAGATCATGGCGCTGGCCGAGGCTGAAATCGCACGGGGGCGTTACCATGAAGGTGCCGAATATTATAATGAAGTCGAACGCCTGCATCCCTATTCTGTTGAGGCCAAAACAGCGTTAATCGAATCCTCCAAAGCTTACCGCGAAGAACAAATGTATCCAGAAAGCCGCACGGCAGCCCTGCGGTATCTGGATTTCTATCCGACCACAGCAGATGCGCCGTTTGCGATGTATCTGGTGGCTTTGTCCTATTATGACCAGATCATTGATGTTGAACGCGACCAGCGTAACACTTTCCGGTCCTTGCAGGTTTTTAGCACTTTGATTGAAACCTATCCGGGCACCGAATACGCGCGCTTGGCCGAAGAAAAGTTTGGCGTGGCCTTGAACCAGCTTGCCGGCAAAGAAATGGACATTGGGCGCTACTATTTGAAACGCGGCCATTACGTCGCTGCAATTGAACGTTTCCGCGTGGTCGTTAATGATTACGGTGACACGCCGCAAACACCCGAAGCGATGTTCCGTCTGGTTGAGGGATACCTTTCCCTTGGTCTAATTGGCGAAGCGCAGGCCGCCACGACGTTGCTTGGTGAACGCTATCCTGACACGGTTTGGTATGTAGATGCGACCAGACTTATGTCGCGGGGATAACCTCGTGGGGGGAACGTAAGCTATGCTTCATGCGCTCTCGATCCGGAATATTCTGCTGATTGAAACCCTTGACCTGGAATTCCAGCAGGGCTTGAACGTCCTGACGGGGGAAACCGGTGCGGGCAAGTCTATCTTGCTGGATTCACTGGGGTTTGTACTTGGTTGGCGCGGTAAAGCCGACATCGTTCGCAGTGGTGCAGATGCTGGCGAAGTTATGGCGGAGTTTTCGCTGACGCCGGATCATCCTGTTCATAAAATTTTGCAGGATGCGGGATTACCCGATGACGACACCCTGATCCTTCGACGGATAAATTCGGGGGATGGGCGCAAGCGGGCATTTGTGAATGACCGTGCTTGTTCCGGTGAAATTTTGCGCCAACTTTCGGATAATTTGGTCGAGATTCATGGGCAGCATGACGACAAGGGCTTGTTGGATCCCAAGGGCCATAGGGGCTTGTTGGATAGTTTTGCGAATGTCGAAAAAGACCTGAAAAAAGCCCGCGCTGCATGGCGCGAAGTGTTAGCTGCGCGTAAAATCCTAACCGCTGCCGAGATCGAGCTGGAGGAAGTATCGCGCGACGCCGAATTTCTGCGCCATGCGGTTGAGGAACTTGATAAACTGACCCCCGAAGTTGGCGAGGATGAGGTTTTGGATGGCCGCCGCCGCATGATGCAATCCGCCGGAAAAATTCGCGAAGATATCATCAAAGCTGGCAACGCCATTTCAATGGGCGGCGCCGAGGGCACGATGACTGACGCGGTGCGCTGGTTAGAAGATGTCGCGCTTAAGGCTGACGGTCGGCTGGACGGATCGATCGAAGGTTTGGGGCGAGCCTTGTCCGAACTGGCCGAGGCACAGATTGGGGTCGAGGATGCGTTGCGTCAACTCGATTTTGACCCGTTGGAGCTGGAGCAGGTGACCGAACGTTTGTTCGCAGTGCGCGGGCTAGCGCAGAAATATGATGTGCAGCCGGATGATTTGACGGCAAAGCTGGAAGATTTTCGGGCGCAATTGCACAAGATTGATACTGGCGCGGATCATATTGCTGGATTACAGGATGTTTTGGCCAAGGCGCAAGAAGCCTACGATGTGCATGCGCAAAAACTGTCTGATAAAAGACAAAAGTCGGCGGCGAAGTTGGATAAGGCCATGCTGGCGGAACTCGCGCCGCTAAAAATGGAACGCGCTGTTTTCACAACGGAAATATCGCGGGCTGAGGCGGGGCCGGACGGTATTGATCTGGTGGCTTTTACTGTTTCAACCAATCCCGGCGCGCCAAGTGGCCCCATCGATAAGATCGCCTCGGGCGGGGAGTTATCGCGGTTTCTGCTGGCCTTAAAGGTTTGCCTAACGGCGCGTTCGACGTATCTGACGATGATCTTTGACGAGATTGATCGCGGTGTTGGCGGGGCAACAGCCAGTGCTGTCGGGCGGCGGCTTTCTAGCCTTGCTGAAAACGGGCAGGTGTTGGTGGTGACGCATTCACCGCAGGTTGCCGCACTTGGCGGACATCATTGGTTGGTGGCGAAATCGGTGACTGATAACCAGACGACAACGGATGTTCGCCCACTTGATCGAGGCGAACGCATCGACGAAATCGCGCGGATGCTTTCAGGGGATACTGTGACCGACGAGGCACGCTCGGCGGCCACAGTGTTATTGGGTTAGATCGGCATTGGGAAGTGACGGCGGGTCACTGCAATGTCGGCCATAACGTCGTCGGACAGTTTTAATTCAGATGATTTCATCGCTGTATCAAGCTGTTCCAACGTTGTTGCGCCGATAATTACCGACGTCATAAATGGCCGAGTCAAACACCACGCCAACGCCATCTGAGCCAGGTTAAGGCCATGTTTTCTGGCAACTTTATCATAGGCTTCGACCGCAGGCATTACGTGTTCTGTTAGACGCCCACCAAGGTTCTCCGCGATGGAGCGGCGTGATCCAGCCGGGGTCACATCGCCAATATATTTCCCACTTAGCAGGCCAGCGGCTAGCGGCAATATGCTAGCAAACCAACATCTTCATTGGCAGTCATTTCGGCCATGTCCAGATCGTAAATCCGTGCCAGCAAGCTGTATTCATTTTGCACGGAAACCATGCGCGGCAGACTATTAGCTTCGGAAATTTCCAAAAGTTGGGCAATGCCCCAAACGGATTCATTGGATGTACCGAATTCACGAACTTTGCCTTCTTTAACCAGCTCACCCATGGTTTGCAGGCTTTCCAGCATGTTGTCGCGCGTCTCGTTGCGATTTTGGTGGCTGGGATCATAGTTCCAGTATTGACGGAAATGGAACGTGCCACGGTTGGGCCAGTGGAATTGGTAAAGGTCGATATATTCAGTTTGCAGACGCCCAAGGCTTAGATCAATGGCTTCGCGCAGGGTTTTTGCATTAATTGGTTCTTTATTGCGACCACGGATATTTCCTGCGCCAGCACCCGAGATTTTTTATGGCGATAATTACGTCGTCGCGCTTGCTTCTATTTGCCGCGTTCCAAGTACCGATAATAGCTTCGGTGTCGCCTTGCGTATCGATATGTTGCGGCGTTGTCGGATACATTTCTGCCGTATCAATAAAATTAACACCGTAATCGAGCGCGGCATCAATTTGTGCGTGGCCTTCGGCTTCGGAGTTCTGCGAGCCCCATGTCATCGTGCCTAGGCAAATCTCGCTGACCTTCAGGTCAGTGCGGCCTAATTGTCTATATTCCATAGTTTATTCCTTATTATGTCATTGTCTTGGTTAAGAGTTGGTGGTGATTTTTGCGTCGCAAGTTCCAGATCAGAAAAGCGGATCGGATTGCGGACAGTTTGGTTAACGACCATGCCGCGATGTTGGATTTGAGGGTCATCAAAAGCCTCAGCGACGGTATTGATTGGGCCAGCGGGCACGCCAGCTTTTTCCATCATGTCGAGGATTTCAGTGCGCGGAATTTTCGCGAGGATATCATCGAGGATTTCACTTAGCACCTCACGGTTTTCCAAACGGCTTGGATTGGTCGCGAAGCGCGGGTCGGAATGTAGTTCCAACCCCATTGCCAGCGACAGATTGCGGAACTGCCCGTCATTGCCGCATGCGATAACCAACGGTGCGTCGGCGGTTTCAAACACCTGATACGGGACGATGCTTGGGTGCGAATTTCCCAGCCGTTTTGGTTCAGTGCCTGTCATCAAGTAGTTGCTGGCTTGGTTGGCAAGAACCCCGACTTGGCTGTCGAAAAGCGCCATATCGATATGTTGCCCCTCGCCAGTATTTGCCCGTGCGGCCAGTGCTGCCTGAATGGCAATCACGCCATAAAGCCCGGTAAAAATATCGGCATATGCCACGCCAACCTTTTGCGGCGGACCGTCTGGGTCACCCGTAATATCCATAATGCCGGACATTGCTTGGATGATGAAATCATAGCCTGCGCGGTGCGCATAGGGGCCGTCTTGGCCAAATCCGGTGATCGAACAATAGATGATAGCGGGATTTTGGGCCTTCATGCTTTCGTAATCTAGCCCGAACTTTTTCAACCCGTCGACCTTGAAGTTTTCGATCACAACATCGGCGTCGGCGGCTAATTCCTGCACTAACGCCAAATCATCTTCATTGCGAAAATCAAGCGCGATCGAGTGTTTCCCACGATTGCAACTGTGAAAATATGCCGCTGTTCCATCCGGCGCAGCGGGTGCCCCCCATGTTCGCGTTTCGTCACCAATCGGGGCCTCAACCTTGATAACCGTTGCGCCTAGATCCGCTAAAACCTGTCCAGCCCATGGGCCAGCCAGCACGCGTGCCAGTTCTAGAACTTTTAGTCCTGCTAATGGTGTTGTCATCGCGACCCTCTCATGATCGCCGAATACTGCAAAGCTGAGGGGGGAGGTCAAGGGAAATAGCCCGAAAACCCACAAGTGAAACAAATATTACCAGCTTTTCCTTGTGTATGCGTGCATGGCTGCCTACATCTGCGGAATGAAAAAACTTATGAACATGTTTAAGTCGAAACCAACCGTTCCTGTGATCCGTCTTAGCGGCGTGATCGGCGGGGGCAGTCGGTTTGGTGGCCCCGGTCTGAATGACACGGCGATGGCCCCGGTTATTGAACGCGCTTTTGCCAAGGGTAAACCCAAAGCCGTGGCGCTGGTAGTGAATTCGCCGGGTGGGTCGCCGACCCAATCAGCGTTGATCGCGGCGCGGATACGGCGTTTGGCAGATAAAAAAAACCTTAAAGTTTATGTGTTTTGCGAAGATGTTGCCGCATCGGGCGGTTACTGGTTGGCAACCGCAGGCGACGAGATTTACATTGACGACAATTCGATCATCGGGTCTATCGGCGTGATCTCGGCCTCGTTTGGTTTTCATGAGGCCATGACCCGTCAAGGTATTGAACGGCGCGTTTATACTGCGGGCGAGGATAAATCGATGCTCGACCCATTTCGCCCTGCAAAGGACGAGGATATCGAGCGGGTGAAATCCCTGCAAAGCGTGATCCACCAGAATTTCATCAACCAAGTGAAATCGCGGCGCGGTGACAAGCTGGCCGATGCGGATTTGTTCACTGGTGATATTTGGGTTGGCCCTGAGGCTGTCGAAAACGGCCTTGTTGATGGCATCGCTCATATCGTTCCAAAGATGAAAGAATTGTTCGGCGATGAGATCCGTTTGCCAGTCTATACCGCTAAAAAATCGCTGTTCAGTCGTTTTGGCGCACCAGCCGCGGCAAACGTGATCGGGGATGTAGAGGATCGCCTTTACTGGTCCCGTTTTGGCCTGTAAGACAAGCGTATGATCGTTAAAGCCGTCACTTTCTTTCTTATTGCCATTCTTGCGCTTGGGATGTTTGGAAAACTCCGAATGCCCAAGATCGGTAAGGGCACAATGACGGCCAAAAAATGTAAGTCCTGCGGCGCTTATCTGATCGCCGACAAGCCGTGCGAATGCACGAAAACAAAACGTTAAAGGGATTTCATGGATCTGGCTCTGATCTTCGCGGGTTTGGTGATTTTACTGGTTGCTGGCGATTTTCTGGTTAAAGGCGCGGTTTCGCTAAGCCTGAAACTGGGTATTCCGGCGCTGATTGTCAGCTTTACCATTGTCGGTTTTGGAACCTCTGCGCCTGAACTTCTGATTGCAATCCAATCCGCGTTGGCGGGGGCACCGGGGATTGCGCTTGGCAATGTTGTCGGGTCCAATATCGCTAACGTGTTGCTAGTGCTGGGTGTGCCGGCGCTGCTATTTTCAATGGATACCACGCGGTGCGATACGCGCCGGACATATCTTCAGATGATGGGTGCTTCGGCTGTTTTTGTGGCACTTTGTTTCCTTGGCCCGTTGCATATTTGGCAGGGTATTGTGCTGCTGGTATTGCTGGTGGCTATGCTTGGTGATGCGTTCCTCGCGGCTAAAAAAGCGCGGCGCGGGGTGAATATTGATAATGTCACATCCGAAGAACTATCCGAACTAGAAGACGCTGACCCTGACATGCCCGTTTGGAAAATGATTGGGTACATGGTCGCCGGTACCATCGGTTTGCCCTTTGGTGCCGATATCTTGATTGACGGCGCCTTGCGCGTTGCCACCGAATACGGCGTCTCCGAGGAGGTCATTGGCCTGACACTGGTTGCCATCGGCACCTCGCTACCGGAACTGGCGACAACTGTGGTTGCATCATTCCGCAGACAAGCTGACGTGGCCATCGGCAATGTCATTGGTTCCAACATGTTCAATCTGCTGGCCATAATGGGGATCGCCAGCTTTTTTGGCCCCCTCGAAATCGCGCCGCAATTCTTGCATGTCGATTTGTGGATCATGCTAGCAGCGTCAGCTCTACTCGCCTTATTCGTGTTTTTCAAAATGAAACTTTCCCGTTTATGGGGAGTTGCCTTCTTGCTAGCATATGTGGTCTATATTGGATCACTATTGCATTAGTGAGGGGATCAGATGGGTAAGTCAGCACTAGTCACAGGTGGCGCAAAGCGTTT
The DNA here is from genome assembly GCA_964649035.1 of uncultured Rhodobacterales bacterium. Lineage (GTDB taxonomy): Bacteria > Pseudomonadota > Alphaproteobacteria > Rhodobacterales > Rhodobacteraceae > NORP23. The sequence continues at coordinate 9,182 of CAZYMT010000059.1, forward strand.
GGGCCGAGCGATGGTTCTACATCTGGCACGGCGCGGTTTTGACGTTGCAGTTCACTATTCCAGTTCCGCTGACGCCGCCGAAGAGACCGCGATTGCGGCAGGGGCGTTTGGGGTGAAGGCCGTGACTGTTCATGCTGACCTGTTGGATCACAGCGACACCGAAACCCTGATTACACGCGCGGCGGATGCATTGGGCGCGCCATTGGATTTGTTGATCAACAACGCCTCGATATTTGAATATGATAATTTGGAAACGGCCACGGCTGAAAGCTGGGATCGCCATATCAATTCCAACCTCCGTGCGCCGTTCTTCTTGACCCAAGCCTTCGCGGCACAAGCCCCCAAAACGGTGATGGATAGTGGCGAGCCGCGGGCACAGGCCTGTGTCATCAACATGATTGACCAGCGAGTGCGCAAACTGACCCCAGAATTTGCCACTTACACGATTGCCAAGATGGGGCTTTGGGCGTTTACGCAAACCTCGGCGCAGTTCTTGGGGCCGGATATCCGCGTTAACGCCATCGGTCCGGGGCCGACAATGCAAGGCGTGCGACAAACCGCGGAACATTTTGCCAAGCAGCGCAAAGCGACTATTCTGGAGCGCGGTTCCGACCCAACCGAAATCTGCAAAGCCGTTGATTTCATTCTGGATGTTGATGGTTTGACCGGGCAATTGTTTTGCCTTGATGGTGGTCAACATTTGGCCTGGCAGACACCAGATATCATGGGAATCGAGTGATCGGCATATGTCCGCCTGCTTAGAATTAGTTAAATAAAATCCGCTAGGTTTTGATACTTTTCCACTTGACCGTGGTTCGTTCACACATTCGTAACGATTCTGTCATTGTTTTCACCAACTTACCGGATAATAAAAAAATACACAGTGAAAACAATGGCTTGCAAAACTGCCTAATTTTTGCCCAATTTGCTTTTGCCCCATGTTTTGAAGGAAAATCTGTCTGTGTATTGAATTTATACACAGACTTATCCACAGTATCAGTGGACAGGTTTTTCCTTGAAAACGCTTGCAGTCCATGCAGCAAGTTTTAGAATCGGTTAACGGCGCATATCGGGTGAGAAATGACTGAAGAACACCAAAATTCGAGTTTTGAGGAGGAGGGCGTTGCCCTCGTCAATGGCGAGGTTGAAACTGGTTTCGCTGTCATCCAGAACTATTTGAAATTGCTCGATAACAGTCCGGGCGTTTACCGGATGCTCGATAAATCCGGTGATGTTCTATATGTCGGTAAAGCGCGAAATCTGAAAAAACGGGTTTCCAGCTATGCGCGGCCCACGGGACACACTGCGCGGATCGGCCGGATGATTTCGGGGACTGCGCAGATGATGTTCCTGACCACCGAAACCGAAACTGAGGCGCTGTTGCTGGAACAAAACCTCATCAAACAGCTAAAGCCGCGTTATAATGTGTTACTGCGCGACGACAAATCATTCCCGAATATCTATGTCAGCACTGATCATGAATTTCCGCAGGCCAAGAAACATCGTGGTTCCAAAAAAGGGCGTGGGACGTATTTCGGACCTTTTGCCTCGGCGGGGGCGGTGAACCGGACGCTGCATCACTTGCAGCGGGTTTTTCTGCTGCGCGATTGTACGGATTCGGTTTTTGAAGGGCGAACACGCCCTTGCCTTCAGTACCAAATCAAACGCTGTTCAGCCCCGTGTGTCGGGCGGATCAGCGCTGCGGAATACCGCGAAACGGTTGATGACGCGGTACGGTTCCTGTCGGGGAAATCGACGACAATTCAAGTGACCCTCGCCAAACAGATGGCCGCTGCCAGCGAGAGTTTGGAGTTCGAAAAGGCGGGCGCATTGCGTGATCGCATCCGCGCCCTGACCGCCATTCAGACCACCCAAGGTATCAATCCGCAAGGCGTGTCCGAAGCTGACATAATCGGCCTTCATCAAGAAGGCGGCCAAGCCTGCGTGCAGGTATTTTTCATCCGTGCCAACCAAAACTGGGGCAACCGCGCCTATTATCCGCGCACCGGTGCGGGCGCGGAACCCGCCGAAATTATGGAAGCGTTCATCGCGCAGTTTTATGGCAACAAATTTCCACCACGTATGTTGCTGCTAAGCCATGAAATCGAGAACGCTGATTTGTTGGAGGAAGCCCTCTCCACCCAGTTGGGACGAAAAGTTGAATTGCTGGTTCCTAAACGCGGCGAGAAACGTAGTTTAGTTGAATCCGCCGAACGCAACGCGCGCGAGGCGTTGGCGCGGAAAATGTCGGAAACCGCAACGCAGGCCCGATTGCTGGAAGGCTTGGCAAAAGCGTTTGATCTGAAAACGCCACCAAAGCGGATCGAAATTTACGATAACAGCCACATTTCCGGCACCAACGCGGTTGGCGGTATGGTCGTGTCGGGGCCGGAAGGCTGGATGAAATCGAGTTACCGGAAATTCAACATCAAAAATACGGACCTGTCACCCGGTGATGATTTTGGCATGATGCGCGAGGTTCTGGATCGCCGGTTCCGCAGATTGCTGAAGGAAGATCCCGACCGTAAATCTGAAAACTGGCCGGACCTTTTGCTGATCGATGGCGGGGCAGGGCAGTTATCGGCAACGATGGATGCTCTGAATGCGCTTGGTATTGATGATCTGGCTGTGGTTGGCGTCGCCAAGGGTGAGGATCGTGATCGCGGCAAAGAAGAATTCCATAAGCGCGGTCGCACTCCATTTGCGCTGCCCTACCGCGATCCAGTCCTGTATTTTGTCCAGCGTTTGCGCGACGAAGCCCACAGATTCGCCATCGGTACACATCGCGCAAAACGAGCAAAAGCCATGATGGCAACACCACTAGACGAAGTGCCGGCGTCGGCGCCTTCCGCAAACGCGCATTACTGGCCCATTTTGGGTCCGCAAAAGCGGTTTCACGCGCCGGATTGGCCGATTTGAAGGCCGTTGATGGAATTTCAGACGCAATGGCAGAAACCATTTATGGCTTCTTCCACAGCGGCGAATAAACGGCTAAGTTACCATAAATCACCGAGGGAAACTGATGCGCTGGAACTTGCCAAATATCTTAACTATTTTTCGATTGCTTGCCGCACCTGGCGTTGGCTTGGCCTATGTCGTTTTCCCCAGCCCGTTAGCCGATTGGGTGGCCCTTATTTTGTTCGTGACCGCGGCGATTACCGATTACCTTGATGGCTATCTGGCGCGAAAATGGGACCAGATCAGCAAATTCGGCCGTATGCTCGACCCGATTGCTGACAAGGCGATGGTGGTGATTGCGTTGACTGTTCTGGTTAGCCTGACCGGACAAAACATGTTCGTGCTGATCCCGACCGTGATCATCCTGTTCCGCGAGATTTTTGTGTCGGGCTTGCGCGAATTTCTTGGTGCGAACGCATCCGAGTTACAGGTGACGAAGCTGGCGAAATGGAAGACAACGGTACAGATGGTCGCCATCTCTGCATTGTTGCTTGGTCACATGCTAGGAGTCTATTTTTATGGGCGCATTCACGCAATGGATCAAGCCTATCTTAGTGATATTCTAAGCGGTGCAATTACCGATGATAGCGGTGTTAAAATGCTGGCGGATGCGGCGCAATGGACCAACGATATCGGGCTTGTGTTGCTTTGGATCGCGGCCATTCTAACCTTCATCACTGGCTTCGACTATTTCCGCAAATCCCTACCGTTTCTACGCGAGGATAGCTAATGCAAATCCTCTATTTTGCTTGGGTGCGCGAACGCATCGGCCTGCCGCGCGAAGACTTTGAAACCAGCGCTGCGACCGTCGCTGATCTGGTGGCAGAATTGCGCGGGCGCGAAGAACGTTATGCGCTGGTTTTTTCAGATATGGATGCCATTCGCGTTGCCCTCGATCAGGAATTGGTGGAACTGGACGCGCCTTTGAACGGCGTCAAGGAAGTCGCCTTTTTCCCACCAATGACCGGAGGCTGAATGTCGATTTCGGTGCAAACTACGGATTTTGATGTCGCGGCGGAAATGCGGGCCATGACCGTTGGACGTACAGATATCGGTGCGATTGTTACCTTTACCGGATTGGTGCGCGATATGGCGGGCGGCGAAAATATTTTGGGCATGGAACTGGAGCATTACCCCGGCATGACCGAAAAGGCGCTGGCAGATATTGAGGCTCAGGCGAATTCTCGTTGGGAATTACAGGCGACGCGGATTGTGCATCGGTACGGAAAATTGGCACCGGGTGCACAAATTGTGCTGGTGGCAACAGCGTCGCCGCATCGTCAAGATGCATTTGAAGCTGCGGAATTCATCATGGATTTCTTGAAATCCCGTGCGCCGTTCTGGAAGAAAGAGGGCACGCCAAATGGCGGTAAATGGGTCGATGCCCGCGATGCTGACGAGGACGCGTTAAACCGCTGGTCCTAGTCTTGTTGTTCCTCTTGATCGTGGCGAACTTCTTCTGTTTCATTTCGCCATGCTTCAGCTTCTTCACGCCATGCTTCGGCCTCACGCCGCGCATTCCCCAAACCGCTCATAGCGGCCTCAAGTTCGGCATTTAGCTGGTTTTCCATGCGCCGTGCATTCTCGGTCACTTCGGCCAATTGTGCCTCAGCGGTTTCTTGGGCTGCCTCAGCTTCGCGCATCCGGCCTGTCACCTCGCTGGAGGCCATCGGCCCAGAGGTGTTCATCTTGGCGAAAATCCAGCGCAGGGTCCAACCAACCACCACAGCCACAACCAGCGCCGAGCCAATTACCAGTGTTAATTCAGTCTGTCCCATTTGTTTCCCCTTGCGTGGCTTCGTCGACCACTTCATCCGTCACGTCTTCGGTTGTCTCGGCCTCAGCTTCGACCACGTCAGATTCTAGCAATAATTTGAAGGCGATACGTCGGTTTTCCTGACGCCCTTCTTCGGTCTCGTTATCGGCTATTGGTTGGGCTTCGCCGTACCCAACAGCGCTTAGATCACCCAATAGCAGGCTGCGCGCCAGCAGCGCATCGACAACGGCATTGGCGCGGTTCTGGCTAAGGTTCTTGTTCATTTCTTCGCGCCCTTGGCTGTCTGTATGCCCCTCAACCTGAAAGGCCGCATGATTACAACGGTTCAGTATTTGCGCAATTTGCGTAACGGTTTTTTCGGAATCAGACTCGATCACTGCCGATGAAGGGGCAAACAAAATCTGGGTTTCCGCCAGAATTTCCGCGATCTCGCTTTCGCATTCAGTTTCATCAGGAAATTCCGGAATAATCTCGGGTGGGGCCAGTTCCTCGACATTGATCGAGAACCGCGCACCCGCGCCAAATCCGTTTTCAAGCGCGGCCTGAATAACGTCCTGCAACCCTTCAACCTGACCTTTGCCCGTGACGGTTACGGTGTCCTCGGTGACAGTAATTTTTCCCTCGTTCAGCAATGCCAGAACGTCGATCGCCACCAATTGTTTGGCGGTCCAGCCATGCGGGGCAAATTCTGCAATCCGTGTTTTATCATTGATCTGCTCATAGCCGAATTTGGCTTCGGAATAGGTGGAAATTGTTCGTTGCGAGATGTCGTCAATCACCACACCCGTTAGCAAAATAAGGCCATCCGCCGGAAGTACCGCTTCGAAATAGGGGCGGTCATCTGCACCTGTTTCGACGCGCCGAACAGGTCGAACAGTGTTTAGCATATAGGCGACGGGCAGGCTTTCTCGCAGCTTGGTTGCAAGGGCGTTAAATTGGCCCTCATCGAAATCTTCCGGGGCGGTCAGGGTGATTTCGGAATCGCGCATGTCCAGCTGCCCCGCGCCCATTTCTATCACGATGTTCATGCCAGCGACCGCAACTTCGGACCAAGTATCTGTTGGCGCGCCCAGCCCGATTTGGCAATCCGTTGCCGCTGAAACACCCGTTTCACGAGCGACTGTAAGGATCGCCGAAACTCCTTCGGGCGTCAGCGCATGACAGCGTAATGTCGGGTTTTCAGTCAGTGTGAAAATCAGATTATAGGGTGAGAAAATCGGGCGCGGCGCTGTGATATCCAGCGCTAGTTCAACCCCTTCGGGCTGGGCCTTGGCCAGTGTCACAATCAACGCTTCTTTTTCTTCTTCGTTCTTGACCACAGCGATCAGGCTGACGCTGCCCGGTTCAATGCTGATCTTGGCGCGCTCCATCTGTGACATGATGTCAGCGCCAAATTCCAGTGCTGGTTGCCAACCAACGGGGGCATCCCAAGTGGTGGTTTCTTTCATGTCGATCAGGGCCACGCCGTCGATTTCTTCAATCGTGGCGCGGATAATGTCGGTTTCTTCTTCAACTGGTGTGATCCCGATTAGGGACACATCTGACCCGCTGCGCAGAATTTCCAGTGCAAAATCCGGGGCGATGGCGGGGATGGTTTCCTCGACCTCTGTCAGGTTTTGAATGCGGGCGGATGAAACAACTGCCGAAACTACGCTAAGTGCCTGAATGCGTTTTTGTTCATCCGGCGCTGTACCTGTAAGGCGAATCCATGTGCCGTCAGTTTCCACGGTGGCCCAGTTTTGCCCCGATGCTACCAGCGCTGATTTTACCGTTCGTTCCGAGGTTTGTTCGATTTTAGTCACAG
>CAZYMT010000060.1:0-15696 GCA_964649035.1 uncultured Rhodobacterales bacterium
TAGGGGTGGTATATAAGCACGAACTTAGTCATGTTGTAATTTTGGGGCTAACATATTGATTCACTATTCCTTATTATTATGATAGTAACCCGTGGAAAGAACATCGTTTTACGTTGGGCAGGATTTAGTAATGAAGATGATACTAAGCGCTCTCCTTATTGGATTGCTTGCAACTTTGTCGACCGCCGCCGCCGCGGACGAAAACCAGACACACCCCGCAGCTATTTGGATTGATCCGGATGGATGTGAGCATTGGGTCCTTGATCTTGGGGTCGAAGGCATGATGTCTCCGCACCTTGATCGTGAAGGTAATCCAGTTTGTGGACGCAACACGGATATCTGCATGGAGTTCTCGGGTGATATGCTTTTCGGGACAGCGCAGTACGATATTTCCGATGAAATGGCCGAACGCCTAAAACGTTTTTTTGTTGACTCAATCGTTGATGGAAAACCATATTTTACGATTGTTGGGCATACCGATAATGTTGGAGATGATTATTACAATTACAATCTGGGACGAGAACGCGCGAACGCAGTTGCTGCGATTGCAAACCAGACAGGTGCAATCACCAGTGTTGATACGCTGGGCGAAAAACGCCCGATAGCAACGAATGACACCGAAGATGGTCGCCGTAGAAATCGCCGCGTCGAAATAATGTGTAATTGAGGTGTTTGAAATGTTTCAGAAAATGAAAATTGCAGCGATCTTAATGGCGCTTGTTGCCGTATCGGCTTGTAGCGAATCCACCGATCGGGATTTTGGTGTCGATTCGGGAACCACCGAAAAATTCGCTGCGGGTATCTGGATTGACGGCAATGGCTGTGATCACTGGATTATTGACGACGGCGTCGAAGGGTTCATGAGCCCAAGGTTGGCCGAAGACGGACGCCCAATTTGTCGCGAAGGATCTGCTCCCTTCACTGTTGAGCATTTCCAGCGTAGCCTCATTGGCCTTGGTGGCTAGTATAAAGACATTATTGTAATAGTGCATTTCCTCTTGCTCCAGGCTGGGGGTTGTTGCACGATATTGTAAACATTCCTTTTATTGGTAGGTAAATCTTGGCGACAAAACCTCTGCCCCACGTAGAAAATACAGATGAGACAAATATTGAGTTTCCCAGCAATCGTCTGATGATTGATTTATGCGGTGAGCTGGATTCCAACCTTTCCAAAATCGAAATGGCCATGGGGGTGCAGATTGTGCGTCGCGGCAATCGGATTTCGATTAAGGGTGATTTGAATGATCAAAAGCATGCTGTGGCTGCCTTGCGGGCGATGTATGCGCGACTTGAGGCACGCCAATCGCTTGATTCAGGTGATGTGGATGCAATGATCCGGATGCCGAGCGAGGTGTTTGAAGAACCACGCGACGGCGACCAGATTGAAATGTTTCGCGGCGACAAGGTTGAAATTCGTACACGCAAGAAAGTGGTGGAACCGCGTACACCCGCCCAAACATCATATGTGAAATCCCTGTTTACCAGCGAGTTGGTTTTTGGGTTGGGACCGGCGGGGACGGGTAAGACCTATTTGGCTGTCGCGGCGGCGGTTTCCAATTATATCGACGGGAATGTGGATCGGATCATTTTGACCCGCCCAGCCGTCGAGGCCGGCGAGCGTTTGGGGTTTTTGCCGGGTGACATGAAAGAAAAAGTCGATCCGTATATGCAACCTTTGTATGATGCCTTGAACGATTTTCTGCCGAGCAAACAAGTCACGAAAATGATCGAAGAAAAGCAGATTGAAATTGCGCCACTGGCATTTATGCGCGGGCGGACATTGGCGCGGGCGTTTGTCGTGCTAGACGAGGCGCAGAATACCACCACCATGCAGATGAAAATGTTCCTGACCCGCCTAGGCGAGGGCAGCCATATGGCAATTAATGGTGATACTAGCCAGATTGATTTGCCACGCGGGGTTAAATCCGGACTGGTTGAGGCAGAACGCGTGTTGCGCAACGTAAACGGTATTGGTTTCACGCGGTTCACAGCCGACGATGTCGTTCGCCATCCTATGGTTGCCAAAATCATCAAGGCCTATGATGCAGACGGCAAAAAAGATGCCTGATCTAACAGATGTGGTAATCGAAGATGAACGCTGGCAGCTGTTAGGGCTAGAAACCCTTGCAGAACGTGCCGCAGGTGCGGCATTAGGCATGGTTAATGTTACCGGTGAAGTTGTGGTGATGGGATGCAGCGATGCACGGATTGCAGAACTGAACACCGAGTTTCGCGCCAAAACTGTAGCAACCAACGTGCTTTCTTGGCCTGCTGAAGAATTGGTCGCCGGGGATAAACCGACGCAAGATGAATTGGGCGATATTGCCATTGCATATGAAACCTGCGTCCACGAAGCCTTGGAAAAACACATTTCCGTGCAGGATCATGTCACACATTTGATTATCCACGGTTGCCTGCATTTGCTAGGTTATGACCATATTAAGGATATGGACGCAGAAATTATGGAGGGCTTGGAGATCAAAGCTCTTGCAAAACTGGGGTTAGACAACCCATATTAAGGAACCGGCGCAGTTTGACGCCAATAAACGGACAAGGAGCCCATGGGCGATACGACTGACGGGTCTTCTATCGCAGCGCATAGCGCGCTGTCAGACCAAAACGAACCAAATTTTTGGGATCGCATATTTGGGCGCAAGCCTACGGAAATTCACGAGGCAGCTAGCGAGGTCGCCGAGACCAACGCTCTGTTGCTCAATGTCCGCAACATGCACGATAAACGTGTCGAGGATGTATCGGTGCCGATTGCCGATATTGTTGCCTTGCCGGACGATGCTAGCCTTGATGACGTGGTCGCGGCGTTCAAAACGTCGACGTTCACCCGATTACCGATTTATCGCGAGACGCTGGATAACCCGCTGGGCCTGTTGCACCTAAAAGATTTTGCGCTGGAACATGGGTTCGGCAAGCAACGGACGTTTGATCTGGCTGCAGTGATGCGGCCACTGATTTATGTGCCGCCCTCGATGCCTTTGGGTGCATTGTTACAAAAAATGCAGAACGACCGCATTCATATGGCGCTGGTGATTGACGAACATGGGGGCGTGGATGGGCTGGTCACGATCGAGGATCTGATCGAGGAAATCGTTGGCGAAATCGCTGACGAACATGACGAAGAAGAAACCCAACTTTGGATCGAGGAAGCCCCGTCAGTCTATCTGGCACAAGCCCGCGCGCCGCTCGATGAATTCGAGGAAGCGGCAGGGGTCGATTTGCTACCGGATGATCTGGACGAGGATGTTGATACCCTCGGTGGGTTGGTCTTTATGCTGTCAGGTAGGGTGCCCGCGCGCGGCGAGTGTATTCGCGATGGGCATGGCCATGAATACGAGGTGGTCGATGCTGATGCGCGTAGCATCAAGCGGCTAAGGGTTCGTTTGAATGCGGGTGGATAGGTTTGTCGAAGGGTTAACAGGCTGGCGACAGATGCTTTTGGCGCTGGTTGCTGGTGCCGCATTGGGTTTGGTTCAGGCGCCTTGGTCATTTCCTGCCGTATTCTTTGTGGCAATTCCTGTATTGTTTTGGTTGCATACTGGTGCGTTTAGTAAACGTCGGGCGGCGTTTTTGGGCTGGCTGGCAGGGCTCGGGTATTTTCTTCTGGTGATGGCGTGGATTGTTGAACCATTCCAAATTGACGCCGAAAAACACGCATGGATTGCGCCATTTGCGTTGCTGGGTATGGCGGCAGGCTTGGCCGTGTTTTGGTCAGTTGCTTTTGGTATCGCTAGGCGTGGTAGCATTCTGGACTTTGTGATTTTCTGGACGTTGCTGGAACTGGTCCGCGCCTATATTTTCACAGGGTTCCCGTGGGGCCTGATCGGGTATGGCTGGCTCGATACGCCTGTTATTCAAGCGACATCTGTGATTGGTGTACATGGAGTCGGCGCGCTGACGCTGGCCAGCATTCTGCTGATGGCAGCGTTTCTAAAACGCGACTGGCGCCGAGCGATAGGCGGGATTGCTATTGTGGTGTTACTATGGGGCTTTGGCAGTTATCGGATGATGCTGGAGATACCGGAGCGCGACGAAGAATTTACTGTGCGGATCGTGCAACCAAACGCGGCGCAAGAGCTGAAATGGTTGCCGGAATTTAGACAGGTCTTTTATGATCGCCTGTTGGAATTGTCATCGCGCCTTTCCGATAAGCACCCTGACATTGTTGTTTGGCCTGAGTCTTCAGTGACGTTTCTGCCGTCCCGTCGACCTGACCTACTGCAACATATGGCCTCGGCGATTGATGGCGCGATTTTGGTGTACGGAACGCGTTTGTTGGACCCTGCGGAAAATTGGTATAACGGGTTGATCGTGTTGGATCAATTGGGGACTGTTCTTGATGATTACGGCAAACATCATCTGGTCCCGTTCGGGGAATATGTTCCGCAAGGCGAATTGCTGACATCCATCGGTTTGGAATCCATGGTCGGTACGGGTTTTACCAAAGGCTACGGTGAAAAAATCATTGATGTCGCCGGGGTGCCTGCCTTCCTGCCGATGATCTGCTATGAAACGATTTTTCCACAACATGCGATGATTTTCGGGGAACGACCTGAATGGTTGTTGCAGCTGACCAACGATGCTTGGTTTGGTGATTTTAGCGGTCCATATCAGCATCTTGCGCAGGCGCGGGTGCGGGCGATTGAACAAGGATTACCGCTGGTTCGTTCGGCTAATACGGGGGTTTCGGCGATGATTAATGCACGCGGCGAAGTTGTGGATTCGCTGCCTTTACGCGTGGCGGGATTTGTCGATGTTGTTTTGCCCGGAAAACTTCCCAAAACGATCTATGCGCAGGCGGGAGATTGGTTGATTGCTACAATTTTAATCTTATTAGCGTTTTCTCAACTAATTCCGCGTATTGGAGCGTTACGGGGAAAGGTGAAGGACCATTGACCTTTTGCCCCTGCATCCTCTAGAGAAATGTGAAACCTATTTAAGGAGGCCTCGTCTTGGCGCGTCAAAATTATCTATTTACCTCTGAATCAGTATCTGAAGGTCATCCGGACAAGCTGTGTGATCGTATTTCCGATGCAGTTCTTGATGCGTTTCTGGCCGAAGATCCGTATGCGCGTGTGGCATGTGAAACCTTTGCGACCACTGACCGGATCGTAATTGGTGGCGAGGTGCGCGGCCCACAATCAGTGATAGATAGCGTAGAGGAAGTGGCGCGCGCTTGTGTCAAAGACATTGGCTACGAGCAAAAGGGGTTTCATTGGAAAACCTGTAGCGTTGACAATTATTTGCATGAACAATCTGCGGAAATAGCGCAAGGTGTTGATGCAACCGAAGGCAAAGATGAAGGCGCTGGTGATCAAGGGATTATGTTTGGCTACGCGGTGAATGAAACCGAAGAATTAATGCCAGCCCCAATCCACTATTCCCATGCAATTTTGCGCCGTTTGGCTGAGGTTCGTAAAAACGGTACCGAGTCAACATTGGGGCCAGACGCCAAATCGCAACTATCTTTGCGCTATATTGACGGCAAACCGGTTGGCGTTGAATCGATTGTGCTTTCGACCCAACATACAGATGAAAATATGACATCGGCAGATGTGCGGGCAGTTGTGGAACCGTATATCCGTGAAATCTTGCCAGAAGAATGGATCACCCCCGCTACTGAATGGCACGTTAATCCGACCGGAAAATTTGTGATTGGTGGACCGGATGGTGATGCTGGTCTGACTGGGCGCAAGATTATCGTCGATACGTATGGCGGCGCGGCACCACATGGTGGCGGCGCATTTTCGGGGAAAGACCCGACAAAGGTTGATCGCTCCGCAGCTTATGCGGCGCGGTATTTAGCCAAGAATGTCGTGGCGGCTGGTCTGGCGGATCGCTGTGTTATCCAGCTGGCATATGCGATTGGCGTAGCTAAACCTTTGTCGATTTATGCGGATACTTATGGGTCAGGAAATGTGGATGATGCAGCTATTGAAAAAGCCGTTGCACAGGCGATGGACCTTACACCGCGCGGTATTCGTGAACATCTGGGCATGAACAAGCCGATTTATCAGCGCACGGCGGCTTACGGGCATTTCGGGCGGGCGCCCGAGGCCGACGGTGGCTTTAGCTGGGAAAAAACCGATTTGGTCGAGGCGTTGAAAAAAGCCGTATGACCGAAAATGGAAAACCTGCTGACGCGCCGCACCGGAATTTTTATGGGCGGCGTGCGGGCAAAGGCCTGAAGAAATCGCAAAAAATCCACATGGATACGACGCTCTCTCGGTTTGCCGTGGATTTGGACGCGCCTGTTACCGATGAACCAACTTGGTTGGAAATCGGCTTTGGTGGCGGTGAACATATCTTGCACATGGCGGAAACCTATCCGGATGTTACCTTGATTGGTTGCGAGGCGTTTGTGAACGGCGTCGCCAAACTGGTTTCGCGCATCGGCGAGCAGGACATTGAAAACATTCGGGTGCATTGCGGGGATGCGCGGGATTTGCTTGAAAAATTGCCGGACGCCTGTCTGGAAAAGGTGTTTTTGCTGTATCCCGATCCTTGGCCTAAAACCCGCCATCATCGGCGACGCTTTGCGAACGCAGAAAATTTTGACCAAATTTCACGTGCTATGAAACTCGGCGCCGAGCTGCGGATAGCAACGGACATTGACGATTATGTGCACCATACCCTCGAAGTTTTGACCCCGCGCGACGATTTTGAACGACTCGGTCTGGATCAACGCGCGCCTTGGTCCGACTGGACACAGACACGTTATGAGGCGAAAGCCTACCGCGAAGGGCGCTTACCTAATTATCTGACATTTCGGCGCGTCTAGGTTTTATTGTACCCGAAACCCTTTCGTGATGGACCGCTTAACGCGCATTGGCTATAGCCGTATGCGAACAGTTTTTGCGAGGGTTTGATATGTCTAGCCATGGTGCTCCACGTCCGATGACGTCTAGGAAATGCGGTCCGCTACGGGGGGAGGCGCATGTGCCGGGGGATAAATCAATCTCGCACCGCTCGATGATCCTTGGCGCTTTGTCGATTGGGGAAACCCATGTGACGGGGTTGTTGGAAGGCACAGATGTGCTGGATACAGCCAAGGCGATGCAGGCTTTTGGTGGCACGATTGAACGCGTTGGCGACGGGGAATGGACTATTCAGGGCGTTGGCGTTGGCGGGTTTTCGGAACCTGAAGACGTGATAAATTGCGGAAATGCTGGCACGGGTGTGCGCCTGATCATGGGGGCTGCGGCGACCACGGATATCACGGTGACCTATACAGGTGATGGCAGTTTGCGGTCCCGCCCGATGGGACGAATTACCGATCCGCTGGCGTTGTTCGGGGTTGAGGCGCATGGCCGCACAGGTGGGCGCTTGCCAATGACGCTTGTTGGGACGGCAAATCCGAAACGGGTGCGCTATGTGACGCCGGTGCCCTCCGCGCAGGTGAAATCGGCGGTGCTGTTGGCGGGCTTGAACGTTGCGGGCGAAACAGTGGTGATCGAGAAAGAGGCGACGCGTGATCATACCGAACGGATGTTGGCAGGGTTTGGCGCGGATATTACCGCCGAAATTACCGATGAAGGTCGGGTGATCACCTTACAAGGTAAGCCCACGCTGAAGGGGCAGACTATTGTGGTTCCGCGTGACCCGTCATCGGCAGCGTTTCCGGTAGTCGCGGCGTTACTGGCCGAAGGGTCCGAAGTGCTGGTGCCAAATATTGGGCAGAACCCGACTCGCAATGGGTTGTTTGCCACGTTGGTGGAAATGGGTGCGGATATCACGTTTGAGAATGAACGAATTGAGGGCGGCGAGCCTGTAGCTGATCTGCGGGTGAAATACGGGCCGCTTAAAGGGGTTACTGTGCCGGTTGAGCGGGCCGCTTCGATGATTGATGAATATCCGATATTGTCGGTGCTGGCTGCGACGGCTGAAGGGCCGACGGTGATGCTGGGCGTCAAGGAATTGCGGGTCAAGGAATCCGATCGGATCGACGCGATGGCCCGTGGGCTGGAGGCCAACGGCGTGACGATTGAAGAAACCGAAGATACCTTTACTGTGCATGGCATGGGGCAGGGGAATGTGCCGGGCGGCGGGACGTGTGAGACGCATCTCGATCACCGGATTGCCATGAGTTTCATGTGTCTGGGGATGGCGACGCAGAAACCTGTGCGGATTGATGATGCCGGCGCAATTGAAACAAGCTTCCCGATATTTGTGCCATTGATGGAAAAACTAGGGGCTTCTTTTCAAAAAGATAACGTATGAGTGCGAAATATTTTGGAACGTGGGAACTGATCCCTGAACTTTGCATTTATAGCAAAGGTAAGGTGCCTGAATCTGCTTCATACCAGATTGAAGATCAAGGCGCGCGGATTGCGTTTACTGTGGCTTGGCGGGCGGACGGGCAAAATGGCGAAGTGCGTTTTGCGCCGCTTGCGGACGGTACAATTGAAGATGCCGAGGACGATATGGCTGCGCACCGGATCATCATTGTTAGCGACTACCAACTGGACGGCGAGGCATTTGTCGGAGAACGTCGTATCGCGACTGCCTCGCGTCGGGTTAGCCATGACGGGGATTTGTTGAGCGTGCTACAGGTTAACGAATTCGTTGAGGGTGAAGTGGACACCGTATTTCAGCTTTATAAGCGGAGGGTGTGATGACAAAGACTGGTGGATGTTTATGTGGATCGGTGACTTACACCGTTTCAGGGCCTTTGCGTCCGGTGGTGAATTGTCATTGTGTGCAATGCCGGAAAACCTCGGGGCATTATGTGGCGGCGACGGCTGCGCCGCCTGAAAATGTGGCGATTGAGGGGGAGGTGACGTGGTTTCAGTCCTCGGACACTGCCAAGCGTGGATTTTGTGGGAAATGTGGGTCCAGCCTGTTTTGGGATGGCGGTAAGCATTTGTCGATCCATGCGGGGACGCTGGATGGGGATAGCGGTTTGCAATCACGGACGCATATTTATGTTGCCGATAAGGGCGACTATTATGATATATCGGATGATCTACAGCAATTTCCACAGGCGGACTAATCAACATCGAAAAGCGGGCGTTCGCCGATATTTTGGGCAATCATCAATAGATATCCGTCTGGATCTTGGATGAAAATCTCCTTTGCTCCACCCTCGCGGTCGCCCCAATTCCGCCAGACCTCGCGTGGTCCTGTGTGCAATTTGATTTCGGCGAGTTCTAGAGCGGATTGGATTTTGTCCAAATCACTTACATAGATTTGAAACATTACACCGCGCCCAAACGGTTGCTCCAAATTGCCTGTTTCCCAGCCGCCGTGACGATAGGAAAGCATAACCTGCGCGCCTTCAGGTCGTTCTAGATACGCGAACCTTTCTTCAATACGCGCGTAGGCAATGTTGAAGCCAAGGGGACCCGTCCAAAACGCCAGACTCTTGTCAAAATCATTGACCAGTATTTCCGGCACCATCTTTGCCCATCCGGTTTTTGGCGGCTGGTAGGTTGTCATTGGAACTGTTCCTTTCTCGCGGTATACGGATGTATGTCAGACTGCTTTGTGAGGAACAATGAAATTTACCGTAGCCATTGATGGACCTGCCGCCGCCGGAAAAGGGACGATCAGCCGTGCCGTGGCAGAAAAGTTCGGGTTTGCGCATCTGGATAGTGGCTTGCTCTATCGTGCGGTCGGGGTGAAAGCGCTGGAATTCGGGCATGGGACAGTTGATCTCGTTGCTGCGGAAGAAATTGCAAAGCGATTGTCGGCACAAGACTTGGCGCGCGACGATCTGCGGACCGCGATGGCTGGGCAGGCGGCGAGTAAAGTGGCGGCATTGCCGGAAGTTCGCCAAGCTTTGCTAGATTTCCAAAAGGATTTTTCACGCCGCGAAGGCGGTGCCGTTATCGATGGGCGCGATATTGGCACGGTGATTTGTCCCGATGCCGAGGTGAAGCTGTTTGTAACTGCAAGCGACGAAGTGCGGGCAATGCGGCGGTTTGAGGAATTGAAGAAGGTGGATTCGGATACTAAATACGAACAAGTCCTGACCGACCTGCGGGCGCGGGATGCGCGGGATGCGTCGCGCGACGCATCGCCTATGGTCGCAGCGGATGATGCGCTCTTGCTAGATACGACAAAATTGACTATAGACGCAGCCGTTGCCGAGGCAGTGGCGCTAATTAGTAAACGAATCGGATAGGGTCGGAAATACTGGCCCTTGTTTGATTTTTTAACACTACCTCTAACCCATTAACCGAAAGACCGGCGGAACCAACCGCTCGGCCCGTAAAAATACGAATTTAGGAGACTACATATGAGTGCTTCCGTATCCATGGAAGATTTCGAAGCTCTGTTGAACGAGAGCTTTGAGTTGGAAACCCCGGATGAGGGTTCCGTTGTCAAAGGCTTAGTTATTGCGATTGAAGCAGGACAAGCCATCATCGATATCGGCTATAAAATGGAAGGCCGTGTCGACCTTAAAGAATTCTCTATGCCAGGTCAGCCTGTCGAACTCGCCGTTGGCGACGAAGTTGAGGTTTTCCTTGATCGCGTAGAAAACCAACGTGGCGAAGCTGCGCTATCGCGCGAAAAAGCCCGCCGTGAAGAAGCTTGGGATCGTCTTGAAAAAGCGACTGAAGCTGAAGAAACTGTCGAAGGTGTTATCTTTGGCCGTGTTAAAGGTGGCTTCACAGTTGATCTTGGCGGCGCTGTTGCGTTCTTGCCGGGCTCGCAAGTTGACGTTCGCCCAGTTCGTGACGCATCGGCGTTGATGAACATCACGCAGCCATTCCAGATCCTGAAAATGGACCGTCGTCGTGGCAATATCGTTGTTTCCCGTCGCGCTATCCTTGAAGAAAGCCGTGCAGAGCAACGCGCAGAAATCATCGGCAAATTGGCCGAAGGTGACGTTGTTGAAGGTATCGTTAAAAACATCACAGATTACGGCGCGTTCGTTGATCTTGGCGGTGTTGACGGCCTGTTGCACGTAACCGACATGGCATGGCGTCGTGTTAACCATCCTTCCGAGATCCTAGAGATCGGTGGAACGGTTAAAGTTCAGGTTGTGAAAATCAACTTGGAAACACAACGTATCAGCCTTGGCATGAAACAGTTGCAAGACGATCCTTGGTCCGATGTTGGTGCACGCTTCCCACTGGAATCTGTGCATAAAGGTCGCGTTACAAACATTACCGATTACGGTGCGTTTGTTGAGCTTGAAGCTGGCGTTGAAGGTCTGGTTCACGTTTCCGAAATGTCCTGGACAAAGAAAAATATCCATCCGGGCAAAATCGTATCTACGTCTCAAGAAGTCGAAGTTATGGTTCTGGAAATCGATACAGAACGTCGTCGCGTTTCCCTTGGTCTGAAACAGACACAGGGCAATCCTTGGGACAACTTCGCAGCTGCATTCCCTGCAGGCACTGAAGTTGAAGGCGAGATCAAGAACATCACCGAATTCGGTCTGTTTGTTGGTCTTGATGGCGACATTGACGGCATGGTTCACCTTTCGGATCTCGACTGGGATCGTTCCGGTGACGACGCTATTCAAGATTACACCAAAGGTGACATCGTTAAAGCGGTTGTTACTGACGTTGATATCGACAAAGAGCGTATTTCGCTTTCGATCAAAGCCCTTGACGGTGACCCATTCGCAGATGCGACTGACGGCATCAAACGTGGCGCGATTGTTACGGTTTCGGTTACAGCTATCGAAGATGGTGGCATCGAAGTCGAACATGACGGCATGAAAGCTTTCATCCGTCGTTCCGACTTGTCGCGTGATCGTGCTGAACAGCGCCCAGAGCGTTTCAACGTTGGCGATAAGATCGACGCACGTGTGACCAATATTGATCGCGCAAACCGTCGTCTTGGTCTGTCGATCAAAGCCCGTGAGATTGCAGAAGAGAAAGAAGCAGTCGAACAGTATGGTTCGTCAGATTCTGGCGCATCCTTGGGTGATATCCTCGGCGCAGCCCTTAAAGGTGGCGACGAATAAGCGATGAGCTTAGAAACTGAATTATACGAGGAGCGGCGCCGTAAGTGGCGTCGCTCTGCGTTTTGGCGAGGCGTTTTTGTAACGCTGGCTGTTTTGGCCGTTGCCATTTATTTTATTATTAGTGGTGTAGGGAACCGTCCTGTTGGACCTCATGTTGCGCGCTTTTTTATCACCGACATCATATATGACGACCCCGCACGAGATTTTCTATTGGCCGAAATGGCCGAAAATGATGATGTTACCGCAGTCATTCTTCGGATCAATTCGCCAGGGGGTACAACCGCTGGCTCCGAGGCGTTGTTTGATTCCATTCGCCGAATTTCCGAGCGCAAACCAGTGGTCGCGGTTATGGCCGAAGTTGCGGCATCTGGTGGATATGTAACCGCGATTGCGGCTGATCATGTGATCGCACGTGGCAACACGATATACCGGGTCAATCGGCGTTATTATGGAATACCCAGATATAACAGGATTACTCGAGGTTCTGGGCATCGAAATGCAGACTATTCGGTCTTCTGACATCAAAGGCGGTCCGTCGCCATTTCGTGAGCTGACCGAGGAGGCGCGCGCCGAAGAGCAAGCAATGGTCGAAGAGGCGTTTGATTGGTTCAAAGGACTTGTTGGTGAGCGCCGTGGATTGACAGGTGCTGCATTAAGTGATGTCGCGTCAGGTGGCACCTTTTCTGGGCGCCAAGCCGTCGAAAATGGCCTGATAGATGCACTTGGCGGAGAGGCCGAGGCGTTGGTTTACCTCGAATCGGTTGATTCTACTTTGGCCCAGATTCCAGTCGAAACATGGGTGCTGGAAGAAGAAAATAACGGCTTGTTAGGTTTTTTGGGTATAAAACTGAGCAGAAACCCGCTGTTAGGGGCGTTATCTGGTTCGTTAGGGCCACGGCTCTATTCCCTAAAAAGGTAAATGATGTCAGTATGCTCGGGTGTTGGTAGCTCGTAAATTGTAGACTTGAAAGTTGCCGTTATTAAGTGCAGCTGTTTCGGGAGAAGGAATAATAAAATGATTAAATCGGAATTGGTTCAAAAAATAGCAGACGAGAACCCGCATCTTTATCAGCGGGATGTAGAGCGTATCGTTGGAACGATTTTCGATGAAGTCATCGAAGCGATGGCCAATGGTAACCGTGTTGAACTACGTGGATTTGGCGCATTTTCTGTCAAGAAACGTGATGCACGCACTGGGCGCAACCCACGCACTGGCGAGTCTGTTGCTGTCGAAGAAAAGCATGTGCCATTTTTCAAGACTGGCAAACTGCTGCGTGACCGTCTAAACGGGAAATAGACGCAGCTTCTGATCGGACTAAAAAATGCGATTCCTCCGCTATAGTTTCTACGCGGTTTTAATGGTGGTGCTGGTGATACTGGCACTGGCAAATCGCCAACCCGTGACTTTGGGATTGCTACCAGAACAACTAGCTGAATTTTTCCCCGTATCCTTGGAATTGCCGTTATTTGTGGTGATCATGCTGTCGATGCTTGGCGGATTGCTGGTCGGGTATGTTTTGGAATATTTTCGCGAACACCGCTTGCGCCGCGATGCCGCCGCGCAAAAACGCGCCGCTGCAAAATTGTCGCGTGAAGTTACCGCACTGAAAAAAGAGGCTGGTAAGGAGGATGATGACGTCCTCGCCTTGATACGCGATGCACGTTAAGATTTGTGGGTTGTCTACCGTTGCGACTATTGATGCGGCGGTTACAGCTGGCGCATCCTATATCGGCTTTGTGTTTTTCCCGAAATCTCCTAGGAATATTAGCGTGGCATTGGCCACCGATTTGGCGGCTCATGTGCCTGCCGAAATTTGCAAGGTTGCGTTGACGGTGAATGCTGATGATGCGCAGTTGGAAAACATCCTGAAAGCCCCGATTGATATGCTGCAATTGCATGGTTCCGAAAGCCCTGAACGGGTCGCCGAAGTGAAAGCGCGTTTTGGGCTGCCGGTGATGAAAGCCATTGGGATTTCTGATGCCGGTGACCTTGTGCAGATTGATGAATACGAAGGTGTTGTGGACCAGTTGCTTGTCGATACCAAACCCCCTAAAGGTGGCGCGTTGCCGGGTGGCAATGGCCAGCCGTTTGATTGGCGTTTAATCGCGGATCGGAAGTGGTCTGTGCCATGGATGCTGGCTGGTGGGCTTACCGCTGAAAATGTCGCTGAGGCAACAAAGCTGACGGGTGCGCAGCAGATAGATTTGTCCTCGGCTGTTGAAAGCAGCCCGGGGGTTAAGGATGTGAATAAGATCGCGGCGTTCATGCGCGCTGCCAAGGGAGTGGAATAAATGGCGTCGGAAATGTTGAATTCATATCGCACCGGACCGGACGAGCAGGGTCGCTTTGGCGATTTTGGCGGGCGGTTTGTGGCTGAAACCTTGATGCCGCTTATTCTGGAGCTAGAGGCCGAATATGAAAAATCCAAGACGGATGACGCTTTCTGGGCCGAAATGCACGATCTATGGAAACATTATGTTGGCCGGCCTAGCCCGCTTTACTTTGCTGAACGTCTGACCGAACATTTTGGCGGCGCAAAGATTTACCTGAAACGGGACGAGTTGAACCATACGGGGGCCCATAAGATTAACAACGTGTTGGGGCAGATATTGTTGGCGCGGCGCATGGGTAAGAAACGGATTATTGCGGAAACTGGCGCAGGGCAACACGGTGTTGCGACGGCCACAGTTTGTGCGCGTTTCGGGCTGCAATGTGTGGTGTTCATGGGGCAAACTGATGTTGAACGTCAGGCCCCAAATGTTTTTCGGATGAAATTGCTCGGGGCCGAAGTGATCCCAGTGACCTCTGGTCGCGGCACGCTGAAAGACGCCATGAACGAGGCTATGCGCGACTGGGTGACCAATGTTGCCGACACGTTTTACTGCATCGGCACCGTCGCTGGCCCGCATCCTTACCCCGAAATGGTTCGCGATTTTCAGTCGATCATCGGCAAGGAAGCCCGTGAACAAATGCTGGAACGCGAAGGGCGTTTGCCTGACAGTTTGGTTGCCTGTATTGGCGGCGGGTCCAATGCGATGGGCCTGTTCCATCCATTCCTAGACGACAAAACCGTCCGTATTATCGGGGTCGAGGCCGGTGGCCACGGCGTTGACGAACGTATGGAACACGCGGCCAGTCTAACGGGCGGTCGCCCCGGTGTGCTGCACGGAAACCGGACGTATTTGTTGCAAGATGCTGACGGACAGATCCTTGAAGGCCACTCGATTTCAGCGGGCCTTGATTACCCAGGCATCGGGCCGGAACACTCGTGGCTGCATGATATTGGCCGCGTTGAATATGTGTCGGTGACGGATGTTGAGGCGCTTGCGGCGTTCCAATTGTCCTGCGTGACCGAAGGTATTATTCCCGCGCTTGAACCGTCACACGCGCTGGCGCATGTGGCAAAAATTGCGCCTGACCTGCCAAAGGATCATCTGATGATCATGAATATGTGTGGGCGCGGCGACAAGGATATCTTTACCGTGGCCGAGGCGCTGGGCGTCAGCATCTAGGCCGCCTTGTTACCTAAAAAGCACAAAAACCCCTATATTGTATCGGTCACAATGTAACCGTTGTGTCGAATCACGTTCCCGAACTATTCCCTGCCTCCCGTACATAGCGGACCACATCTTAGCGGTTGGAGCTTTCGTCTCCTCCGGCGCGGACGGCTTTGCCTATCCCGTGTGTCAAGGGTGGAATGTTTACGGTTACGAGGGTGTAGCTCAAGGGTTAGAGCGCCGGGTCCAAAACCCGGAGGTTG
>CAZYMT010000061.1:0-15688 GCA_964649035.1 uncultured Rhodobacterales bacterium
AACCATGTCCAAACGGCTTGGATCCGCCAATAATCGGCGTGATCCGGCGGAACAGGCATGATCGGCAATGGCCCAGGAATCGAATTGCGGAACCCAGCGGCAGATTTCATCCCAGATGGCGTCGTCCGATTTAATGCGGGCTTGGGTTAACAGTTTTGCGGCGGCAATGCGCGCCTCCAATACATCGCTATCCCATAGGGTTGCCGCGATTTCGATGCGGGTTGGCAGGTCGCTATCTGCACGCCATTTTTTGCATAGGACGTCAATTTCGGGATTGGAAACACCCAGATATTCCCGCTCCACCTTATGATATTTCGCCATTTGCACAGCCTTTTCAGGCTTTCCAAGGGCTTTCAATTCATCTAGCGGCGTCATTTCTTGGCGGCTTTCAGGCGATCCATCAACTTTTCCCCCAGTTTTGGTTTGTTTACTTGTCGTGTCCGCCCGATGGCCATATCGCCCGCGGGTACATTTTTCGTAATCACCGATCCGGTGGCGACAAAGGCGTCATCGCCGATTGTTATGGGCGCGACAAGGGCCGAATTTGAGCCGACAAAAACCCGCTCGCCGATATCCGTGTGATGCTTGTTCACACCGTCATAATTGCAAAAAACCGTACCGGCCCCGATATTGGAGCCAGCACCCACCCGCGCGTCACCGACATATGTCAGATGGTTGATTTTTGCACCGGTTTCGATCTTGGCTGCTTTGATTTCAACAAAATTACCAGCTTTGGCCCCGTTGCCAAGGTCAGCGCCCGGACGCAGTCGTGCAAAGGGGCCGATTTGACAGTTTTCACCAATTTTGCAGCCCTCAAGATGGGAAAACGCGCGGATATTTGCGTAATCGGCGATGGTGACATTCGGGCCGATAAATACGTTTGGTTCAAAGGTGACATCCCGCCCGATTTGGGTGTCAAAAGCAAAAAATACGGTTTCGGGGGCGATCAGGGTTGCGCCGTTCGCCATTGCGCGCGCGCGCGCGGTTTTTTGGAAGGCAGCCTCAGCGATGGCAAGGTCGGCGCGGGAATTGATCCCCATAGTTTCGGTCTCATCGCAGATAATGGCTGTACAGGGCAGGTCGTGGGCGCGGGCGATAGCGATTATATCGGTCAAATAGACCTCGCCGCTAGCATTATCATTACCAACCTCGGATAATAGCGAAAATAATAGGCCGGCAGGGGCGCATATTACGCCGGAATTACAAAGGCTTATCTGTAGCTGCTCGTCGGTGCAGTCTTTTACCTCGACTATTGCTTCGAGGCTGTCGCCGTCGGTGACCAGTCGACCATAGCCACCGGGAATTTCGGCCTCAAACCCCAAAACCACAACGGAATTTCCGTTTTTGCGGGCATCTATCATTGTTTTCAGGGTTTCGGGGCGCACAAACGGAGTGTCGCCGTAAAGGACTATCACGTCACCGTCGAAATCAGTCAGATTGGCCTGCAAAACGGCATGACCCGTGCCATTTTGCGTTTTCTGCCAGACGGTTTCGGCGTTTTCGTTGAATTTTAGGGCTGCGGCCGCAACGGCCTCGCCGCCATGTCCGACCACCACAACGGTTTTTTCGGCACCGATTTGATCGGCCCGTTGCATTATGTGCCAAAGCATCGGGGCGCTGGCGACTTTGTGCAGGACCTTGGGAATATCGGATTTCATCCGGCTACCTTGGCCTGCGGCGAGGATTATTACGGCGGTGCTCATGTATATCTCCGAATGTTTTTTGTGTTTTAGCAGGGGAATGCGACATGCAAAAGCGTTTTACGTCGAGAAGCGGTTGCAAGCCGTGAATTGGGCCAATATAAGGACACTCGAAGCGGGCGTTGTGTAATGGTAAGACCTCAGCCTTCCAAGCTGATGACACGGGTTCGATTCCCGTCGCCCGCTCCAATCCCGCCATATTTTGGAGGTAATATGATACTTGATATTAAATTTCCGACGACAAATTTAGATGAAATTGATGAGGCGGTACTGCGTGCAGCTCGTGAAACGGCAACGCCGACAATACCAACTGAAGCACTTGAAACAAATGCGCCAAAGGGGCGTCTTATTGCAGGGCACCATGTCGGGGTTGACGTTTATCAAACCGTTGGGCGAGATTACTGGACCTATGTGCCTGATCAATATGATGGATCTGCGGCGAATTTGGTGGTGTTCCAGGATGGCGGTTCCTATTTGAAACAGACCAATGCGACGACGGTTTTGGACAATATGATTGCTGCCGGGGATTTAGCTCCGACGATAGCAGTTTTTGTTGAACCAGGTGATTGGGCCGGGCATCCCAAGGGAACTAGCGCCAACCGTAGTTGGGAATATGACAGTATTAACGACGCATATGTTCGGTTTTTGCTAGCCGAATTATTGCCAGAGGCCGTCGGCGAATACAATATTACCGACGATCCTATGAAGCGTGCGATTTGCGGGATGAGTTCTGGTGGGATTTGTGCGTTTAACGTTGCATGGGAACGCCCTGATCAGTTCGGGCTGGTGTTGTCGCATGTTGGCAGTTTCACGAATATTCGGGGTGGGCATCTGTATCCATCACGTATTCGACTGAATGGCGCGAAACCTATTCGGGTTTTCATGCAAGATGGCGCTGCGGATTTGAACATTGGTTTAGGAAACTGGCCGATTGCCAATTTTGATATGGCGTCGTCGTTAACCTATCGAGAATACGATATGCGGTTCGAATTCGGGCTTGGCGCGCATGATTTTCAGCATCCGGCAGCGATTTTACCGCAAAGCCTGAAATGGTTGTTTCGGGATTAATCATCCTCGTCTTCTTCTTCCATGATCAGGGTTATAGTGCCTTCGCCTTCCAACGCACGGATGGCGACGATGAGTTCGGTCATCGCGGCCTCCATATCCTTTTTCTTGCCTGCCTCGGTTTCGGTCAATTCTTCGCGGAGGGCATCGGCGGCACGGGTGGCCAGCGATGACAGGATGAATTCAAACGCTTCCGGAGCTTCGGTTTCTGCACCTTTGAGGGCACGCAGCAATGTTTCTGGATCAACCGCACGGGTAACGGCGGATACGTCGCGTGGCTGTAGACGGGTCGGGATATCCGGGAAGGTAAACATAACTTTGCGGATCGCTTCGGCTTGTTCTGGATCGGTTTTGTTGAATTCTTCCATCAGTTGATCGCGTAATTCGCTTTGTGCGAAATTCATAATATCGCCAACGCGTTCCACAGGAGGCTTGGAGAAAGAAGAAGGACCATCAGTTTTGAACAGGCTCTCACAAAGTCCATGCCCTATAATTTCAATGATTTCCGGTTTCACGTCGCCAGCATTAATAATGGCAAGCATGGCTTCGCGGGCGCGGACATGATCCATGCTACCCAATATTTCTGCCGAGAGTGTGGAAGGGAGTTTGGACAAAGCCGTCGCCACCACCTGAATATGTTCGCCACTTAGACAGGTTTGAAGTTCCGGTATTTCTGCCGAAGCCAGCCGTTGCCAAACATCCGCTGCGGGGGAATGCACATAAGCGTTTCGCACCTTTTCTAGCGCTTTATCGCTGACATGGCCCTTTAGGGATGCGAATGCCTCCTCAAGATCGGCGCTTAGGGTGATGCCGAATTCCTGCAGCTCGGTCAAAAATTCGAGGATCACCAAATCGACGGTGCGGCGATCAACATCGCCAAAACTGGTCATAGTATCGACCATTGTTTTCAAGGATCCGGTGGTCACATTGTCAAGATCAGGCGCAGAATCGGCGCTGAGCAACACGTTTAGTAATATTGCTGCCTTTTGCTGTTTGGTGATCCCGGAAGTGGATAAATCCTGCGTTGCAGGGGGCAAAGGTGGCGAATGTGGGACAAGGGCGACGGACATAATCATGCTTTCCGATAGTTTGTACGATTTTTGACGTATATCTGTTAAGGAAAGGTGAAATTTTGGTGGCTTGCCCCTATATAACTAGTTGCGGTAAAAGACGCTAAGAAACGAAAACGAGGTGCAGATATGCGGCGTGTAGTTGTTACAGGACTTGGTATGGTTTCTCCTTTGGCGTGTGGCGTCGAGGAGACTTGGAAACGTTTGTTGGCTGGGGAATCAGCTGCGGGCACTATTACAGGTTTTGATGCTTCGCATTTGGCGACGGATTATGCTTGTGAAATTCCGCGTGGGGATGGGACGGACGGGACGTTTAACCCTGATGACTGGATGGCCCCGAAGGAACAGCGCAAGGTTGATCCGTTTATTCTATATGCAATGGCGGCAGCCGATCAGGCGGTTAAGGATTCTGGCTGGGTGCCCGAGGATGACGAGGATCGTTATCGTACAGGCGTGATGATCGGGTCCGGTATTGGCGGGCTGAACACGATTGCGCAAACCGCGATTGTATTGAAAGAACGCGGGCCAAGACGGGTTTCACCATTCTTTATTCCATCTACATTGATTAATTTATGTTCTGGTCAGGTTTCTATTCGCTATGGCTTTAAGGGTCCGAACCACGCGGTTGTGACGGCATGTTCAACAGGAGCACATGCCATCGGGGATGCGGCAAGGTTGATAATGTTGGATGATGCCGATGTGATGGTTGCCGGCGGGGCCGAGGCCCCGATTTGCGAGATTGGCATTGCTGGTTTTAACGCCTGTAAGGCGCTTTCTACAAAGCGCAAAGATGATCCGGCGGCGGCTTCTCGCCCTTATGATGATGATCGCGACGGGTTCGTGATGGGCGAGGGTGCTGGTGTTGTTGTTCTTGAAGAATATGAGCATGCCAAGGCCCGCGGCGCTACGATTTATGCGGAAATTTTGGGGTATGGTCTGTCGGGGGATGCCTATCACATCACGGCTCCTGCTGCGGATGGGGACGGTGCGTTCCGCTCCATGCAAGCGGCGTTGAAACGGGCAGGGTTGGAGCCTTCGGCGGTTGACTACATTAATGCGCACGGAACATCGACCATGGCGGATACGATTGAGCTGGGCGCGGTTGAGCGGTTGTTGGGGGATAGCGGGGCGACTATGTCGTCAACGAAATCATCCATCGGGCATTTGCTTGGCGCAGCTGGCGCTGTTGAGGCTATATTTTCGATCTTGGCACTTCGTGATCAAATTGCGCCGCCAACGATTAATCTGGATAATCCGGCGGTGGAAACCACGTTGGATTTGGCGCCGAATAAGGCGGTTAAACGGGAGATTAACGTTGTCTTGTCGAATTCCTTTGGCTTTGGCGGGACAAATGCGTCCCTCGTGATGGGAAAAGTTGATGGGGCGTAGTTTAGCCGCAAATGCGTTTAGTTTCCTGATTGTTGCGCTAATCATTGTGGCCAGTATTGTTGCTTGGGCGCAAAAACAGTTTCGGGAAGCTGGGCCGCTGGCCGAAGAAATTGTGTTTCAGGTGCCAAATGGTGCGACGTTGGGACGTGTCACAAACGATTTAGTCGAAGCCGACGCGATTGGTGAGGAAATAATTTTTCGACTTGGTGCACGGTTTTCGGAACGCGATAATGCCTTGAAATTTGGAGAATATATATTGCCTGCTGGCGTTTCTATGGACGAAATCCTGAATATCCTTGTCGAAGGGAAAAGTGTCGAACAAAGTGTTACCATTCCCGAAGGGTGGTATACAGCACAAATATTGAGGCGGCTGAACACAGTTGATGAATTGACGGGTGAGTTTTCGTGGGTGCCCGCTGAAGGGCTGCTTGCGCCTGATACTTATAGCTATTTGCGCGGCGAGGACCGTCAGGCGATCATTGATCGTATGGCGGTGGCGCAGCAGAAAATTCTGGATGAAGCTTGGGAAGGGCGGGCCGAGGGGCTGCCTTTGGAGAGCAAAGAGGAACTGCTGATTTTGGCCTCGATTGTTGAGTCTGAGGCTGGTGGGGCTGGCGAGTGGGGGCTGGTGGCCTCGGTGTTTTATAACCGGATGAATGCTGGAATACGGCTGCAGGCGGATGCGACGCTGCGTTATGGGCTGACGGATGGTCAGGAACGGTTGCGGCGTGGCTTGCGGGAAAGTGAGCTGGCGAAGGAAACTGGGTATAATACATATAATTTTGCGGGGCTAACGCCGACGCCGATTTCGAACCCGGGGCGCGATGCGATATTTGCGACGGCTAATCCGGAGACTTCGCCGTATTACTATTTTGTGCTGGACGGGTCAGGTGGGCATGCGTTTTCTGAGAATCTTCAGCAACACAATCGGAATGTCGCGGCATGGCGGCGGATTGAGGCTGAGAGGGTGGATTAGGTGTATCTTGCTGTGGTTTGATTGCTTAATCTGTCGATATGAAGCCAGTCGCCAGAAATTTATCGTACGAAGTCGATGTGAAACAATTGCACGACGCCATTCAGTTGATGGCCAAGACACTGAACCTTCAGGCAACCAGTATCAGTGTTTGGATGCAAGCACGCGAAGAATTGCATGAACTCATTGATCCGGTTGAAGCGCTAATAGAAGCCTGTGAAACGGTCAATCTGGCCGATGACGACGATTTGAGAAGGTTTGTTTTCGAATATCTAGAAGTTGATCCGTATTATTATTGGTCGGGGCACATCAAAGAGAAGCTTCTTACGAAGATTAAGAAACTAGATTTTTCGGAAGAAGAATGTGAAATTATCCGTGCATTGGTTCTTAGGCGAATTGAGAAGCGTGCTTTGCGAGAGTTTAAGCATATTTGTCGGCTTATTCGTAAGGTTGAGACCAAAGGGTTTCATGAGTCGGTTATGGATCGCTCGAAATCACGTGATTCTAGGGTAAAGAGACGGGCGGAGTTTGCTTTGGGCTATTTTTACGAAGATATGGGGTCTTGAACCAACTTGGGTGAGGGCTTTTGCCACCTTATTATTATAGCCGTTAACCAAATGTTAACTAAAAATACAATGAAAACAATGATTTAGGCGTTGACTTAGCGAACGGTCTTCTGTATAAGTTGTTTCAAGCTGGAAGAAGTGGGCAAGCGGCAGGGTCGAAAGATTCGGGCCGTTTTTTCGTTTCTGCTCGTAATGGGCAGTTAAGGCTTATTATATGAAAAATGAAAATCCCGAGGATCGGGAGGCGAACCGGCGCATGTTAAAAGATGCGCGGGGTCTAGTGGCGAGTTTGCGTAAGGCACTGATTGCCAACGTGAAACGACTTAATTCTGGCGTGGTGTATGATGGTGAAAAACCTGTCACAGCCCTCGCCGACTTTAACAAAGCAATAAACACATCAATTGGGATCGAGGCGGATCTTGCGAAACGTAGCTATGAACAGCGAAGTGGCGGGGAGGGGGCTTGTGCCCTCGACTTGGACTCCGCACGACGAGAGGTCTTTGATCGACTTGCTAAAATCGCTGACGCCCGACGAGGTGGCGACGTTTCTTGATGGGCTAAGTCCCAACGCGATATTGTCGCTGCCGTGGTTGTTTGAAATCTGGGCGCTTCAGGGGCATCAATTAGCCCCTGAAGGCGACTGGACGACATGGGTTATTCTTGGGGGGCGCGGGGCGGGTAAAACTCGTGCGGGGGCCGAGTGGGTCCGTGCCCAAGTTGAAGGGGCGATGCCAATGGATGCGGGGCGCTGCCGGAGGGTGGCGTTGTTGGGTGAGACGGTCGAGCAGGCGCGGGAGGTCATGGTCTTTGGGGATTCTGGCATTCTGGCTTGCTCGCCGCCTGATCGACGACCTGTCTGGGAGGCGACGCGCAAACGGCTGGTTTGGCCGAATGGGGCCGTCGCCGAGGTATATTCGGCGTTTAGTCCCGAGAGCCTGCGCGGGCCGCAATTTGATGCGGCTTGGTCGGATGAATTGGCAAAATGGAAAAACGGTCAGGACGCCTGGGATATGTTGCAATTTGGTTTGCGGTTGGGGGATCGCCCGCAGCAGGTGGTGACTACGACACCGCGACCTTCGCGGTTGTTGGTGGATTTGTTGGCGGAGGCGCGGACGGTGAAAACGGCTGCGCCGACGGAGGCAAATCGGGCGAATTTGGCGGATAGTTTTTTGAGTTATGTGCGGACGAAATATGCGGGGTCGCGTTTAGGGCGTCAGGAATTGGACGGGGAAATTCTGACGGATATTGACGGGGCGCTTTGGAATTACGGAATTTTGGATGGCGCACGCTGTGAGGTGCCTGAGTTGGACCGGATTGTGGTGGCGGTTGACCCGCCAGTGACGTCTGGACCGAAATCGGATGAGTGCGGGATCATTATCGCGGGCGTTCGGATGACGGGTGATCCGAAAGATTGGTGCGCTTATATTCTGGAGGATGCTTCGGTGTCTGGGTCGCCGCAGGTTTGGGCGGAGCGGGCAGTATCGAAGGTTGCAGAATACGGCGCGGATCGGCTGGTGGCCGAGGTTAATCAGGGCGGTGATCTAGTGGAAACACTGGTGCGCCAGATTGATCCGATGGTGCCATACCGTGCAGTGCGGGCATCGCGCGGCAAGGCGGCACGGGCCGAGCCAGTGGCGGCATTATACGAGCAGGGTCGGGTCAAGCATTGCGGTGGTTTCGCGGCGCTGGAGGATCAACTTTGCGCAATGACGGTATCGGGATTTACCGGCAAGGGAAGTCCGGATCGGCTGGACGCGTTAGTCTGGGCGGTGACGGATTTGATGATTGGGCCGGCGGCGGCTTTTCAACGGCCACGGGTGCGTGGGCTTTAGGTTTTACATTAATATAGGAGCATAACTCTATGGTTTTGAAGCTTTTCAAGGCATCTAAAGGTGAGCCGGAAATCAAGGCTTCGGCGGCGGCTCCGGTGATTGCGTTTCATGGTGCCGGACGTGCTGTCTGGTCACCAAGGGATACAGTGAGTTTGACGCGCTCGGGCTTTACCGGCAATCCGGTAGGGTTTCGTTGCGTAAAAATGATTGCTGAGGCAGCGGCGGCGGTGCCGTTGTTGTTGCAAGATAGCGAGCGTCGTTACGAGGCGCATCCGATGCTATCCTTGATGACGCAGCCGAATATTGAGCAAGGAGCGGCGTCGCTATTCGAGGCGTTTTACGGACAGTTATTGCTGTCGGGCGACGGGTATCTGGAGGGGGCTGGCATTGACGAAAATGGTCAGCCGCGTGAATTGCATGTGTTGCGTTCAGACCGGATGTCGGTTGTGCCGGGGGCTGATGGTTGGCCAGTTGCGTATGAATATAAGGTTGGGGCCAAAAAGCATCGGTTTAATATGCGCCAAGATTTTGCACCTATTTTGCATGTGAAATCGTTCCATCCTCAAGATGATCATTACGGGCTTTCGCCTATGCAGGCGGCGGCTTCGGCGCTTGATGTGCATAATTCGGCGTCTAAATGGTCCAAGGCATTGCTGGATAATTCGGCGCGGCCATCGGGGGCTATTGTTTACAAAGGCGCTGACGGAATGGGGACGCTGGGGACGGATCAATATGATCGCTTGGTCGAGGAATTGGCCAGTCATCATCAGGGTTCGGTGAATGCGGGTCGTCCGATGCTTTTGGAGGGTGGTTTGGACTGGAAACCGATGGGGTTCAGCCCGTCGGATATGGAATTCCAGAAGACCAAGGAAAGTGCGGCGCGTGAGGTTGCGTTGGCATTCGGGGTGCCACCAATGTTGTTGGGTTTCCCTGGCGACAATTCATATTCGAATTATCAAGAAGCGAACCGTGCATTCTATCGTTTGACGGTTTTACCGTTGGTCTCCAAGACGTTGGCCGCTGTTACAGGTTGGTTGGCACCGACATTTGGCGACGTGGTTCTGAAGGCTGATCTGGATGGAATTCCGGCGTTAGCGACGGAGCGCGAGGCGCAGTGGCGTCGCGTTGCAGATGCAGATTTCCTGACACAGGCCGAGAAACGGCAAATGTTGGGTCTACCGAAATTAGCGGAGGATGAATGAGCAAACGGGATGGAGGGTCGCGGTATTTATACGAACCGTTTGATGCCGCATCCGCGCGAATTGATGCGAATGAACGTGTAATTAACGAGCGTTGGTTGGGTTTGGAGAGACGGTTGCGGACGATGGAGAAGACGCTGGAGCGGCTCGAGAAACGGTTGTGGTTGGCCGTTTACGGGGCGGCCGGAATGCTGTCGGCGGACGTAGTTTATGGTTTTTTGACGAATGGTTGAAGGGAAATATTATGGATTTTCATATGGGAGGCGGGGGAATGTTGGAGACAAAATTCTGTCGTTTTGATGGGGATACGGGCCTGAAGGACGGCTCGGTAATCACTGGATATGCTTCGCTATTTGGCGCGGAGGATCAAGGCGGTGACGCGGTCCAGAAGGGCGCGTTTGCGGCATGTTTAAGCCGGATCGCCAAATCGGGCGGCACGGTAAAAATGCTTTGGCAACATGATCCGACCCAACCCATTGGCGTTTGGGACGAGGTTGTCGAGGATGCTAGTGGCCTGCGGGTCAAGGGGCGTCTTTTGACCGAAGTGCAAGCGGGCCGCGAGGCTGCTGCATTATTACAAGCGGGGGCGATTGATGGGGTATCGATCGGCTATCGTACTGTTCGTGCAGAAAAATCCCGTGCTGGTGGGCGCGTGTTGCACGAAGTTGAACTTTGGGAAGTGTCGCTTGTGACCTTCCCGATGCTGTCTGAGGCGCGCGTTGCGCCGTCAGATGATGAGGCGGCGTTGGCGCAAAGTCTGGCTGATACCTTTCGGCAGGCCCGCGATTTGCTGGCCTGAAATAGTCATTAAAAACAGGAATATCTGATGCGTGACACTGAAAAGAAGTCTCGTAGCGCTAATGCTGCGGGCAATACGCCTGCTGTCGAAATTAAGACAGCAATGCAAGGTTTTTTGAGCGACTTTGGCGCTTTTCAAACCGAAATTAAATCTAAACTTAAAGAACAGGAAGATCGTTTGAACATGTATGAACGCAAATCTATTGCCTCCTCGCGCCCGGCGCTATCCGCAACTGCCGAGGTTGAAGTGCCTCATAAGAAAGCGTTTTCCGCTTATCTTCGCTCGGGCGATGATGATGGGCTTCGTGGTCTTGAAGTAGAAGAAAAAGGTCTGTCGACCGCTGTTTTGGGTGACGGTGGGTATCTGGTTGACGTACAGACGGCTGATCAGATTACGGGCGTTCTTCGTGGCGCTTCCTCGATCCGTGCGGTTGCCAATGTGGTTCAGGTTGAAGCGACAGCGTTTGATGTGCTGGTTGATCATACCGATATTGGTGCTGGTTGGGCTGACGAAACTACGTCGTCTGCTGAAACTGGTACGCCACAGCTTGAGCGTATTTCAATCCCGCTGCATGAGCTTTCTGCATTGCCAAAAGCGTCGCAGCGTCTGTTGGATGACAGTGCGTTTGACGTTGAAGGCTGGTTGGCCACGCGTATTGCTGACAAGTTCAGCCGCGCTGAAGGTGTTTCTTTCATCACAGGCGACGGCGTTGATAAGCCAACGGGTTTCTTGAACTATACAGCCGTAGATAATGATAGCTGGGCCTGGGGTGACCTTGGGTATGTCGCGACTGGTGCGGACGGTGATTTCGACGGTCTTGAGCCTGCGGATGCTATTGTTGATCTGGTCTATGCTCTGGGTGCGCGTTACCGCGGGAATGCGTCATTCGTGATGAATTCCAAGACTGCTGGCGCTGTTCGCAAGATGAAAGACGCCGACGGTCGTTTCCTTTGGTCCGATGGTTTGGCTGCTGCTGAACCTGCACGTCTGATGGGCTATCCGGTTCTTATTGCTGAAGATATGCCGGATATCGCATCTGATGCAACGGCAATTGCTTTTGGTGATTTTGGTGCAGGTTACACGATTGCGGAACGTCCTGATCTGCGTATCTTGCGTGATCCGTTCAGTGCGAAACCACATGTTCTGTTCTATGCAACAAAACGTATTGGTGGCGATGTGAGCGATTTCGCCGCGATCAAACTTCTGAAATTCGCCGTATCCTAAACGATACGTCGATGGCCCGTTCCTAGTTCAGGGACGGGTCTGGCACCCCCACTCTTCCAGCTTGTTGAGTTTCCCCCCGTTCGGGCGTTTGGGGGTGTCTTTTTGTAGCCTTTTTACCCGGAGTTTTGCCTCGCATGAGTGGATATTTCCAGAAAGACCCTGATTCAGAGCTGAAATTGTCGATTGACTGGCAAGGCGGCTATTTGAAGCGGGATGAGACCGTAATTGATGACCTTGGCTGGACAATCCGCCCTGTCGAGGATGTAGCAGGCGAGCTGCGAGTGGTGTTTCAGGAGTGTAGTTTGACGGCGTCGAATGCGACGTTTGCGGGCGGCATTCCGGAGCGGATTTATATGGTTTCCAGCAAGGTGCGAACGACGCTTGAGCGCGAACTGGAACGATCAATTGTTTTTCGCGTCTCTGAGAGGAAAATCCCATGATGTTAGAAGAAGTTAGCGCCGTTACGATTGCGAAACTGCCGATCAGCGAATTTGCCAATCATTTACGACTGGGCAGCGGGTTTTCGGATGATGGATCTGAAGATGCGGTGCTGGAAGTGTTCCTGCGATCTGCCCTGGCGGCGATTGAGGTGCGCATTGGTAAGGCGTTGATACGGCGCAGTTTCTCATGGCAGCTGACGCGGTGGTTCGAAACTGGCGCGCAGGCTTTGCCAATCTCGCCGGTGGTGGCGATCACGTCGGTGACGGTGTTTGATCGGGATGAGGTTCCGACGGTGGTTGATCCGACAAAATACGGGGTCGAGATTGATATTCAACGCTCGAAACTGATTTCGGTTGGTGGGGCGTTGGCGAATATTCCGGCGGCTGGTCATGCGGAGATCGAGTTTGAAGCAGGCTTTGGTGTTTGGCTGAAAGTACCCGCAGATTTGCGACAAGCGGTGTTGCTGTTGGCGGCGCATTATTACGAAAATCGTACCTATGAAGGGCGCGGAAATGGGTTCCCTGTCGGGGTTTCTGCCTTGATTGGAGGCTACCGTCCGGCGCGGATCGGGGGTGCACGGTGAAAGTTAACTTAACGCGCAAACTGGTGCTGGAGGAACGGGTGAACGTTCCCGATGGCAAGGGTGGTTTTGCGGTTAGTTGGAGCGCGCTTGGCGAGCATTGGGCGGATGTCGATGCGCGTACAGGGCGCGAAGCGATTTCTGGCGCGCGGGATCTGTCGAAAATCCGGTTGCGGATCATTATTCGTGGAGCGCCGTTTGGGTCGCCTAAACGGCCAAGTCCGGATCAAAGGTTTCGGGAAGGCGCGCGGGTTTACGCGATCCTCGCCGTTTCCGAATTTGATCCGATGGGTCGGTATCTGGAATGTTGGACCGAGGAGGGCAAGGAATGAGTATTGCTTTATCGGGGGAATTGCAGGAGGCGGTTTATGTCGCTTTGTCCGGGGACGCGGCGCTGAATGCGCTGGTCGGGTCGGAGATTTACGACGCGCCTTTGCCAAGCGGCGGGACATTGCCGGTTGGCGAACATGTGACGCTTGGCGAGGAAGCGGTGAAGCCGTTTGACACCATGACGTCGAGTGGCGGCGTGCATGATTTTGATGTGACTGTGCATTCGGCGGCCAGTGGTTTTGGTGCCGGTAAGGCGGTTGCGGCGGCTGTCAGCGAGGTTCTGATTGATGCGAACCTACCGTTAGCGAGTGGAAATATGGTCAGTTTACGGTTTTTAAAGGCCCGTGCGCGGCGCGGGGTTGCGCCGGAGTTGCGGCGAATTGAATTGCGGTTTCGTGCCGTTGTCGAAAACACTTAATCGAAGGATTTCAAGATGGTAGCGCAAAAAGGTAAGGACCTTCTTATCAAGATTGATATGGATGGTACGGGAACATTTGAAACGGTTGCAGGTCTAAGGGCCAGCCGTATCACGTTCAACGCGGACACCGTGGATGTGACGAATTTGGACAGTGAAGGGGGCTGGCGTGAATTGTTGGGCGGCGCGGGTGTCCGTTCGGCCGCGATCAGCGGTTCTGGCGTTTTTCGCGATGAATTTACGGATGAACGGGCCCGGCAGATATTCTTTGACGGAGATATTTTGGACTATCAAGTGATCATTCCGGATTTTGGTGTCGTTGAGGGTCTGTTCCAAATCACGTCACTTGAATATTCGGGACAGCATGATGGCGAGGCGGCTTATGAGTTGTCATTGGCATCCGCTGGTGCGCTTAGCTTTACGGCGTCCTAGGTGGTTAATCCGTATCGCGGTGAAGTTGAGATCAGCCTTGCTGGTCAAGCGCATTTGATGCGCCTGACGCTGGGCGTTTTGGCCGAACTTGAGGCCGAGATGGACAGTGATAGCCTGATGGACATGGTCGCGCGCTTTGAAAGCGGGGCTTTTTCAGCGCGAGATCTGGTTGGATTGTTGAAGGCGGGCTTGCGCGGTGCGGGCGCTGATCCAGTGCCGGTTTTGGACGTTGACGGCGGACCCGTTGCGGCGGCTAAAGCGGCGGCAAAACTGCTGCGTGTGACGTTCGCGGTGCCGGATGCCTAAAGTTGCTTGGGCAAAATTGATGCGATTGGGGATGGTCGATTTGCGGCTATCCCCGGATCGTTTCTGGGCTTTGACGCCGGCAGAATTACTGCTGATGGCAGGGATTGATGCGGATGCATCGACGTCCTTGTCGCGCGGTAGTTTTGCCGATTTGTCGGCGCGGTTTCCTGATGATTTGAAGGGGTAGATATGGCGGATATTGAGAATGATCTGGAGGCTTTGGACGGGTTGCTTGGCGACCTTGAAGGAAGCCTAACCGGGACACAGAATGCGACGGCGGCATTTCAGGCGGAGCTTGAAGGGATGAAGGTTGCGGTGACCTCGGCCGGGGATGAGGCGCGGGGACTGAGCCGGAATTTGAGTTCTGGATTAAAAACTGCGATTGGCGATTTGGTCGTTGATGGCGCGAACCTGACGGATGTGTTGGGAAATTTGGCGACAAGCATGGCTAATTCGGCGTTTAACTCTGCGATTACGCCGATTACCGACGCGGTTGGTAGCGGTATCGGCGACTTGTTTTCCGGGCTGTTTCAGTTCGCGGATGGCGGCGCGTTTTCCGGTGGTCGTGTGTCCGCATTTGCACAAGGTGGTGTGGTAAATGGGCCGACTAATTTCCCGATGCGCGGTGGCGTTGGGTTAATGGGGGAGGCCGGTCCCGAGGCGATCATGCCGTTGGCGCGTGGTGCAGACGGCAAGCTTGGCGTTCGTGGTGGTGCCGGTGGCGGCACGGTGAATGTAACGATGAATATCACTACGCCGGATGTGGCTGGATTTCAGAAATCTCGGACACAAATCGCGGCGGGAATCAATCGCGCGATGCGGCGCGGCCAGCGCAACAGTTAATTTTTTTTAGGAGAGCGGCATGAATTTTCATGAAGTTAGGTTTCCAGCGAGCTTGTCTTTTGGCTCGGTCGGTGGTCCGGAGCGTCGGACAGAGATTGTAACGCTCTCTAACGGGTTCGAGGAGCGCAACAGCCCTTGGTCGCAATCGAGACGTCGCTACGATGCCGGCGTCGGCATGCGATCATTGGATGATTTGGCGGCTGTGATCGAATTTTTCGAGGCGCGGTCTGGGCAGGTGTTCGGATTTCGCTGGAAAGACTGGAGCGATTATAAATCGTGCCTACCGATGAAAGACACCGAAGAGACCGATCAAGAAATTGGTGTTGGCGATGAAATTCAGACAGTTTTTCAGTTGGTTAAAAATTATAGATCTGGTGAAGCTGTGCAAGTTCGCGCAATCAACAAACCTGTGCTTAATACAGTGAAAGTTGCTGTGGACGGAGATTTGGTTCCTGCGGATGCCGACTATTCCGTGAATTTGGAGACTGGTGAAGTGACGTTTGTAATCGCGCCAGCGGAAGGTG